>PBZM01000001.1 GCA_002731015.1 Gammaproteobacteria bacterium
CTGGATTTCCACGGGCGCCTGATATTCGCCGAATGTGAGGTATGCAGAAAGTGATAAATCACTTGCTGTTGCTGGTGTTAGCGAATCGACCGATAACTGAACTCGAGACAAGGTGAGTTCGGGATATAGTCCATCAATTTCGCCGTCTGTAATTGCTAATTGACGGACTAGGAGCGTTTTTTCTTTTGAAGGCTCGGAACGATCGAGAATCGTTGATTGTTTATTTTTTTGTGTGGCTCTCACGGTTACCTTTGGAGCGATTGCGTTCAATCGGTCGATAACGAAAGTGTCTGAGAGCAATGATAATATTGAGAGCGAGCCCTCAAGCCTCTCTGCCGCAAAGTCCCAGTTGGGTGATGATGCTCTGACCTTTTCAACAGAAAAACCGAACCACGGCCAGAATGCCCACGTAATATTTCCCTGTAGCTCGAGCCTGACTTGTTGTTTCTTAGCTGAGTTGACTAACGTGGGTTTGAGATCATTTGGATCCAGTACCTGAGTGATGTAGGTGACAGAAGCCGCTGCGGCAACTACTGAAACTATCACCAAGATAAAGAAAACTCTTATAAATCGCATAGTACCCTCTGTCGTCAGTCGAGCTTAGTACCGCTATACTACGGTGTTTATAACGGCTTAAGGAACAGGCCATGGCACATCGTATTGCCTCAGTCGAACGAAATACACTAGAAACTCAGATTCAGATCAGTCTAAATTTGGATGGTACGGGTGTGGGTGAGTTTAAAACGGGCATACCGTTTCTTGAGCACATGCTTGATCAAGTCTCACGTCACGGAATGGTTGATCTCTCAATTCAAGCCAGTGGTGATCTTGAGATTGATGATCATCACACGGTTGAAGATGTTGGGATTACGCTTGGTCAGGCGTTCGCTCAGGCGGTGGGTGATAAAAAAGGCATGACCCGTTATGGTCACGCCTACGTTCCGCTGGATGAGGCCTTGAGCCGAGTAGTCATCGATTTTTCAGGTCGTCCCGGTTTATTTTATGAGGTTCCTTTTACTCGATCTATCGTTGGCGGATTTGACGTGGACCTATTTCGCGAGTTTTTTCAGGGCTTTGTTAATCACGCACAAGTGACTTTACATGTCCATAATCTGAAAGGTGACAACTCACACCATCAGATCGAGACCGTATTCAAAGCTTTTGGTCGAGCACTTCGTATGGCGCTAACCACAGACTCTCGTATGAGCGGGGCGATACCGTCGACCAAAGGATCGCTTTGAATGGTACAGACAGTTGCCGTTATCGACTACGGTTCTGGAAATTTACATAGCGTCAAAAAGGCTATTGAAAATGCTGGTATCTGTCAGGTTTTAGTCACATCGGACGCGTCATCTATTCGTGCTGCCGATAGAGTTGTGTTGCCCGGCGTGGGGGCGATGGGTGACTGTATGCGAGGACTCAAAGATCGCGGTCTTGACCGTGTTGTTCTTGACCTTATAGGCACAAAGCCTCTTATGGGGATCTGTGTTGGTATGCAAATTTTGGCTGAATATGGAGAAGAGAGCTCCGGCGTTCAAGCACTTGGTGTTTTCCGCGGCCAAATTAGGCAATTTTCGAAATCAATGAAGACGGATGCGGGCGCTGCATTGAAGGTGCCGCACATGGGCTGGAACGAAGTGATTCAACTACCTCATCCGATGTGGTCAGGTATATCTGACCGCACACGCTTTTATTTTGTACATAGCTATTGCTATGCAGATGCTGATGCCGAGTGTGTGATCGGGCAGTGCGAATATGGTCCCCTCTTTGCCGCTGCGCTGGCACAGCAAAATGTTTTTGCTGTGCAGTTTCATCCTGAAAAGTCACATGATGTCGGCATTCATCTTTATTCTAATTTTTTGAGTTGGGACGGAGCATGCTGATTATTCCTGCTATCGATCTCAAAGGTGGGGCTTGTGTGCGCCTACGGCAAGGTCGGATGGAAGATGCGACCGTATATTCTGACGATCCTGTTGCAACAGCGACCCGTTGGGTCGAAGCGGGCGCTAAGCGATTACATATTGTGGATTTGGATGGCGCGTTTGTGGGAAAGCCAGCGAACAAACAGGCGGTAGTGCGAATCTCAGCGGAGCATCCGAACTTGCCAATACAGTTGGGGGGCGGGATTCGTGATTTAGACACCATTAAAGCTTATCTCGATCTTGGTTTGGCCTGGGTAATCATAGGAACTCAAGCCGTTAAAGATCCGGCACTGGTGACAGATGCATGTCATCAATTTCCAGGTCAGATTATCGTTGGTGTTGATGCGAAGGATGGTTGGGTTGCCACTGAAGGCTGGGCAGAAGCAAGCACGATATCGGCCGTCGATGTTGTGAAAAGATTTGCAGATGTGGGGGTTGCATCAATTGTCTACACCGATATTGGCCGCGATGGCATGCTATCGGGTGTTAACGTCAAGGCGACAGCGTCTCTGGCTAGCGAGACTGGTTGTCCGGTGATCGCATCTGGCGGTCTGACTGGGTTATCTGATGTATATGAGTTGTTATCTGTCGAATCTAAGGGTGTGGTGGGTGCCATAACCGGTAGAGCGATCTATGAGGGTACTCTAAATCTTGCAGAAGCCATTCGATTGACGGAGACCGATTAGATGGGACTTGCGAAACGCATTATTCCTTGTCTGGATGTTGACCAAGGCCGGGTGGTGAAGGGCGTTAAATTTGAAGACATCCGAGATGCTGGCGACCCTGTAGAAATCAGTCGCCGTTATAATCAACAGGGTGCGGATGAGATTACTTTCCTCGATATTACGGCGAGTCACGAGAATAGGGCGACGACCTACGAGACTGTATCTCATATGGCGAGTGAGGTTTTTATCCCTCTGACAGTCGGCGGTGGTATTCGAAATACGGACAACATTCGTGACTTGTTGCTCGCGGGTGCAGATAAGGTATCGATAAACACAGCGGCCGTAGTCGAGCCCGAATTTGTGAAGAGAGCTGCTGATAAATTTGGCTGTCAGTGTATCGTCGTCGCGATTGATGCCAAACAGGTCGATGCAGATCATTGGGAGATTTTCACACACGGGGGACGTAAACCGACCGGTATCGATGTTGTCGATTGGGCTATTCGTATGGTCTCTTTTGGGGCCGGAGAAATTCTGCTCACATCAATGGACCGCGACGGAACACGGAATGGATTTGATTTGGAACTAACCCGTGCTGTCGCGGATGCGGTGACGGTTCCAGTGATTGCCTCGGGCGGCGTTGGAAGTTTGAAGCATCTGGTCGATGGTGTGCTGGAGGGTCATGCAGAGGGTGTATTAGCCGCGAGTATCTTCCATTTCGCCCAGCATACTATTGGTGAGGCAAAAGAGACTATGGCGAGATCAGGGATCGAGGTTCGTCTGAACGAGTAAGAAGTTGCGTTCCACGTAGCAAGTTGTAGGCATGCAACAGCTGGTTATCTTGGTTCAGTCTGTTAACAACGCGGTCACCTGTTATACCAGCATCTCCCGCGTTTTCGAGGTGTTTGGGTAGGTCAGTCTCACGCACTTGGGTATCAGACTCGATATGGGCTTTTCCTCCTGAAACCTGAATAGTTGGTTGAATACCCTTCGCCTGAATCGAGCGACCACTCGGTGTATAGTAGAGCGCAGTAGTAAGCTTCAATGCATATTCATTTTCTAACGCCAAGATGGTCTGTACTGAACCTTTTCCGAAAGATGGTGTTCCGATTAGAACAGCTCGTTCGTGGTCTTGTAGCGCGCCAGCAACTATTTCTGATGCTGAAGCCGAGCCCCCATTAATGAGAATAACAATTGGTTCTTGGCTTAAGATAGCAGTATTTGTTGCTTCATATTTTGACTCGAGGAATTCATCTCGCCCTTTGATGGTCACAATAAGTCCTTCACTGATAAAAGCATCGACTACCTCAATGGCCGCTGAAAGAACACCACCGGGATTATTTCTCAAATCTAGGATGAGACTTTTGAGTTTTTCCTGAGATTGAAGCTTACTGATGGCTTTAACCAGGTCGGAACCTGTCCTGTTCTGAAACTGAGAGATTCGAAGGTACCCAATTCCGTGTGGAAGAATTTCTTGTTTGACACTCGTAACACGAATTACCGCTCTCTCGAGAGAGATGGTCAATTCCTCTGCTTTCCCATCGACCTTCCGAAGAATGTTGAGTTGCACTTCAGAGCCAATTGGCCCGCGAAGTGTCTCGATTGCCTTTTTTAGATTTACATCGCGGATGGTCTCATTATTCACGTGTGTAATTATATCCTTGGCAAGGATTCCAGCACGCGCTGCTGGCGAATCGTCAATTGGAGCAATCACTCGAATGAGCCCATCCACTATATCCATCTCAATCCCGATGCCACCAAATGAGCCTGTAGTTGAGTCTCTGAGGCTCGACACATCGCGCGGTTCCAAATAATCTGAATGTGGGTCGAGCTTAGTCAGCATTCCGTTGATAGCATGATTTAGGAGCGTTTGGTCGTCGATTTTTTCAACGTACTCACCCTTGATATGTTCATACACTTCAATAAACGCGCGCAATGCTTCTAGTGATTCGACATCTCGTGGATGTTCATTCGCTTGACAGAAAAAAGATAAAGAAGTCGAGAGCAGAAAGCTCAGAATAGTTTTTATCGTTTTCATTATAATCTCAGTTTAACCATGAACTTGGGTTGACCGATTTTCCATTTCGGGTCACTCCAAAATATAATGCTGCGACATCCAGACTACCTGTATTCCCGACAATCGCAATCACCTGTCGTGCAAGAACAGGTTGGCCTGTCTCAACTTTCAATTTCCGATTGTGTCCGTAAATCGTTGCGTGCCCGTCATCGTGGGCGATTACGACTACAAGACCGTACCCAAGCAGATACCCTGCATAGGCTACCTTGCCTGCTTGAACCGCTTTTACTTCGCTGTTGTCTGTGGCCCCAATCACGAGTCCCTGCCAATCACCGAATCCGTCCTGTCGATTCTGTCCAAAGCGCCGCAAAACGCGACCGANAACAGGCCATTGCATCTTGCCNTTTAGGGACCCTAGGGCCGCCCCTTTGGGCNTCAGTTGCAGTGCTTTAATTCGNCGATNGAGGAATTTAANATCAGAATTAAGCGCGTCCTCGCGTTGNTTTTTAGTTTGTAATGTCCGAGCTACACTCGCAAGAAGCTGTCTCTGGTCACGTGTTTTTCGGGAAAGCGCGTTGCGCTTGCTCCTTAAATCCATTGAAACTTTTTTCGCTTTTTCTAAGTTTCGTTCTTGGACAATTAGTAAGTTTCTTAAATCAGTCGCAGTCGCCTTGATGTAAGCAACGCTCTGCTCGCGAGCATTCAGCAAGAATGGGAGATAATCTGATAAGCCGCCTTCGCTTTGAAGGTTGGGTCTGAAAGTCTTTCCACTTATGTAATAAGCGGTTAATTCAGTGCGGTAGTGATCAAGCGCGGTGCTTGCTTTTGTGGAGGTTACTTGAATTTGTCTCTTTGTTTGTTGTTGTATGCTTCGCATTTCACGCATTAGTCCTTCGGAGCGCGCAACTGCAAGGGTCAGGTTGGCAGATTCGGTATTTAAACGGTTGAGCTCAGATTTAATGATCTCTAATTTCTTCGTATCCAGCTGAACATCACTGTTTAGATTTTTGAGGAGTTGTTCAGCAATCTGTCGCTGCAGTTCGGCTTCTTTAATCTCATTTGCTTGGCCTTGAATGCTCCACAGGGCGACCGATAACCAGATTAGAATTGGCATTAAAAAATTAGAAGCGACCGACCGGACATTTCGATAGGTGGGTCGATATTTAGCAAAGCGAGGAGAGTAGGTGCTACATCCTTTAAAGTACCATTGGCAAGCTTGATCGCATTCACAGGGTTCGAGGCTAGCCAAATTGGTACCGGTCCATTCGTGTGTGCGGTAAATGATTGCTCATTCTCTTGATCAAACATTTGTTCTGCATTTCCATGGTCGGCCGTAATGAGACACGCTCCACCTACCGATTCACATGCGTTCAAAACACGGTCAACCGCATGGTCCAGCGCCTCCACTGCTCTTTTGGTTGCCTGAAAGTTGCCGGTGTGTCCGACCATGTCGCCGTTGGCAAAGTTACAGACAATGAAATCAAATTGTTTTTGCACAATAGCATCAACGAGGAAATCGGTAATTTCAGGCGCACTCATTTCAGGTTGTAAGTCGTAGGTAGCAACTTTTGGCGAGGGAATCAATTCGCGGTGCTCACCGGGTAAAATACGGGCATTGCCGCCACTAAAGAAAAAGGTTACGTGCGCATATTTTTCGGTTTCGGCGATTCGAAGCTGTGTCAGGCCTGCCTGTGATACCATCTCGCCTAATGTGTTGGGGTGTGTTTGCGGTGGGAACGCCACCCTTGCGTTTAAATCGTCACTGTATCGTGTCAATGTCGACACATTGAAAGCTGTTACCCAATTCGGTCGATTTAACTCCGGTAGTGTGGTTGCAGTTAATGCTTTAGTGATTTGGCGGGCCCGATCTGAGCGGAAATTCATTATTACGATGACATCTTCCGGACGCAATTCCCATGACTCACCTAGGCGTGTTGCTTTGATAAATTCGTCACTTTCACCTCTCTGATAGGCTTGTTGCAAGCCTTCGACAGCCGTTCCGGCTGAGTATTCAGCCTGACTCTTTGTGATCAGATCGAACGCGGTTTGGATTCGGGTCCAGTTATTATCTCGGTCCATCGCATAGTAACGACCGCATAGACTCGAAAATTTGTAGTTGGTGTGCACAGTTTCCAATCTTTGGAAACGAATCATTGACGGTTCGGCGGACTTGGGGGGCATATCCCTACCGTCGAGGAATGCATGTAGGCGAGTCATTGGAACATTAAGTTTGTCAGCTAGCCCGATCATTGCTTCGATATGGTCCTCGTGGCTGTGTACTCCTCCCGGGCTCAACAACCCCAGAACATGTAGTGTGCCACCTTGGTCTTTTGTCTGCCGGCAAGCGCTTACTAATACTTCGTTGGTCTCGAAACTGCCCTCATCAATTGCTCTGCTAATCCGGGTGAAGTCTTGGTAAATTATTCGCCCTGTTCCGAGGCTCATATGACCAACTTCAGAATTACCCATTTGGCCTGTGGGTAAACCGACTGCCTCACCTGATGTCTCTAATTGAGCGTGGGGCACAGTTTGAGTCAGTCGGTCAAATGTGGGCGTATTTGCATGATGGACGGCGTTGTCATCTGCTGCCTCACGGAGTCCAAAGCCGTCCAAAATCAAAAGTACAACGGGTTTCGGTCGCATGTATTGGTCCAGAATATATCGAATCAGGCGGATCTCGACAAAGAACTGGCGAGGGATCCGTGACATCGCCAGCTACATGATTATACTCGACGTCTTAATTTGGATCACGGTCTGTCACCATTTATGCAGAATTTTATCGAATTTGTTCAGGAAAACTGGGTTCTCGTTGTGTTGTGGATATCGGCAGCGGGAACGCTGTATTACACAGAGACAAAAAAAGCGGGTAAATCAGTTAATACCATTGAAGCAACGCGAATGATTAATCGTGAAAATGCATTGATTTTGGATATTCGAGAGACGCAAGAGTTTACAAAAGGCCATATCGCTGGCGCACACAACCTACCTGCGAGTGTTGTCGAAAAAAAACTATCAGAACTAGATCGTTACAAGACGAGTCCGGTCGTTGTTGTTTGTAAAATGGGAACGTCTGCGGGGTCTGTAGTGAAAAAATTGAAGAGTCAGGGTTTTGAGGAGGTAGTGCGGTTGGCAGGAGGTATGGCTGAGTGGACGGCTGCCTCGCTCCCAGTAAAAAAAGGAAAGTCATCTTGACAAGGGTGCTGATGTATACCACCGGTTTTTGTCCGTATTGCTCAATGGCAAAGCGAATCTTTGATGATTTAGGTGTGCTGTATGATGAAGTTAGGATTGACTTAGATCCAGAAAAGCGGCGAGAGATGACGGAGATCAGCCAGCGGCGGACGGTTCCGCAGGTTTTTGTCGGTGATCGCCATATTGGGGGTTGTGATGATACACAGGATGCGCTCCGTTCTGGGCAACTTAAAATTTGGTTAGAGGAAATAGGTATTCATGTCTGAAGAACTAGAACAGAATTTTTCAATCGCTCGAATTTTCACTAAAGATCTATCGCTCGAGTCGCCCAAGGTGCCTCAAATTTTTGAGAAGCAATGGGAACCGAAGTTAAGTCTCGAGGTAGACGTCACTAACGCGCAGCTGAGTGATACACTTTACGAGGTGACTCTCAAGCTTGGGGTAACTGTTAAGACAGACGACGAAGTTGCGTTTTTAATAGAGATCCAACAAGCGGGTGTGTTCATCTTACAAGGATTCGATGATGCGACGGTGGAACATATTTTGGGTTCTATGTGCCCAAATATCCTATTCCCCTACGCTCGTGAAACCATTGACTCGCTCGCGGTTAAGGCAACGTTTCCTGCTCCGATGCTCGCACCAATTAATTTTGATGCTTTTCTCGAACAACGAAAGAAGCAAAAGACCAGCTAATCGTCGCTTGAATCTGAATCCGTAAATCCAAGTTCTTTTAGCTTGCGAGTTAGGGTATTTCTCCCCCACCCTAACTTTTCAGCGGCTTCTTTCTTTCTGCCGGCAGTATCTATCAAGGCGACCTCAATTAGGGTTCTCTCAAATTCCTCGGTTAACTTGGGGATTACCTCGCCTTCGTGTGATTTGATCAGACCCGCGGCGCGCTCTCGTAAGAGTCCCGTCCACGTTATTGTATTCCTTGGCATATCATTGGCAGGAGAGGTGATCTCGGGCGGCAGGTCTTGTGCTTGAATTTGTGGGTTTGGAGCCATGACCGATAGCCAACGACACATATTTTCAAGTTGACGCACATTGCCCGGCCAATTGAAATCCCACAGCGCTCGCTTAGCGTCGTCACCTAAATGCTTCGGTTCGCTATTAATCTCACGCGCAGCGACTGCAAGGAAGTGCTCGGCGAGGCCTGGTACGTCCTCTCGACGATTTCTCAATGCCGGAAGTTGAATACGGATAACGTTTAGTCGATGGAAAAGATCCTCACGGAATGAGCCCTCACGAACACATTCCTCCAAATTCTGATGCGTAGCAGCTATGATACGAACATTAACCCTCACGGGCGATGTTCCACCGACCCTGTAGAATTCGTTGTCTGCTAGAACACGTAATAATCGCGTTTGTGTGTCAAAAGGCATGTCCCCGATTTCATCTAGAAAAAGTGTGCCGCCGTTGGCTTGTTCAAAGCGGCCAACGCGCGCACCGGTTGCTCCAGTGAACGATCCTTTTTCATGACCAAAGAGTTCAGATTCAACCAGATCCTTCGGGATGGCCGCCATATTGAGTGCTATAAAAGGACCAGCTTTACGGGGAGAATTTGCATGTACGGCTTTTGCCACGAGTTCTTTACCTGTTCCAGATTCTCCATCGATCAAGACGGTTATTTCGGCTTGTGCCAAACGGCCGATAGCACGAAATACATCCTGCATGGCTGGCGCTTCACCAAGGATCAGTGGGGTTTCATTCGTAACCTTTTTTTCGGTAATGGTAGGTGTTTCTTTCTGACGCTCTAGCGCTCGTCGTACAAGCAAAATGGCATCGTCGACGTCAAAAGGCTTTGGCAGGTATTCAAAGGCGCCTTTACCATAGGATGCGACTGCACTATCGAGATCGGAATGCGCAGTCATGACAATTACAGGTAGTTTCGGTGAAACTGCGTGGAGGTGTTCTAGGAGAGAAAGTCCGTCTTCTTCAGGCATACGAATATCGGTCATGACAACCGTCGGCGTATTTACTTCCAATGCTTTACGAACCGCTTTGGCTGAATCAAAAACCGCATGTTCAAGACCCGCGCCCTGAAGGGCCTTCTCTAAAACCCAGCGAATTGAGCGGTCGTCATCCACGATCCAAACGGTAGGTGAGCTTGTCATATGTCTCCAAACGGCAAAATTATATCTACCGCGGTGCCTCCGGGTTTTGAATTTACTTCGATCCAGCCGTGATGCCGTGAAACGATAGTTTGGGTAATAGAAAGTCCGATACCTGAGCCCTGAGCCCTGCCAGAGACCATTGGGAAAAATATTCGATCTTTGATGTCTTCTGGGATTCCTGGACCGTTATCCTCTATTCGGAGCCGTATTGCAGAAGTGACGAGGCCTGTCTCTGGATCATGTTTCCTTATGGCTCTCGTACTAAATAGGATCACGGGATTGGCAGTTTTGGCTTCGCTTAATGCTTGAGCTGAGTTCCTAACGATATTGATAATGGCTTGTGTCAGTTGCTCTTCATCCGCCTTGATTTCGGGTAAGCTCGGATCGTAATCGTGGTTGATAAAGTAGGCTCCACCAATCTCGGCACTTATCAGTGTTCGACAATGCTCTAATATTTTATGAATATTTGTGATCTGAAACTGCTCTTGTTTGTACGGGCCGATCAGTTTGTCGACAAGTTTAGTTAGCCGGTCAGCTTCGAAAATAATGATTTGCAGATACTCTTGGAAAATTGAGGCATCCGCTTCTTTCGCCATTAGTTGAGCCGCCCCCTTTATGCCACCCAATGGATTTTTGACCTCATGTGCCAAGCCTTTTAGGATTTTTTTTAGATTATTTTCGTCGGTTGCGTATTTCGAATCTCTCGCAATTTTTAGTAAGTTGTCGACCTGTGAAATTTCAATCAGGAGAACGGGATTGCTTTCGGTTGACAATGAGTCATCAGTGTCAGCTATGGGTATCTGACTAAAAGAAGCGTCAACAGTGGACATTTGTTCACCGCGTCCTAGCTTTAATTCTCTGACAGTGAATGGGTGCCCAAAATTAATGCAGGAATCCAAGGCTTCTTGGTACAGATTGTCTGCTTGATCTAAAACCCAGGTACTGATTGATTTACCCACCACTTGAGATTTAGTTGCACCCAAAATTTGTAGAACAGAGTCGTTGGTCCAGACTACTTCAAGAGAGCTATTGAGCAGCAACACTCCAGTAGCCAGATTCTCTTTAAGTATATTGGGTATCATAAAAAGGGCCGAGACTATTCCTCGGCCCGCCTCGTTTATAAGCTGTAGTACATGCCAAATTCGACGGGGTGGGTGGTCATATTCAGACGTTCCACTTCTTCCCGTTTTAGATCAATGTATCCATCGATCATACCATCGGTAAAAACGTTACCAGAGGTAAGGAACGAGCGATCCTCATTAAGTGCGTCCAGCGCCTGTTCAAGACTCGAAGCAACGGTGGGTATAGCCAATGCCTCTTCTTCCGGAAGGTCGTACAGATCTTTACTTGCCGCTTCGCCCGGATGGATTTTGTTTTGGATACCGTCCAAGCCAGCCATTAACATCGCAGAGAACGCTAGGTAGGGGTTCGCTGTTGGATCAGGGAACCGTACCTCAATACGACGAGCCTTCGCGCTTGATACATAGGGAATCCGGATTGACGCAGAGCGATTACGTGCTGAATAAGCAAGCATGACCGGCGCCTCGAAGCCTGGTACTAAACGCTTGTATGAGTTGGTTGATGCATTCGCGAAGGCATTGATTGCACGAGCGTGCTTGATGATTCCGCCGATGTAGTACAACGCTTCATCCGATAATCCTGCGTACCCGTTTCCGGCAAATAGATTTTGACCGTCTTTCCAGATCGATTGATGGCAATGCATCCCGGACCCATTGTCGCCAACCAGGGGTTTTGGCATAAATGTCGCGGTTTTTCCGTAAGCATGTGCTACGTTATGGACGACATATTTAAGGACTTGCACTTCGTCAGCTTTTTTTACCAGTGTATTAAATTTTACACCGATCTCGTTCTGGCACGCTGTAGCGACCTCATGGTGGTGAACTTCGACCTCTAGCCCCATTACCCCCAACGTCTCACACATTGCCGTGCGCAGATCCATAGCAGAGTCGACAGGAGGAACGGGAAAATATCCCCCCTTTACAGTAGGGCGGTGTGCCATATTACCGCCTTCGAATTCTGCGTCGCTGGCCCAAGCAGCTTCTTCAGCATCAATTTTGTACATCGCACCGGCCATGTCAGCCTTCCACTGGACATTATCGAAAACGAAAAATTCAGGCTCTGGCCCGAAGAAAGATGTGTCGCCGATGCCGGTGGATTTCAGATACTCTTCTGCGCGCAGGGCGACAGATCGTGGGTCTCGCTCGTAACCCGCCATCGTGCTTGGTTCAACGATGTTACATCTTATGTTGATCGTTACTTCTTCGGTGAACGGATCGACAACAGAAGTAGAGTCATCGGGCATCAGGATCATGTCTGATTCGTTGATTCCCTTCCAACCAGCGATTGATGAACCATCGAACATCGCACCTTCTGCGAAAAATTCATCGTCTACCTTTGATGCTGGAAAGGTTACATGCTGCTCCTTTCCGCGAGGATCCGTGAACCGAAGATCTACCCAGTGGGCTTCGCTGTCTGTTATTAATTTCAAAGTATTCTCGGACATTTCTGACTCCGTATATCGAACTCGATACCCCAACCCCTTAGGTTGAGCGCTGTATAATACACAGCAAGCACTGTGCCGTTTTTGTGAGAGCTGGCTTTTAAAGGAAATATAGTCACTATTGTGGTGCAGATGAGAAAAATTTGCACTTTAATTGTGCAAATTCAGATTGAATTGCACCACTTTAGTGCGTTTGACTCACACTTTTAAAAAAGTTACTGCTAAATGTAAATGGTTCGCTATACTCCGGCGCGGCCGGAGGACCCTATGATTGAGAGGATACGCAACGTCGCTATTATTGCGCATGTTGATCACGGAAAGACCACCCTTGTCGACAAATTGCTTGCAGCATCAGGCACTTTGGATCGTAAAAATATTCAGCACGAGCGCGTTATGGATTCAAACGATCAGGAGAAAGAGCGGGGGATTACCATTCTTGCCAAGAATACTGGTCTCAATTGGAACAATTACCGGATCAACGTCGTTGACACGCCTGGACACGCCGATTTCGGAGGTGAGGTTGAGCGTGTGTTGTCGATGGTCGATGCTGTTTTGTTGGTGGTAGATGCGGCGGAGGGCCCGATGCCCCAAACTCGCTTTGTGACCCAAAAAGCTTTCAAGCAGGGGTTGAAGCCGATCGTCATTGTAAACAAGATCGATAAGATTGGAGCCGATCCTCATGGCGCGATCGACCGGATATTTGATCTGTTTGATCAGCTTGGTGCTACTGATGAACAACTTGATTTTCCAGTCGTCTACTGTTCGGCAGTAAATGGCTTGTCCGGTTTGGAGTTTGACCAGCTGACTGAAAGTATGGAGCCGATCTTTCAGGCGATTATTGAACATTGCCCAGCTCCCGACGTCGACCTTGATGGACCGTTACAGTTACAAATATCAGCGTTGGATTTCAATGCATTTCAGGGTGTTATTGGAGTTGGCCGAATTCGTCGTGGTCAGTTGAAACGGAATCAGCCGGTCTCTGTTGTTGATCGTAACGGCAACACCCGAACCGGTAAGGTTTTGCAGATTCTCGGATACAAGGGTCTCGAACGACTTGAACAAGAGGCAGCCACGGCAGGGGATATTGTGTGTATTACCGGTCTGGATCCTCTCTCCATCTCGGATACCGTTTGTTCAGTGTCGTTAATTGAAGGCTTGCCACCACTCATCGTTGATGAACCGACAGTGAGTATGACCTTCCAAGTCAATGACAGTCCTTTTGCGGGAAGAGATGGAAAGTACATAACGTCTCGCAATATCAAGGAGCGTCTCGAGCGCGAGCTTATTCATAATGTTGCGTTACGGGTTGAGCAAGGTGAATCTCCTGATCAATTTATCGTGTCGGGACGCGGAGAGCTTCACCTATCTGTTCTGATTGAGTCGATGCGCCGCGAAGGGTTTGAACTAGGGGTGTCGAGGCCAGAGGTGATCACAAAAGAGATCGATGGGGTTAAAAAAGAGCCTTATGAGTATCTTGTCATCGATATCGAGGATCAGCATCAGGGCGCTGTTATGGAAGCTATGGGACTTCGCAAAGCTGATATTAAGAACCTGCAGCCTGATGGACAAGGCCGATTGCGACTAGAATATATAATCGCCGCGCGTGGGCTAATTGGATTCAGGTCAATGTTCCTAGCTATGACATCAGGCACCGGCATCATGAGCCACGTCTTCGATCATTATGGACCTGTGAAACTAGGTGACCTTGGGAATCGAGTAAACGGAGTATTGGTGTCAATGACAAATGGTGAAACAACGGGTTATTCACTTTTTAGTTTGCAGGATCGTGGCCGCTTGATGCTCGGACCCGGTGTTGAGGTTTATGAAGGCATGTTACTTGGTCTCCATGCACGGTCGAACGATCTTCCCGTAAATCCGGTAAAAGGTAAGCAATTGACCAATATCCGGGCCGCGGGCACTGACGAAAATTTAATCCTAACACCGCCTATCAAGCTGACACTTGAGTCTGCTCTCGAATTCATTGATGATGATGAACTTGTTGAAGTCACACCGAGCAATATCCGACTTCGCAAAAAATTACTCAAAGAGTCTGACCGCAAGCGTGCAGGTCGGGCTAAGGCGGCAAGCTAGGAGTGCATGCCGCCCCATCAGGGGGCGTATGCACAGGTTATATCCAGAATCTAATCCATATTTAGAAGAGACGTTGATCACCAGTGACGGCCAGCATCGGCTCTGGGTCGCTTTGTATGGAAATCCTCGGGGTTTACCGGTCATTTGTTTACACGGAGGTCCGGGTGCCGGTACTTCGCCGCTAATGCATCGCTTCTTTGACCCGGAGATCTACCACATTTTATGCTTTGATCAGCGTGGTTGTGGTAATTCGACTCCGTCCGGGTCACTCAAAGGCAATACAACAGAAAAACTACTTAATGATATCGACCAACTCCGTGTACATTACGGATTTTCTCGGTACGTGCTATTTGGAGGTTCTTGGGGCGCTACACTAGCTTTACTTTACGCTTATCGAGAGCCCGAACACTGCCTCGGGATCGTTTTACGTGGCATTTTTCTGAATACAGAATGTAACTTAGATTGGCTCTATGGCGATGGCGCATCAAGTATGTTTCCAGCTGCATGGGCTGATTTCACAGCCCCTATCAGCGACAGCCTAGGATCGATGAATAATGTACTAGAAGCCTACGCTGAGCTCTTACACGCCGATGATGAGTTTACGCGCTTGCAAGCGGCTAGGGCTTGGAATTTATGGGAATATCGATTATCGGTCGCTGATTCTCAGGCGACACAAACTAGAAAAATTCGGCCAAGCCACGAACTGAGTAATGCGCAGATCGAACATCACTATTTGAGCCAATATTGTTTCATTGATCCCGAAACATTTGATCGGCCAAATGTTGAACTAAATGCCATCCCTATGTATCTGTTGCATGGGACAAACGATTATGTGTGTCCGTTGAGTAATGCAAGGCACATGAAGGAACTTTTCCCCCAAATAAAACTCGAAATACTGGAGGGCGCAGGCCACTGTGTATTTAGCCCGAGAATGGCAGAGGGCCTGTGCGGGGCGACGCGCGAACTCGCTGGCTTGTATGGTCATTAACTAGCTTGGATCAGGCTTTCGGGGACCTGCCGTTGGATTAGAATCCTCAGAAGGATCGGGTTCATCGAGCTCTTCCAAGATCGGTGAATCGTTGCTCTTGTCTTTTCCGCGCATAATATCGAACACGTCAGTATGATCATTTTCCTCTTCTTCATCTAACGCCTCGTTTCGAATTTGTGTTGTGGTTCCTGATTCGCTTGCTTCTTCTGAATTCTCGGTCGAGTATGAAGCTTGGGAAGTTCCAACGAAACGAGCACCTAGAAGCCCCGCTTCGAAAAGCAACCACATTGGAACGGCGAGAAGAGTTTGACTGATCACATCTGGGGGGGTTATCAACATACCAACGACAAAACACCCTATGAATACATATGGCCGTTTTTGCTTTAACGATTCGGGTGAGGCTATACCGGCCTTAACTAGGAGCATGGTCGCGACGGGAATTTCGAATGCTAACCCAAAAGCTAAAAATAGCTTCAAGACAAACGACAAATATGCGTCGATGTCTGTCATGACTGTTACCCCAGTGGGACCTATAGTTGTAAAAAATCCGAAAACCAGCGGAAAAACGGCATAATAGGCAAAGGCCATACCGGCATAGAAAAGGAAGATGCTTGAAATGAGAAGTGGACCTGCAATTTTCTTTTCTTTGGCGTAAAGTCCAGGTGCAATAAAGCCCCAAGCTTGGTAAAGAATCATGGGTGCACCACAGTAAACGCTCAAATATAGGGCGAGTTTAAAGGGGGCGAGGAAGGGCGAGGCTACTTGCGTCGCAATCATCGAGGCACCCTCAGGTAATAACGATTGCAGGGGCTCAGCTAGATACGCATATAAATCGTTTGCAAAAGCAATAAAGGCAAGAAAGAACAGCAGAATCACAACTAGTATTCGGATTAGTCGATCGCGAAGTTCTATCAGATGGACGATCAGAGGCTGATCATTCAGACTTGGATCGCTCATTATTTTCCGTAACTGCTTTAGTAGGTGTTTGTTCAAGACTTAGTGGATCTTCGCCTGTGATGTCTTCCATCTTCAAGCCTCCACCACGAGCCTCGAGTTGGCGCTTGAGGTCCTCGAGCTCGAGCTCGCGATTGATGTCTCTTTGGATAGACGAGACCTGACCCCGTACTCGCTTGACCCATAGACCGAGTGTTCGAGCTAACCTAGGAAGTCGCTCAGGGCCGACGACAACAAGACCAATAATTGCGACAAGCAGGAGCTCGGTCGCACCGATATCCAACACTTAAACCTTCTCTTTTGCTTTGGTCTGCTGTTTTGCCTGAGTTTCGTTAGATTCGCTGTGCTGGACGGTGTTTTCTGTTGCGGGTTGAGCGCCCTCGTTGGCGCCTTTGTCTTCGGATTTATCTGTCACTGACTGCCGAAATCCTTTGACCGCACTTCCCAAATCAGCCCCAAGCGACTTAAGCTTTTTGGTTCCAAAAATCATGATCACGATGGCCAAGATAATCAATAACTGCCAAATACTGATACCACCAATTCCCATAATGGGCTCCTATTTTTCTATATGTAAGTTGTTAATTAAAGCCGGTAAACGGACCGCCCCCAAGAACATGGTAGTGCATGTGATACACTTCTTGATGGCCTCCGGGTCCCGTATTCAACACTGTTCTGAATCCTGAATCTAGTCCTTGATCCTTTGCAATTTTAGGAATCATAAGCTGGATTCGTCCCAAAAGACCCTCGTCAGAGGTCTTTGTGTCCCATAAATTGGCGATGTGACGGCGTGGAATTACTAAAAAATGCACGGGCGCCTTTGGGTTAATATCGCGAAACGCCAGACACTCGTCGTTCTCGAATATGATGTCTGCGGACACTTCGCCGTCACGAATCTTACAAAAAAGACACTCAGCCATGACTATCCGCTCGATTTGCTTTCTCTATCAGTCCACCGACGCCCAGACGCTTCTCGAGCTCTGCTAGCACAGCGCTTGGGGGTTCTTCTAGATGTGACAGCAAAACTAGGGTGTGGAACCATAGATCAGCCACCTCGTGGATCACGTCACCATTATTTTTCGAGCGCGCTGCATCTTTTGCGGCCATAACAACTTCTGTTGATTCCTCACCTACTTTCTTCAGGATATGGTCGAGGCCTTTATGGTGCAGTTTAGAGACGTAGGATTTCTCCGGATCGCCAAAGCGACGCTCTGCTAACAGATCCTCGAGGACTTCTATTACTGTCATTGATCACCCCTATATAAAAAATCCGGGTCAATTTCGACGGGCTCCACTGGTTCCCACGCGCCCTCTCTGCTCGGCGCCCATGAAAAACAACTTTTTCTTCCGGTGTGACACGCTACTCCTGCCTGCAGCACATCCAAAAGGATCGCATCTTTATCACAATCGATACGTATGTCGATTAACTGCTGCGTTTGCCCTGATATCTCACCTTTCCGCCAGAGCGCTTTACGAGAACGTGAATAGTAGACCACATTTCCTGTCTCTAAAGTTTGCTCCAGCGCTGCGCGGTTCATCCAAGCAACCATTAGTACAGTTTTCGTGGTGTGATCTTGAGCGATCGCGCAAATAAATCCGTCGGCATTGAAGCACACATTATCGAGAAGCCGTGTTCTGTGATCTTTTTCTTTGATTTCCATTATTATCGCCTTACCAAAAGTACTAACGACAATACAGCGATCGTTAGAGGCCAGTACATTGCTAACCAATCATGCTCAGTGATGAGTGCTGATCCTGCAATAATGAGACCGAATATACCGAGCGCGGTGCTGATTCGTCCTAAAATTCTTCGCTTCTTTGCTTCCACGGCGATTCGCGATAGTGATTCTGCTTGTTGCGATTGTATCGACTCCAAGCGCTCTAATCTCTCTGGTACGGACAAAATTGTATTTGTAAGGGCGGGGAACTGAACAGCCCATCGAGATATATTTCGTTTGGCATATTTTACTATTCCACGTGTCCCCAAGCGCTCTTTAACCCAGCGGTCGAGGAATGGTTTTCCTGTTTTCCAAAGATCAAGTTCTGGGTAGAGCTCGCGGCCAAGACCTTCAATATTTAGGAGGGTTTTTTGTAGTAAGATGAGTTGGGGTTGCACTTCCATTTGGAATCGCCTAGCGACTTCAAACAAGCGAATTAATAAGATCCCAAAGCTGATCTCTCCTAAAGGTTTTTGGAAAATCGGCTCGCAAACGGTTCGGATAGCACCCTCGAAATCGCTGATATTGGTATCCTTCGGCACCCATCCCGACTCGACATGTAGTTCTGCAACCGCGCGGTAGTCTCGGTCAAAAAAGGCAATCAGATTTTGCGCGAGATATGCCTGCGACGTTGGATCAAGTGTTCCGACGATTCCAAAATCAACCGCTTTGTAAACCGGATTTTCTGGATCTGAGATATCTACGAATACGTTCCCGGGGTGCATATCAGCATGGAAGAAGCTGTGGTCGAAGACTTGTGTAAAGAATATCTCCACGCCACGTTCTGCCAACTTTTCCATGTTTACTTTCTTGTCTTTAAATATGTCAATTCGTGAAATTGGTATCCCATAGACTCGCTCTTCGACCATCACATTACGACGCGTGTAATCCCAGTAAATTTTGGGCACATAGCAAATCGGTGAGCCTTTAAAGTTTCGTCGGATTAAAGCTGTATTGGCGGCCTCACGCATCAGATCGAGCTCGTCTAGGATGGTCATTCGGTAGTCTGATACGACTTGAACTAGCTTAAGCCGCTTTCCGTCTATAAAATTCTTCTCCACAAACTTAGCAATGGTCATCATGAGGTTGAGGTCCTCCTCGATGACTTTTTCAATACCTGGACGAATCACCTTGACAATGACTTTCTCGCCGGTCTTGAGTCTTGCCGCATGAACCTGAGCGACGGATGCGGACGCCATAACCTCCGACGAAAATTCACAAAAGATTTCATCAATCGAGCAATCGAGATCAGTTTCTATGATTGCCCTTGACACTTTTTCGGAAAAAGGTTTTACCCTATCTTGGAGTTCAGCTAGCGGGCCTGCAATATCTGGCGGAAGCAGGTCTCGACGCGTAGACAGCATCTGCCCAAATTTAACAAACACGGGTCCGAGCGTCTGCAAGGCGTCTCTTAAGCGCTCACCACGATCGCGCTTATCACGTACCGACGGAGCGCACCATGCTAAAGCTTTTAAAAAACGACGCTTAGGCTGAGGTAATAGCTCATCTATTCTCTCTGAAAACAAAACTCTAAGAATTTTTAATAAGCGGAACGAGTTACCCATTTTGCCCCTCAATGCGTTTTAAACGTGCATCGAGACGGTCAATTTGACGTGTCAGCGAGGTTGTTCTTTTGTCCGTGTCTAAAAACAAGCGGGAGGTGACTACAGTACTTTGTTCCGATCGAAAAAATTCATCAGTTTGCCTTTTGAGCGATGCTCGGCTCGTCAACCATTGCTTTCGGGCTGTTCGTAAAGTTTTGATTAGTAGATTAGCTGGCACCGGCCCCAGCGCTCTTGTAGCGATGTCCTCCCAATCTAGATCTATGTCCTGAAAAGTTCTCTGCATGGTTTGAAGTACACCCACGCTACCGCGAATGTCGAGATCTTCGAAAATCAGAGGCGCGGTAGGTTGCGTGAGTGCCTTGGCTGTTTCGATAAGGCTTCCGAGGCTTCCAGATAGTTCTACATCTGCACTTTCCTGTGGTTCTGTGGCTAGCCACCAGCGTTCCTCGCCGCAGATGATCCAAATGTCAAGATCGAGATCAGTAATTCTCACCCTCAGAACTTTACCAACCATGGGGGCGAGTTGTTCGGGCCGAAGATCTGCTGCACGCATACCTGCAGTAATCATCTGTTCAGAAGCGGTAACGAGGCCTGCAATCATCAGGCGTGGAATCATACTTTTGCCCCGGTATGAATCGCTACGACACCGCCAGTTAAATTTGTGTAAGTAACAGACTCAAAATCGGCTGCTCTCATCATCTCTGCGAGCGTGTCTTGGTCAGGATGCTTTCGAATTGACTCGGCTAAGTATTGATATGATTCTTTATCTTGCGCTACAAAGTGGCCCATAGCTGGTAGTACCGAAAAACTGTAGATGTCGTAAATTTGCGAAAGTGACGAGGAGACTGGCTTTGAAAATTCGAGAACCAGTGCCTTGCCATTTGACTTGAGAACCCGATACATCTCGCGAAGGACAGCGTCTTTGTCAGTGACATTTCGAAGACCAAATCCGATCACTACTTTATCAAACGTTTCATTCGGATATGGCAGTGTTTCCGCGTCACACTGGCACCAACTTAGACCCTTCAGCTCGCCATTATCTATACATTTGTTCCGACCGACGTGGAGCATCCGCTCATTGATATCAGTCATGACGACATGACCTTCGGAGCCAGCTCGCCGCGACATTCCACGCGCTAAATCACCAGTACCTGATGCCAAATCGAGAACCTGCATTCCCGGCCGAATTGCTATTGTCTCGATTGCCACGCGCTTCCACATGCGATGCAGGCCCGCTGACATTAAGTCATTCATCAGATCGTAACGCGTTGCGACGTTATCGAAGACTTCCCGAACACGGTAGGCCTTTTCCTCGATGGGGACCTCTTTGAATCCGAAATCTGTAGTCTTTTTCATATCACCTCATAGGATGAACTTTGACAAGTCTTCATCTTGGCTCAGTTCTTTTAGGCGCGATTCGACATATTGTCGATCGATTGTCACCGGTTCAGTGGCTATTTGGCCAGTTTGGAATAACAAATCTTCCAGAAGCCTCTCAACTAGCGTATGCAAACGTCTAGCTCCTATATTTTCAGTTTTCTCATTTACACGGGCGGCAATTTCTGCGATCGCGTCAATACTGCTATCTGCAAAATCAATGGTAATACCGTCGGTTTGCAGAAGTGCTTTGTACTGCGTAACGAGAGAATGATCTGGCTCAGTAAGAATGCGGGCGAAGTCATCAGGCTTTAGTGCATCGAGTTCAACACGGATAGGTAGCCTGCCTTGCAATTCTGGAACAAGATCGGATGGCTTCGACAAATGAAATGCTCCAGAGGCAATAAACAAAATGTGATCGGTTTTGATAGATCCGAATTTGGTTTGCACTGTAGTTCCCTCGATCAGGGGTAACAAGTCGCGCTGGACGCCCTCGCGACTAACATCTCCGCCTTGGGTGTTTTCACGGCGACATACCTTATCGATTTCGTCTAAAAAGACGATGCCGCGGCTTTCAACGTTGGCAATGGCCATTGATTTGACATCGTCTTCAGAGATTAAGCGGGCTGCTTCTTCATCAATGATTATCTTGTATGCTTCCTGAATCGGCAGTTTCCGTCGCTTTGTATTTTCTTGGCCAAGTTTGGAAAACATGTCTTGCAATTGGCTTGCCATGTCTTCCATCCCGGGGGGTGTTAATATATCAACACCCACGCCCGACGCTTTGACATCGATTTCAATTTCCTTATCGTCCAACTCACCTTCTCGTAATTTCTTTCGAAAGACCTGACGGGCACCACTGTTATCAGATTGAATCGGCTGATCGCCCCGCGGCGGCGGAAGCAAAATATCGAGAATGCGTTCTTCGGCGCGATCCTCCGCATGGTCCCGGACATTTAGCAAAAGACGTTCGCGTTCATCCTTGATCGCAACACCAATGAGATCGCGAATAATTGATTCAACATCGCGGCCCACGTAGCCCACTTCGGTGAATTTTGTTGCTTCGATCTTAATGAATGGAGCCTCAGCAAGTCGGGCCAGACGTCTCGCGATTTCCGTTTTTCCTACACCAGTGGGGCCGATCATCAAGATATTTTTTGGTGTGACTTCTTGGGCTAATTCTGATGAGAGCCTCATACGGCGCCAACGGTTGCGCAGGGCAATTGCTACAGCACGTTTGGCGTCGGCTTGACCAATGATGTGCCGATCAAGCTGCGATACAATTTCTTGCGGTGAAAGGTCAGTCATGGGTTGTGGTCAGTTCATCAATAGTGAAATTGTTGTTGGTATATATGCAGATCTCGCCAGCGACTTTTAGTGACTCTTCAACGATTTCACGTGCCGGAAGTTTGGAATTTCGAAGAAGTGTGAGTGCCGCAGCTTGTGCATATGGCCCCCCAGATCCAACGGCAATAATTCCATTCTCTGGCTCCATCACATCTCCATTACCGGTAATAATTAGAGATGTTTCTATATCTGCAACCGCGAGAATTGCTTCCAATTTACGAAGCATGCGGTCTTGTCGCCAGTCCTTCGCAAGTTCCACGGCTGCTCTGGTTAAATTTCCCTGATGCTTTTCGAGCTTTGCATCAAAGCGTTCAAACAGAGTGAAGGCGTCAGCAGTGCCGCCAGCGAACCCAGCAAGAACTTGATTGTGGTAAAGCCGTCTTACTTTCCGCGCGTTTCCTTTCATCACGGTATTACCTAAGGTGACTTGTCCGTCACCACCGATGCAGACCTGATCACCTCGTCTGACCGATACAATCGTTGTCCCGTGAAACTGCTCCATATTTATTCCTTTCGAACAAGAGCGTTATAACCATTCTTGGTCAGCACATCGACCGTCGCCTGCATGTCGCGAATAGTTTTGAATGGCCCAAGTATTATTTGATGCCCTCTGCCGTCAGTCTGACTTGGGGGGATCACTCGTGCTTTTAAGTCTAAAAACAGTAATGTGATCCTGGCGTCTTCTGCCGCCTCAGCGTCTTTGAATGAAGCGACTTGAATAATCTTACTCTTCAACTTCTCGGCGGCGGCTTCATCGCTTGCCGCCCCCTCTTCCGTATTAATGGGGACTTCACCACCAACCAACAACTCGTAGAAGGTATAAAAGTTTTCAGGTGCCTCTGGAATTTCTTGTTCAACTGTAACGGCCTTCTCCCTTGCCCTAGCATTGTTGGTTGAAGGCATTTGATTTGTTGGCTCAGACAATGCCGGTCGAGGCGTATCCGTCTTTTCTGCTTCATTGCCACTTTGGCTCAACCAAATGAGAATTACGACGACGACACCAAGCAAAACAATGCTCAATGTAACCCTCGCAGCAGTGTTAGGAGACTTCTCTTCAATCCTGCGATGTCGCGATGCTTGCGTCGAGTAATCACGCATTACATCGACCTCGGCGCACTGACGCCAAGCAAATCAAGTCCGTTCCGAATGACAATTTGTACGGCCTTTGCCAGTGCAAGTCTCGCATCTCTGATCTCTACGGTTTCTACCAACAGCCGGTTATTGTTGTACCATCTGTGGAAATCAGCTGCTAAATTCTGCAAGTAATAGCAAACAAGGTGGGCCTCCAGTCCATCCGCTGCTCTTCTGATAACCTCAGGGAATAGACCAATAGTGGTCGCTAAATCGAGCTCTTCCTGAGTGGTTAAATCTGCCAAGTGATGTACGCCACGCATTTGATCAAATGGTGTTTCATCAATGCTCTCGAATACTCGACATATCCGTGCGTGAGCGTATTGCACATAATATACTGGGTTGTCTTTGGACTGGCTGGTGGCCAGTGATAAATCGAAATCAAGGTGCTGATCGGCCTTACGCATTACATAAAAGTAGCGACAGGCATCACGACCGATATCCTCCCTCAGTTCCCTTAAGGTCACGAACGAGCCCGAACGAGTAGACATTTGCAGGCGTTCACCATCTTTATACAAATTTGCAAACTGAACCAATCGAATTATTAGTCGCTCTGGGTTGAAACCGAGTGCCTCGGCAGCTGCCTTCATCCGCACTATATAGCCATGGTGGTCAGCACCCCAGATGTAAATAATTCTGTCAAATCCACGCGTTAATTTGTTGGCAATATAAGCGATATCGCTCGTAAAATAGGTAGTCTCGCCATTGTCTTTGCGAATCACACGGTCTTTGTCATCACCAAAGTTTGTGGACTTGAACCACAAAGCACCGGCTTTCTCATAGAGGTGCCCTCGGTCCTCGAGTGCCGCGATCACTGTATCAACTTCACCTGATGTCACTAGTGATTTTTCACTGAACCACTGATCGAAGTTCGCACCAAACTCAGATAGGTCATTTTTAATATCAGACAGAATTGCCGAAAGCGCTAGATTGAATGGCTGCCGCCACTCCTCGCCAAGGCACTGCTTAGCATTTCTAATGAGTCCGTCAATATGTGCGTCCTTTGTTTCCTCTGAGTCGCTTACCACATTTTTTTGCAGTTTACTAAATGTGATCTGTGCTGAAATACTTGAATTCTGTAACAGAGCATTGCCGAGATCAGAGATGTAATTACCTCGGTAGCCTGCTGTCGGAAAACTAATACACTGGCCGGTGTTCTCGAGGTATCGTAAAAAAACACTTACAGCCAGAATATCCATTTGTCGGCCCGCGTCATTGACATAATATTCTGCCTCTACGTCATGTCCACGAGCACTCAGCAGGTTCACAAGTGTGGCACCATATGCGGCCCCTCGGCCATGACCGACATGCAGAGGCCCCGTAGGATTGGCCGATACATATTCAATCTGGATCCGCTCGTTGGTGTCTTTATGATTCCCGTATTTTTTATTGTGCTTGAGACAACTTATTACTGGTTCGAAAGCGATCTTTTTCGCTAAATACAGGTTGATAAATCCAGGACCTGCAATTTCTGCGTGACGGATCATCTCGGAAGCGGGTAGCTTGTTGATAAAAAGTTCTGCAATTGCGCGCGCATCCATTTGCGCACCTTTAGCATGAAGCATGGCTACATTTGTAGCTAAATCCCCATGCGCAGGATCGCGAGTGTTTTCGATCTTCACAGCCTTCCGATCAGCTACTTGAATGATGCCTTCTTCTATGAGTTGATCGAGCGCCTGTTCGAACAGCGCAGCGACAGCGTCCTTCATTGTCTCTCTCCGGTTGAGCGCGAGTGTAGCATCACGAAAGATTTCGGGGGTCAACATCTAGTTGAATCGATACTTTTCCATACTTCTTATACGCCCATGGGCCGGTTACTTTCAAAACCCACTGAACTACGGATCGCTTCCCGAGGAGTAGCAATTGTCCGTGATATTGACGATTACGGCGTTCCATAGGAGCAGGGGCCGGTCCTAGGATCTTGACAGGACTATTTAACGCTTTAATGTTTTGAGCGATTTCTTCAAGGGCATTAAAAACTGGCGAAAGCGTCGTCGCTCGACCGGTTATCAACGCCAAGTGTGAGCTCGGTGGCCAGTTAAATTGCTTGCGTTCTGCGATCATTACAGTTGCAATCCGGTCATAATCCTGCTCGAGGATCCGATTAATCCAAACCGAATCAGGCTGATGTGTCTGGATTAGCACTTGGCCACGATCCTGATACCGTCCAGCTCTGCCGGCAACCTGCGTCAGAAGTTGGACGAAATGTTCAACAGATCGGAAATCTGCGCTGGAAAGCCCTTGGTCCGCGTCAGCTATAATAACCGTTGAAAGTTTTTTAAAGTCATGGCCTTTGGCGAGCATTTGAGTCCCAACCATGATGCAGGGGTCGCCGTTTATAACGGGTTCAAGTAGCTTCTGAAACGCTCTTCTGCGTGTTGTGGTATCGCGATCAACACGAATAATGGGGATATCAGAAAATGATGTAGACAGAGCTTCTTCGAGGCGCTTGGTTCCCTGACCAATAGCAAGTAAATTTGAGCTAACACACTCGGGACATACATTCGGCTTTTTTGAGCGATGGTCGCAGTGATGACACCACAGACAATCTGGTTGTTTATGCAATGTGGGCCTAGCGTCGCAATGTCTACAATTTGGCATCCAACCGCAGTCTGTACACATCAAGACGGGTGAGTATCCCCGACGATTCAAAAAAACTAGTACTTGTCGCTCGCGATCGATGGTTTGCCGGATCGCCCGACGGGAAGCGTCACTTAATCCATCTCTTGGTTTGTCTTGACGTGCATCAACAAGACGTATCAATGGTGTGGGTCTTTGGCTCGGGCGGGAGGATAATCGTAGTCGCTTGTATTTTCCAAGCTCTGCCCTATGCCAACTCTCGAGTGACGGTGTCGCCGAGGACAACACCACGGGGATGCCACGCTGCTGGGCTCTAACAACCGCTAGATCTCGAGCTGAATAGCGGCATCCCTCTTGATTCTTGTATGCACCGTCATGTTCTTCATCAATCAGAATCAAACCTAAGCGAGGCATCGGAGTGAAAAGCGTAGATCGTGTCCCAATCAGGATGTCAGCAATACCATTTGAGGCCGCTACGAAGGCTCTGGCCCTTGCGCCGTCAGCAAGGCCAGAATGGGAAACAGCAAGCTGACCATCCAGCTGTTCTCGAATTCGTTCAACCATCTGACCTGTGAGTCCGATCTCAGGGACAAGTAATAACACCTGCTGTTGTCGCGCTAATACTCTATGAATCAATTCGGAAAAGATTTGCGTTTTACCACTTCCCGTGACCCCCTGTAGAAGAAAGCATTGAAAGCTTTGATAGGATTCATCAATGGATTGGATGGCCTTTAATTGCTCGTCGGTTATTTGGTGAGCGCAGGGTCGTGCTAGTCCCGGTTCTGTTTTTGCGGCGGGCATTGGTCTTCCCTTACGAATCGGGGCCGGGAGGCTGTGTAGCAACAAATCGCCTAGCGGAGAGTTATAATAATCCGACGCAAATTGCACTATAGCTCTTTGTTCTTCACTGATAATCGAACACTCATCAATTATAGATAAAATAGATTTGATGGTTTTTAGGGTCTTGGGCTCCGCGGTTTCCCCGTCGCTTATTCCTATGATTTCCCGGGATCCAAGCACTACGCGGACCCTGATACCCGCATCTATGGGAGTTTTTGATACATAAACAAGCGGCTCGAAGAAAGGTCCGGGAACAAAAACTTTGATAAAAAAGCTCGGCATAGGCTTCCTTGATCGGCTCAGTGTTTGATAAACTTCGCGGCTTATTTATTTTTGTCGGCACCTAAAATGCGAAATTGATAGGGCGCCGTTATCGAGTATACAGAGGATAAGACAGATGAGAGCGGATATTCATCCCGCATATTCGGACGTGAAGGTCACCTGCTCGTGCGGAGTGGTTTACAAAACACGCTCAACGAAGAGTGAAGACTTCACCGTAGATGTATGCCAAGAGTGTCACCCCTTTTACACAGGGAAACAGAAGATTCTAGACACCGGAGGTCGTATTGACCGTTTCAACAAGCGTTTTGGTGGACGCTCTATTTCGAACTAAAATAAGAGTCAAAGTCGCTGTTTTTGTTGCCCTTGGATACTCGAGCATTATATTCGCGGTTCCATGCCCGACCCCTCAAACATTATCACCTGAATTTTCAGTCCATCGAATTATTGATGGGGATACTCTCATATTTGATGACGGTTCTCGAGTACGCTTGGCCGGACTCAATTCTTTCGAACTGAAAGATCCAAGTTGGAAAGGGCGATCTGCGCGGGAAGCCAAGCGAAAGGTTACGGAGTGGCTATTAAAGAAAAAGGTTCGCCTCACACCATGGCCCGCGGCTGCGGATCGGTACGGTCGATTACTAGGCAATTTATGGTTTGATAATAGGTATCTCGGCGAATTATTGGTAGCTGAGGGTCTTGCGTTGGCGGTAGCGGTCCCGCCCCAGAGTACCTTGGCAGGTTGTTTGTCATTTATTGAGGGGGATGCTCGTAAGGCAAGGAAAGGTTTTTGGTCACTTGGTCAGTTACCAGAACGGATACAAGCATTAGATAAGAATGGTTTTCGATTTGGGTTGGGTAGTGTTACCGAGATTATTGATTCTAAGTCCTTTATCCTTGAGGGCCGTTTACGTGTTCTTTTGCCCAAGCCGGATCCGAATGTAAAAATCGGGACCCGTTTTGAGGTCCGAGGATGGGTGTCTCGATCTCCCAAGTGGTTACGAAAGGAGGTTCCATGGACCTTAAAGTTAAAGGATATGACTAATAAGGTCCGTGTGTTTTAGAACAACTGTTGCGGTGTTCGAAGTGATTTACCGTCAACCGCCGGGATTACGGTCTCTGGTAATCGTTCCCTCGGAGGATTTTCGAGCAAGAAATATTCACGCATAGTATTATTTTGGGATGCATGCGCTTTG
Source organism: Gammaproteobacteria bacterium (assembly GCA_002731015.1). Lineage (GTDB taxonomy): Bacteria > Pseudomonadota > Gammaproteobacteria > Pseudomonadales > Litorivicinaceae > HIMB30. The sequence goes on from PBZM01000001.1 coordinate 28,492, forward strand.
GCTCCTGTCTCTGGATCGATCCGCGCCGCTACCACACCAGTTGGCAGTTGAGACACGTCCTCCTGAACGTCCTTCAAAGCGTGTTTCATGAACTCAATCCATATTGGGAGAGCGGCACGACCGCCGAACTCTGAGCGTCCCAAGGTTCTTGGTTGGTCAAAACCGACCCAGACAGATGCCACGATTCCTTTTTGATAACCATTGAACCACGCATCGATTTGATCGTTGGTGGTTCCGGTTTTGCCGGCAAGATCAGAGCGTTTGAGAGTTTTTGCTTTTTTTGCGGTGCCTCGCTGTACGACATCCTTCAACATGTCGTTCATCAGGAAATGGATGCGTTCGTCAATCACTCTCGGCGCAATCTTGTCAGTGTAGTCTGTTTCAAATAAATCTGCGTTCACGGGGCGGATTCGGGTGTCAAGGTCAAGATCAATAGATACGGTGCGTCCATCACATTCACTTTTACAAATGGCAACGGGCCTAGTTTGGTAGAGGATAACGCCGTCGGCCGATTCGATACGATCTATAAGATGATTTTTTACTCGGAACCCGCCATTCGCAAAGATAGCATATATTTCCGCCATACTTAGCGGGGTAAGAGATGCTGTTCCCAGAGAGATGGAAAGATTTCTCGGGAGTTTTGTGGCATCGATTCCGAAACGCTCAGCAATATCGATAATTCGGTTTACACCTAGCTCTCGAACAAGACGAACGGATACCAAGTTACGGGATCGATATAAGGCAGTGCGGAGGCGTGTTGGACCGAGAAATGTGCCACCGGAGTTTTGTGGTCGCCAATCGGTTGCGCCCTCCGTCTGATCGAATACAACCGGTGCGTCGTTGATGAGTGTTGCGGGTGTCATTCCCGATTCGAGCGCAGCTGTGTAGATAAGTGGCTTGATTCCCGAGCCAACCATACGACCGCCCTGAGTTGCACGATTGAACTTTGACTCGAAATAGTTGAAGCCACCAATCATTGCCTGTATTGCGCCAGTATTTGGATCCAAAGCCACAAATCCTGACTCTACCTCCGGTTTTTGTGCGAGCCACCATTTATTCTCATCCTTTAGTACGCGGATAAGGTCCCCGGGTGCCACCAAAGTCCGAGCATCTTTGATTCCAGGGCCGATAGAATTGACGCTCTTATATTCACGTGCCCACTGATATCCGCTCGTTTCGATGGTGACTGATTGTTCATCAGAGGTAACGGCTTGGATTGTTTTCTCGGTGACAGATACGACAACGGCAGGCTTCAACGGACCAATCTCGTTAAAATTTTTTAGCTGTCGTTTCCAATCAAATAGCATCGTCCCGGAGAGTGTTCGCTCAGTACCCCGCCATCCATGACGTCGGTCGTAATCCATCAGCCCACGGATTACAGCATCTTGTGCGTACTTCTGGTAATCACCACGAATTGTTGTAAATACACGCAGGCCATCGGTGTATGCGCGGTCGTCGAAGATTTCGAGTGCAATTCTTCGTGCTTCCTCGGCAACATAAGGCGCGGTGAGGTCGAGGTGAACGCCGTGTAATGAGGCAGTCACGGGATCTTGGATTGCTAGTTTATAGTCATATTTTTCGATGAATTTAAGATTCAGCATGCGTTTTAAAATCCAGTCACGACGTTCCTTAGCTCGTTCTGGATTTGCGATGGGATTGTATTTTGAAGGCGCTTTTGGCAATCCCGCAATCATTGCCGATTCTGCTAGTGTTAATTCGTCGAGATTTTTCCCGTAATAAATCTGTGCTGCAGCATTTACGCCATATGCCCGATGACCAAGAAAAATCACATTAAAATAAAGTTCGAGAATTTCGTCCTTGGTAAGTGTTTTCTCAATTTCGAGAGCGAGCAGAATTTCACGAAATTTGCGGGCGAAAGTGCGTTCGTGGGTTAAAAAATAGTTTTTGGCTACCTGCATTGTAATCGTAGAGCCGCCCGTTTGGATTTGGCCGCTAGACACTAGCTGCCAAGCCGCACGAGCTAAGCCAAAGGGATCAATACCGACATGATCTCTGAAATTATCATCTTCAGCCGCTAGGAATGCGCGAATAAGAACGAGCGGGACTTCATTGATACTGACTGGGTCTCGATGTTTTTCACCAAACTGCGCGATAAGTTGTTTGTCGGCTGTAAATATTTGTAGAGGTGTTTGTAGCTTTACTGTACGGAGTGACTCAACATCAGGTAAACCGGGCTTTAAGTAAATGTAGCCGCCAATTACCGCAGCCGTTGTTAGAATGGCTGTGGTCAATCCAAGGCTGATAAAAATGCGCGCGGGCCCGATCACGAGACTTCCAAGTTTAACATACTCCCGGAGTGTACCTAAATTTAGGGCCTAATATCGATGTGATAATATCAAATTAATTTTTGATTTTCCGTAGTCAACGAAATCGTATCCGGTCACACAATTCGGATCAGAGGTTACGCCAGTCACACAATCCGGAGATTAAGTTAAGTGTTCGAAATCGTAGATTTTTCGCACAAGTGCTTCATCGAGCTGTGGAACAAGAGCTGTTAAACTTTAAGTTTCTATGCATGCTTTAATCGAGGATACATGTTAGATATTTCTTCTCCCCTAATACTGATAGGTCCGACTGGAGCAGGCAAAACGACAGTCGGTCGGGTACTTGCCGCAAAACTTAACGTTTCCTT
>PBZM01000002.1 GCA_002731015.1 Gammaproteobacteria bacterium
GGTGTGCGCTTGTGGAATCAGCAAGAAGTTGATGTGCTTCGAATGAGGACGCACGCTTTTGTGAGGGTATGCCCGCATGACTAATGAATGTCTGGGCTCAAAAATGCGGGAATTATTGAGCGATACGCTACTTAACTGCTGTCGCTTCGATCTCAACTAGAGCCTCGTCTTCTATCAGGGCTGAGACCTCCACTACCGACATCGCTGGGTAGTGCTTACCCATGACCTCCTTATAGGTGCGACCTACTGCGCCAAGGTCTGCCAGATACTGCTGTCGGTCGGTGACATACCAAGTCATGCGAGTAACGTGCTCCGGGCCTGCTCCAGCACTGCCCAAAATTTCAACTACGTTTTCGAGTGCCTGTCGGAATTGCCCTAAGAAGTCATGATGTTCAAAACGCTCCTCTTTGTTCCAACCAATCTGGCCTCCGCAAAAGATCATAGAATCGCCCTGAGCGATGACACCATTAGCGTAACCCTTTGGACGTGTCCAACCCTCAGGCAACAAGGTCTTGTGCATGCCGAATTCCCGGTTTGTCATGACGTTATCTGCATTATATTTTATACTTAAAATGTTCACCATCACGATATAATAGAATTGTGCAGTGTCGCCGCATTTTCGATACGGTTTGGGTCTTGCCAAAATTAGGAGAAGACGAATGACAAGTGCAGTGTTGATGGATTTAGCGGTGGGACTAGTCAGCGGCTCGATTAAAGTGATCGACCTCAGTGTGACCCTCTCGCCGGAGACGCCTATTCTGGAGCTGCCCGAAGAGTTTGGTTGGGGGAAATCCTGGCCTTTTTCAAAGGAGGAAATCTCTCGTTACGATGATCGCGGGCCCGCGTGGTATTGGAACAACATCAAGTGCGGTGAACACACAGGCACGCACTTTGACGCACCAATCCATTGGGTCACTGGCCAGGACCTGCCGGATAACGCAACCGACACGTTGCCACCAGAGCGGTTTATTGGGCCTGGAGTGGTTATTGATGCTGTTGCTGAGGCAGCGAGTAACCCCGATTTTCTGATGTCACTAGAGTTTGTGAAATCCTGGGAAGCAAAGAACGGCAGAATTCCTGATGGCGCTTGGGTGCTCTACCGCACCGATTGGTCTAAAAGAGAATCCAAGGAGGCTTACCTGAACAAGGACGAGACGGGGGGACACACGCCTGGCTGGGATCCAGAGACCGTCGCCTTCTTGGCACAAGAGAGAAATATTATTGGGGTAGGGGTTGAGACCGTCGGAACAGATTCTGGCCAGGCGGCGAGTCAGGATCCAATGTTTCCCTGTCACAACCTGATGCACGGCGCCAATAAATGTGGTTTGGCAAGTTTACGCAACCTTGATCAACTTCCCACAACAGGTTCTATCCTGATTGCGGCTCCACTCAAAATTGAGCAGGGGTCGGGCAGCCCGTGTCGAGTGATCGCACTGGTACCTCAGGGCTAAACCGAGACTCTTCCGTTGGCTGAGCGTTCTTTTACTAACGAGGTCAAAAAGCTCTGCGCCGGGCAGGGCGAAGTGTTCAAGGGTGAAGGGATTCTTGCCATCACCAAAGCACTCCTTCAGTCTGGCGTGTCTTATGTGGGCGGCTATCAGGGTTCTCCCATCTCGCATCTAATGGATGTGCTCAACGATGCACAGGATATCCTCGGTGACTTGGGTGTCCACTTTGAAGCTAACGGTTCTGAGGCTACCGCGGCAGCTATGTTGTCGGCCTCTATCAATTACCCGCTGCGTGGAGCCGTGACTTGGAAGTCAACTGTGGGTACCAACGTCGCATCTGATGCGCTGTCAAATCTAGCTTCTTCCGGGGTGACCGGCGGCGCTATGGTGATTGTTGGTGAGGACTACGGCGAAGGATCAAGCATCATGCAGGAGCGAAGTTATGCGTTTGCTATGAAAGCGCAAATGTGGCTCCTGGACCCGCGACCCAACCTGACTAGTATCGTTGATATGGTTGAAAAGGGCTTTGAGCTCTCAGAGGCATCCAACACTCCAATCTTCTTCATGATGCGCATCCGCGGGTGTCATGTGACTGGCGAGTTTGTTGCTCGGGATAATGTTGCCCCCGAATTCCACAGTGAGGCGCCAGTCACCCCAAATCGAGAGCCTGAGAAAATCATCTTGCCGCCTTTTGTATACGCGCAGGAGCGTGAAAAGATTGCCGAGAGGCTACCTGCGGCGATTCGCTTCGTCGAGGACAATGCGCTCAATGAGGTTTTCCCCGGGCGCTATGACTCGGTTGGAATCATCACCTGCGGAGGCTCATACAACACGGTCATTCGCGCCCTGCAGCGACAAGGGCTGGCCGATGTCTATGGCGAGACCGATGTCCCCATTTACTGTCTTAATGTCGCTTACCCGCTGATCCCGAATGAGCTGGTTAAATTTTGCGCTGGTAAAGAGCAGGTGCTGGTGCTGGAGGAGGGGCAGCCAGAGTACATCGAGCAGGGGATTCAGACGGTTTTGCGTCGGCAGGACTTGCAAACCCGTGTTTACGGCAAGGACATTATGCCCATGGCAGGGGAGTACACGGGGCAGGTTATGTTNGAGGGTATTACCCGATTTATTCAGGCGGCATCGCGACAAGATATACCCATGAAGCTCTCGCTTGATGCTGTACTGAGTACAGAGACGCCAGTGTCAGATGAGGATATTAGCCGGCTGATGGGCGAGTTGCCGCCTCGACCCGCGGGCCTGTGTACGGGATGTCCCGAGCGTCCACTGTTTTCTGCCATTAAGCAATTGCAGGAAGAGATGGGTCCTTTTCACATCTCATCTGATATTGGCTGTCACTCTTTCGCCACTGCGGCACCGTTCAACCTCGGCAACACTATCATGGGCTACGGCCTGTCTCTAGCCAGTTCATCAGGTATGCGCCACGCGCTGCCGCACAAGGCAATCAGCATCATGGGGGACGGTGGATTTTGGCACAACGGTCTCACCAGCGGTGTCACCAGTGCGGTATTTAATGAGCATGATGGCCTGTTGATTGTCATCGACAATGGCTACTCGGCTGCAACCGGTGGGCAGGACATCCCGTCCCTGGTAGAGCCCAACCTGATCGCCACGACCCTGGATACGAATCAACCCAAACGTGAAAGCTGGCAGGACATCGAGGATGCCTGTCGCGGCGCCGGCGTGAAGTGGATCCGCACGGTAAGTACCTACAATATCGCCGCCATGAAGGAGACGCTGCGTGCAGCCCTGACGACCAATGTTCCAGGGCTAAAGGTGGTGGTGGCGGAGGGCGAATGCATGTTGAATCGCCAACGTCGGGTCAAGCCACTGATCCGACAGGCGGTCTCGGAGGGTCGGCGGGTGAAGCGGGCGCGTTTTTACATCGATCCAGAGACCTGCACGGGTGATCATGGCTGCATCCGCCTATCTGGGTGCCCCTCTTTGACGATCCGCGAGAATCCCGATCCATTGCGCACGGATCCAGTGTCCTACGTTGACAACAGCTGTGTTGGTTGCGGTGTCTGTGGCACCAATGCGCACTCTGCTGTGCTGTGCCCCTCTTTCTCGAGGGTGGAGATGATTCACAACCCTAATGCGTGGGATCGTTTTCTCGATACCACTCGTGCTCGGATGCGAGAATGGTGGCGGGCGCGCGATCGGAAGCGTATGGCACAACACCAATTCTGATGTCACGAGAGGACGCGACCATCAATATGGTGATCGCTGCACTTGGAGGGGAGGGCGGCGGAGTGCTGACCAACTGGCTCATTGCGGCGGCGGAGCAAAACGGGTGGTGGTGTCAAAGTACTTCGCTTGCAGGGGTAGCGCAGCGGACAGGCGCTACCATTTATTATCTCGAGTTCATGCCTCGGCAAGATGGTGAGCGGCCACCTGTGATGTCACTCTTTCCTGCACAAGGAGATATCGACTTAGCAGTGGCCTCGGAAATCGCCGAGGCGGGAAGAATGATCAGCCGCGGCTTTATTTCTCCAGACAGAAGCATGTTGATTGCGTCAGACCATCGGGTTTTCGGCATTACGGAAAAAAGTGCAACGGGGGATGGGTCAGTAGACAGAGAGCTGATCATTGAGATGGGTGAGCGGTACGCCAGGACCTTCATTCATTTTGATATGTCCGAAATTGTTCAGCGGCAAGGGACTGTCATATCGGCGGCACTGCTGGGGGCGATCGCTGGGAGCGGGGCGCTGCCATTTGCAGAACATTGCTTTCGCAACCTGCTGTCATCCGGGGGCAGTTCGCATGCCAATCTCGCAGCCTTTGACGAGAGTTTTCGTCGCGCCCAGCCCGGCGGTGTCGAAGAATATGAGCCCCCAAAAGCAGAACCTTTCACTCTGCCGCCTGCGACTAACGCTCTTGGGAACCGATGGCTGCCTCGCATCGCTGACCTCCCGGAGACGCTTCAGGAGACCGCTTATTACAGTATTAATCGCTTGATAGATTATCAGGATGAGGCATATGCAGAAGAATGGTTGAGTCGTCTCTCGGCTGTGATCGATTGCGACTCAGATTTCGAGAGTCATGCTCTCTCGCGTGAAACAGGGCGATACCTTGCACTCTGGATGGCGTTTGAGGACATACCTCGTGTTGCGCAGCTCAAGGTTCGACCGGATAGGGAGGCCATGATTCGATCAGAGGTGAAGGCCGCGCCTCAGCAGCCTGTGACCGTAGCTGAGTATTTTCACCCGAGGGTGGAGGAGGTCGCTGCCTTGCTTCCCGAGAGATGGGGCAGAGCTTTGCTGGGCTCAGCGACTGCGAGCGGATGGTTAGGCCGACTTCTTGGCCCCAGAACGTTGAGAACAGATCGTGTCGGCATGCAATTAATCCTCCGCTGTCTCGCAGGCCTCAGGCGCTTTCGGCGGTCCACCCTCGGTTACGCTCATGAGTGGCATATGATCGACAGATGGTATGCTGCCGTTTTGTCCGCCACGACGCACGAGACAGCGCTGGCGATTGCGGCGCTGGGTGGCATGGTCAAAGGTTATGGGGAGACCCGGCACCGAACCACATTGCGGCTGATGCAGATTCTGGATTACCTTGAGCAGTCGGCAGAGAGTGATGCGAACACTATCGCGTCTCTCCGCCTCGCTGCGATGACGCCTGACTCAAGGTTTGAGATCGACGACATCATGCTTTCGGATCCGGAGCGTGCTTGATATCGGCCAGTAAATTTAAGCTGTGGGAGATCTTGGCCGGCGCTGCACTGAGTGGCGCTCTTGCGGCGGCGGCCTATGCTATAGCCTATCGATACGGCGCGCCAGCGATGTTGATGGGGCTGTTGCTCGGTCTGTCGTGCCATTTTCTCAGTGAATCTGATCGCTTTACGAGCGGATTACTTTGGGCTTCTGGGCCTTGCCTCCGATTTGGAGTGGCCCTGCTGGGGCTCAGGTTATCCGTCGGTGATGTCGCGATTCTCGGTTGGCCTGCGGTCTCCGCAGTTTGTGTTGCAGTGGTTATGACCCTGTTTTTTGGGGTTATCTGGTCACAAGCCCTCGGCTGCGATCGGGACCTGGGCTTGCTTACCGGCGGTGCGGTGGGCATTTGTGGTGCCTCGGCCGCGATGGCGATCAGTGCAGCGCTTCCTGAGTCAGAAGCAAAGCAACAACAAACCCTGTTTACGGTGATCGGAGTGACTGCTTTCAGCACGGTCGCAATGGTGTTGTATCCTATTTTCGGTGACTTGCTCCATTTCACTTCGACAGACATGGGCTTTTTCATCGGCGCGACCATTCATGACGTCGCCCAGGTGGTGGGGGCGGGTTACAGCGTGTCATCCGAAACCGGTGACCTGGCCACCTTCGTGAAGTTGTTGCGAGTGGCTATGCTGGTACCGCTTGTGATGGGCATCGCGTTTTTATGTCGCTTGACCGCTCAAACGCAAGATGATGCCCGGTCGGCGCCTCCCTCCCTCCCACTGTTCTTGCTGGGTTTCATCGCGTTGTTCCTGCTAAACAATACGGTGTCGTTGCCTGGTGCGCTGACTCAGTGGATGTCTCAACTTGCCACCGGGCTATTGTTGTTGGCTGTGACGGCTTTGGGCGTTAGGACCTCGCTGCGCGAGGTGGCATCGATTGGCTGGCGACCGATTGCGTTGCTGGGGGGAGAGACGCTCTTTCTGGCTGCAGTAATTGGCAGTCTGCTAATGCTAGATATCGTTTGATCTGTTGGGGCGCCGCTCAGCGAGAATATCGATCTCGAATTGCATAACTTTGTTGCTGTACTGATTAAATGCCTCGTTACGTGATCGAATCAGGCCCCATTTTTCCCGGATCACCCGGTCAGGCTTGGCGATGATTTCGTAGGTGTAGGTCACCGTATGTCCGGGCCGGACCGGCTCCAGCCATTCCAAATTATTAATGGCAACGCCCGCGCCGTTCCGGCGGCCGTCGTTGACGCCGTGGGCGTAAACCTCCATGTAATCGACCATCTTACGCATCCACTTAGCCGTTATGAGCCACGGACTGGCGACGAGGCCTTGCCGGTGGTTGCGACGCGCCTGCACAGGGTCGGTCGACTGGGGTCTGGGATCGAAGGCCTCCGCGAACTCGACGATTTCAAGCTCGCTGAATGTGTGCGAACCAAATACATGGAACTCGCCAACCGGCAGATCTTCAAACCATCGATCTCTGAGGAAGAGCGTGCTCATGGCCGCGCCTCCAGTACAGATTCGGCAGAAATTGCGACGGTTGCGGACATCTTTGCCACCTCTGCTCCCTCACCATTGCAGACATCGACCTGCAGGCTCTGAGCACGCGTGCCCGGTATCGGGCTCTCAGAGAGCGACGCGTCTAGCGCAATGCGAACGCTGATCTGCTCGTTCACAAAAATGGGTTGACTCCACCTCAGCTGACTGACTGAGATCATTTCTACGAACGGGTGTCCATTCTGCAGCAAGGTCTCGCTCACTAGTCGCGTTGCCAAGGCGGCAATGTGCCACCCGCTGGCGCACAGGCCACCAAATATGGATTGCTCGGCTGCCTCAGAGTCCAAATGATAGGGCTGGGGATCAAAGCGCGACGCGAAGGCGACAATCGCATTTTTATCAAGGGTTAACGGTTCGCTGTTCAAGTGGCCGCTAGGAGTGAATGAGGTAGTCAAAGTGATGCTCTGCAATGCTATAGCGTCATTATTCTAACCCGAAGTCGTGCCCAGGTATTTTTATCGCGTTGCGCTAAGCGTGATTCGCGACTGTTTGTCTCGCAATGATAGTAGTTTGAACCTCACTGGCGCCTTCATAAATTCGCAGGGCGCGAATGTCTCGATAAAGCGCTTCGACAATGTATCCCTTCGTCACGCCCTTTCCGCCATGCAACTGCACCGCTGCATCTATGACCTGTTGAGCCGTCTCCGTGGCATGGTATTTGGCCATTGCCGCCTCGCGGGTGACGCGTTCCGCAGCGCAGTCCTTGGTCCAAGCCGCGCGGTAAACCAGTAGCGCACTACTGTCGACGCCCAAAGCCATCTCGCCAATTTTAGCCTGAACGAGTTGTAAATCTCCCAGCTTGCCACCGAAGATGTTGCGCTCCGCGGTGTAGTCGAGCGTCTCATCCAGCGCCCGTCGCGCCATGCCGAGTGCCGCGGCAGCCACGGTGGACCGAAATACATCTAGCGTTGCCATCGCGATACCAAATCCTTTGCCTTCCTCCCCAACTCGCTGTGAATTGGCTATCCGGCATTCGTCGAAAGTCAGCGTGCCAAGCGGATGCGGGGCGACCAGATCAATACGTTCCGTCACCTCGAAACCGGGAGTGCCGGCCTCGACGATGAAGCAACTAATACCTTTGGCACCGCCCGTGTCGTCGGTGCGCGCAAACACAGTGTAAAAGTCCGCAATACCGGCATTAGATATCCACGTTTTAGTGCCGCTCAAAACCCATTCGTCTCCGTCACGCCGCGCGCTGCAGCTGATTGCTGCGACATCCGAACCCGCCTCGGGCTCAGACAGTGAGAAGGCGGCTATTTTGTCGCCGGCGGCGACAGCATTCAGGTAGGCCGCTTGCTGTGCTTCACTGCCAAAAAGCGAAATGGGGCCGCTACCTAGTCCTTGCATTGCGAAGGCAAAGTCAGCAAGCGCGTTATGACGCGCCAGCGTTTCCCGGATGAGGCAGAGACTCCTGACATCCAACTTTTCATGATGCCCGCCTGCACTGGCGGGAACAGCATAGCTTGCGAAGCCCGCCTCACCCAGTGCCTTGACGATGGCTTTGCAGGTGCCATCCAAATCATGGTGCTCGTCCGCGGTGAGCATTGGTAGGTGGCGGCTCGCCCACTCATCAAGGCGCGCTGCGAGCGCTTGGTGCTCGTCGTTAAAAAAGGGCCACTGTAGAAAGCTCTCGTCGCTCATGCTGTTTCCTCCCGACGAATTACCATCGCGTTAGTCTCCCTCAAACACGGGCTGCTGTTTTTCAACAAATGCGTTGTAGGCGCGCCCGAAATCTTCAGTCTGCATGCAGATGGCCTGCGCCTGCGCCTCGCACTCAATGGCCTGATCTACTGACATATTCCACTGCTGGTGCAATTGGGTTTTCGTAACGCCATTGGCAAAGGTAGGACCATTGGCGATGCGCATAGCGGCTGCCATTGCGTCCTCAGACGGTGTTACGCTCAAGCCGTTGAAGAATCCCCAGCGCTCGCCCTCTTCGCCACTCATTGAGCGACCGAAGTAGAGGAGTTCGCTCGCGCGCCCCTGGCCGATGATGCGAGGCAGGATGGAACAGGCGCCCATATCACAGCCCGCGAGGCCAACACGGTTAAATAGGAATGCCACCTTTGCGCTCTCACTCGCATAGCGCAGATCGCTGGCCATCGCGATGATGGCGCCCGCTCCGGCACAAATACCCTCTACGGCACTGATCACCGGTTGTCGGCAGGCTCGCATGGCTTTGACAAGGTCGCCTGTCATCCGTGTGAAAGCCAACAAATCTTTCATATTCATCTCGGTCAAAGGCCCGATGATTTCGCGCACATCGCCTCCGGAGCAGAAATTACCGCCTGCCCCAGTGATGACAACAACATCGACGTCGGAGGCATATGCCAGATTACGGAACAAGTCTCTCAGTTCTGCATAGGAATCGAAGGTCAGCGGGTTTTTGCGCTCGGGTCGATTTAGTGTGATGGTGGCAACGCGGCCTGCGCACTCCCACAGAAAATGCTTTGCTTCGTAGCCGGAGAATGATGTTGTCTGCATGTTTGTGTTCCCTGTGTCAGGCGGTACCGCCACCGTCAATCGCGACCGCTTGCCCTGTGACGCTGGCAGCCCCATCACTGCACAACCAGCTCACAGCGCTGGCGACTTCTGATGCTTCAATCAGGCGCCCTTGTGGATTGCTTTCCGTGAAGTGCTGCATGGCGTCTTCTTCAGTCCGACCCGTCTTGCTAACGATATTTGCAATCGCTGTTCGCACGATACCGGTATCGACGTAGCCAGGGCAGATCGCGTTGACGGTGACACCTTGGGTTGCTACCTCAAGAGCCACTGCACGCGTGAGGCCGAGAACAGCGTGTTTCGACGCGCAGTAGCCGCTGACGTAAGGAAATCCCTGCAATGATGCTACGCTGGCGATATTGATGACGCGGCCCCAACTTGCGCGCAGCATGGCGTCGAGCGCGATCTGCATGCAGTGGAACACGCCGTTGACGTTGACGTCCATAGTGCGTTGCCAGTCAGTGAAATCCAACCGATGAAAGGGTGCCGTTGGCGCCATGCCAGCAGAGTTCACCAGAATTTCAACATCGCCGAAGTTTTCTTTGGCGGCACCAAACGCGGACGCTATGCCGACCCTGTCCGTGACGTCCCCCGTGACAGCGTGGCTATTTTCACCTAGCGACGCCGACAGTGCGGCTAGCGGCTCGTGGCGTCGCCCGACGAGCGTGATCCGGTATCCCTCAGCGTGCAACTGGCGGCTGATTGCCTCGCCGATGCCTGAGCCTGCGCCCGTAACCAACGCGTGCCTACTCACGAAGCTGTCTCGCGCTCCCGTTCGGCCAAGGTGTAGGCTTGCCGGTAGCCTAAAAAGTATTGGTGCTGCTCGACCGCGCCTGGTCCTTGATAACCGAGTTCTGCTGCTGCGTGTAGTGTCCAGTTCGGGTCAGCAAGATGCGGGCGCGCCAGACAAACCAAATCTGCTCGACCTGCCGCAATAATGCTGTTCACGTGGTCGGTCTCGTAAATGTTCCCAACAGCGATGGTTGGTATTTTGCCGTCGTTACGAATAATGTCTGACAGCGGCGTCTGAAACATTCGGCCTGGCTGAGGTTGAGCGGCATGGCTAGTTTGTCCGGTTGAGACGTTGATGATGTCAGCCCCTGCATCGACAAAGGCCTGTGCGATCAGCAGCGCCTCGCTTTC
>PBZM01000003.1 GCA_002731015.1 Gammaproteobacteria bacterium
TGTTGAACGCGAGGATCCTAAACCTGGTTCTAATATTCCGTTACATTTAGACATTGGTTTAACCGCAAAATTATATGAGGTGCTCGGAAATAACCGGGGCGCTATTGTTGCGATTGATCCGCTGAATGGGGGTATTTTGGGGCTCGCGAGCACCCCGACCTATGACGCAAACTCATTTATCGGTGGGATTAGCCAGGCTGAATACAAGGCTCTTCAATCGAACCGCGATACTCCGTTATTTAACCGAGCATTACGTGGCCAATATCCGCCAGGATCAACGATTAAACCAATGCTTGGTCTGGTTGGATTGCACTACGGTGCGGTGAGTTGGAAAACAGAATATTTTTCTCGAGGGTTTTTTCAGTTACCGGGAAATGACCACAAATATCGGGATTGGAAAGAATGGGGCCACGGCATTGTCACTATGGACAAAGCAATCATTGAGTCAGTCGATACCTACTTTTACTATATGGCGAACAAGCTAGGCATCGATCAGATGTCAGAAGGGATGAAATGGTTCGGTTTTGGCCGCCGTCAAGGTCGTGACGTTCGAGACGACTCACCGGGAATCCTGCCTAGCCGTGCTTGGAAACGTGCGGTGAGAGATCAATCTTGGTATCAAGGGGAAACTGTAATTTCTGGTATTGGTCAGGGGTTTTGGGTGACCACCCCTCTTCAGTTAGCAGCTGCAACCACTGCGGTGGCGCGTCGTGGAAATTTCATCGATCCACATTTTTCTGTACTTGAGGACTTAGATGCCGGGGCGCCTGTGCCAATTGGTGAGCCGGTAGATTGGGAACGTATGATTGATGCTATGGAGGGTGTACTCCATAACGAGAATGGAACCGCTAGGGGTGCCGGGAAAGGTCTCAATTATCGAATCGCGGGTAAGACAGGGACGGTACAGATTTTTAGCATCGGACAGGAGGAAGAGTACGAGGCGTCTGAAATTGATGAACGTTTACGTGATCACGCCTTATTCGTTGGATTTGCTCCAGCGCATGCTCCGAGCATCGTTATCGCTTTAATTATCGAAAATGGTGGTTCAGGCGGCACGATGGCAGCGCCGGTAGCACGACAAATCTTTGATTATTGGCTACTCAGGCGAAATGAAGGATCCATTCCTCCCGACCCCTCATACGTTGCCCGCATAAACAATCAAGTACTAGGATATAAAAATGCTAGCGGCAACTGAAATCGGGCATATCGAGTCTTTCCGACCAAAACGATTCTCGCAACGCTATGGGGTCGATCCTTTTTTAACATTGGTTGTTGTAATCACTGCGTTGTATGGACTGATCGTGCTTTACTCTGCGTCTGGCCAAAATATTTCACTTGTTCTTCGACAGGCCGCTCACGTAATAGCTGGCTTGGGTATTATGCTTGTTATATCGCAAGCGCGCCAAGACGTAGTCGTTCGCATTACGCCATTCGTTTTCGCGTTGTCTGCATTTTTACTGGTTGCTGTTTTATTTATAGGTGTTGATGTAAAAGGGGCACAGCGATGGTTGGATCTGCCAGGTTTCCCTAGGTTCCAGCCATCTGAGCTGGTGAAATTGGCGTTGCCGGCTATGCTTGCGTGGTGGTTTACACGACAAAAACTTCCCCCGAGGCTGTCTCAGTTAATTATCGCTGCTGTTCTTATAGCGGCACCTGTTACATTGATCGCAAAGCAACCTGATCTAGGGACGAGTATCATAATAGCAGGATCTGGTTTTTTCGTGATTTTTTTGGCCGGAATATCGTGGCGACTTTTAGCTATACTGGGAGGCTTAGCGGTTGCATCATTACCGGTACTTTGGATGGTAATGCGTGATTATCAAAGAACACGGGTGATGACTCTTCTGGATCCTCAGAGCGATCCCCTTGGGGCGGGTTGGAACACTATTCAGGCAATGACAGCACTTGGTTCTGGCGGTTTGTTCGGTAAAGGTTATGCTGCTGGCACGCAGGCGCAGCTTAAGTTCCTACCGGAGTCTCATACAGATTTTATTGTCGCTGTCATTGGTGAGGAAATGGGGTTCTTGGGGATAAGTGTGCTTTTGATTTTGTACGCCGCAATTCTGGGCCGCTGCCTTGCCTTGACCATGCGAGCAACCGGTAATTTTGGCCGCCTTCTGTCCGGTTCAATAACGTTAACCTTCTTTGTTTACGTATTTGTAAATTTGGGGATGGTTAGTGGAGTTTTGCCAGTGGTAGGTGTTCCCTTACCATTAATTAGTTATGGTGGCACATCTGTCGTTTCATTATTAATTGGATTTGGTTTAATTATGTCAATGCAGAGGACGAGCAGAGTACTTTCAGGGGAGTCATAGTGCACATAGTTCAGACGATCATCATTGTTGCTATTTTACTTGGACCATCTCTCTCGTTTGCAAACCCCAATTATGCTGAACGCTCTGAGGTGAAGGCGATGGTTGCGCGTTTAGTAGCTAAGGGGCTGGATGCCAATACGATACTGACATTGATGTCGGAAGCGAAGCGACTGGATACCGTCATAAACGCCATGAATCGCCCAGCAGAAAGAAAAAAGTGGATGGATTATCGTGCTATCTTTCTGAAGCGGCCGAGGGTACTGGCGGCAAAAAGCTTTTATCGGAAGCACGAAAAAACTCTTGCGCGGGCAGAGCTGGAGTTGGGTGTTCCAGTAGAAGTGATTCTGGCGATTATTGGCGTTGAGACTTACTTCGGCAGGAACAAAGGGGGGTTTCGGGCCCTTGATGCATTAGCGACTCTAGGATTGGATTATCCAAAACGATCTAAATTCTTTTTGGGTGAGTTAGAGTCGCTGTTTCTTCTTGCCAAGGAAGAGAATTTAAGTGTGACTGACTTGAAAGGTTCTTATGCTGGGGCTATGGGATTCGGCCAGTTTATTCCGTCTAGTTATTTGGCTTACGCGATAGATTTTGATAATGATGGTCGCCGCGATTTGATCAATAACCCAGTCGATGCGATCGGTTCGGTCGCGAATTATCTTATGAGGCACGGTTGGGATAATACTTATGGAGTTGCGAGCGTTGTTTCTAGTGCGGCTTCTAATGTTGAGAAAATGGAATCTGCCATCGTCATTAAAGAAACAGGCTCTGAATTGATGGCAAAAGGTGTACAAGGGATTCCGGACGCATGGGCTCAACTCCCGCTCGATTTGCTCGGTTTGCATGGTACTAAAGGCGATGAGTTCTGGGCTGTCACAAAAAATTTTTATGTCATCACTCGATATAACCGATCTCCGCTATACGCTATGGCAGTGCATCAATTATCTCAGGAGATCGCCAAGGAACTGGCACTGTGAGTCGAACGCTATTCGTACTTGGGTTAGGTTTTTTAGCCGGTTGCTCCAATTTTAAGGATTGGTTAGGGAGTTATGAAACATCTGAAACGAAAGGATTGATTCAAGAGGTTCCAGACGGCCCGCCTTTGATAAGCTCGGTCAACGTTGCCACATTGCCTGAACCCGAAGCAAAGCCAGAACCCCTGTCTCGGTATGGTAACCCTGAAAGCTATCTTGTCGACGGTGTTACATATAAGGTTAAGCCGGTCAAACTTGGATTCGAGGAGACTGGGATTGCGAGCTGGTATGGTCGTAAGTTCCACGGCCGGCTTACATCATCGGGCGAACCGTTCGATATGTTTCAGTTTACTGCGGCCCACAAAACAATACCGATTCCGGCTTGGATACGCGTAACTAATCTTGAAAATGATAAATCTTTGGTGGTCCGCGTTAATGATCGAGGTCCTTTCAAAGAGGGAAGAGTCCTTGATCTATCTTGGGCAGCAGCCGAACGGCTTGGGTTCTCAGAGAACGGCACCGTAGAGGTCAGTTATGAAGTTTTGAAGATTCCAACTGCTAATCCTTCTCTAATTGCAAACCCCCTAGCTGAAGTACCCCAATCTGTCTTTCAGGTAACAGCTGTGTCGACGGAAGAGCAGGCCCAAAAACTGGCTAGTCAAATCCGTAGTGCAATCCCAAAAGAACAAGCGAGCGTGCGCGTAGCGTCAAATGGTTTCGGATTGTTCAGGGTGCAGGTATTACCAAAACTTGACTTAAGTATCGAACGCGCGATTTATGAAAAACTGGTGATGCTGGGTTGGTCACCGCAAAAATCGATCATGAAGTAAAAAGCAATGCGAGGTGAGTTTAGTGCGTCTCTTTTGGATAGCTCTGATATCTGTATTTAGTCTGACTGCTGGAGCCAATGTTCCATTAACAGAAGTGTTAGGGAATGGTCCACCAATACCGGCTGCGCCCGAACTAAAGGCATCTGGGTATCTCCTAATAGATGCCACCAATGGTGAAGTATTGGTGGAGCATAATGCTGATCAGCCACTCCCGCCAGCATCATTGACTAAAATGATGACAGCCTATATCGCGGAACGTGAAATCGCAGAGGGTCGAGCTGGTTTTTCGGATAAAGTGCCTATTAGTGTCAAAGCATGGAAAACTGGCGGATCGCGTATGTTTATTCGTGAAGGGACGAAAGTTCGGTTGGAGGATCTTTTGCGAGGAATCATCATTCAGTCGGGTAATGATGCAAGTGTTGCTGTAGCAGAATATATTGCGGGCTCTGAGGATGTTTTTGCTGATGTTATGAATCAAACAGCTGTAAGCATTGGGATGACCAATACACAATTTAAAAATTCCACAGGCCTGCCCCAAGAAGGGCATCATACAACTGCCAAAGACCTTGGAATCCTTGCCGCTCGGACTATTCGTGACTTCCCGGAGACTTATGCGATCTACAGTGAAAAGAACTTTACCTACAACGGTATTAAGCAACCTAACAGAAATAATCTTTTATTCCGTGAGCTTGGCGTGGACGGCCTAAAAACAGGTCATACCGAAGAGGCAGGCTATTGTTTGGTTGCTAGCGCAAAGCGAGAAGGTTTTCGTTTAATTTCTGTGGTCATGGGAGCGGCGACTGAAAAGGCTCGTGAGCAGGAGACGACTAAATTACTGCAATACGGATTTAGATATTTTAGCGGACAGACTTTATTTAAAGCGGGTCAGCCGCTACCTGAAAGCACTCGTAAAGTATGGTTTGGTGAAGTTGAGTCCGTTGATCTTGCTCCAACGCAAGACTTATATGTGACGTTGCCTCTTGGTCGCGAGCCATCGATTCAGGCAATCCTTGACGCTCCAGACAGTCTTGATGCTCCGTTAGAATCGGGCGCTGCAGTGGGAACTGTCAAAATAATGCTTGGGGAGCGCATACTTGCGGAATCACCTGTCGCTGTTGCAAACGCCGTTCCAGAAGGTGGAATTTTCAAACGCTTGGTGGACCGCGTGTTGAGACTTTTTGCATGAATTGGTGTTGCCTCAACGGAGTCCTAATGCCGCTAAACAAAGCGCGTATTTCTCCGATGGATCGAGGCTTCTTGTTTGGTGACGGTGTTTACGAAGTCATGGCACAGGTTGACGGAAGAATTCGAGCGAAGTCGCTTCACGCTCAGCGATTGCGATCAAGCCTCGATTCAATCGGTCTCGAGACGTCAATTGAGCAGGTGTTTACTGACGTTGAACGGCTGACGAAAAAAGTCGGTTTCTCTACCGCGAAAATTTACGTACAAGTTACCCGCGGCACTGCAGACGTTAGAGAGCACGCCTTTCCAACTATCGTATCGCCAACAATTTTCATTACAATTAGCGAATTTGAAGCTATTCCTCAGTTCGCTTCTCAAGCAATTGTAAGACCTGATATCCGCTGGCGTAAGAACCACATCAAGTCGGTTGCTCTACTTGGTAATGTCTTACTAATGCAAGAAGCTCGTGATTCTGCTGCACAGGAAGCTATTTTATACCGTGGCGAATATGTAACAGAGGCTTCCACATCAAATGTATTCGTGATTCGAGGACAAAAGGTTGTAACCCCACCGTTGAGCGATCTGATTTTGCCCGGAATTACGAGGCATCTCGTGATCGAAATTGCGCAGCTGCTCGGAATATCAGTGTTGGAGGATAATATCCGGGTAGATTCCCTCCCAGAGGCAGACGGTATTTTTCTATCAAGTTCAACCAGAGGCTTGATGCCTATCGTTTCGCTCAATCCTGGTGGTTGCGTGGGAAATGGTGAGTTGACCTCGACATTTTTGGCTTTACAGCACGCCTATGATGAGAGGTTGCGATGCTATGAATGATGAGCGCCAGTCGGGCAAGCCAACCATCGAATTTCCATGTGATGGTTACCATATGTCTGTCATCGCAGATACCTGTGATGGCTTTGTATCTGTCCTCGAAGAGATCGTGAAACGCCATTGTAAGGGTTACGATAAAAAAGGGTTGCGGGTTATAGCGAGTAAGAATGGGAAGTATCAAAGTTTTCGATTTTCAATTAAGGCCGAAAGCGAAATTCAATTAAAGCAATTGCACGAGGATTTGAAATCCACTGGTCGAGTGCACATGGTTCTCTGATGGCCGAAGTCATTATTATCGACCGAGGGCTGGAAACTTATGCAAGAACGCACCGGGCGATGAAAGATCGGATAGAAACTCTTAAAGGTGGTGAGCGGGCCGAGATTTGGTGCGTGCAACATTATAGGGTATTCACGCAGGGTCAAGCGGGTAAAATTGAGCACTTACTAGATCTGGGCGATATCCCATTGGTGCAGTCTGATCGCGGTGGGCAGGTGACGTATCATGGTCCTGGCCAGATCATTCTTTACGCTCTGATACCCCTCAAAAACTTTGGATTAAATATCCGTTGTCTTGTCAGTTTGCTTGAAAATACGGTGATATCACTTTTGGCTATCCATGGAATTTCGGCGAAAGCTCGCTCTAAGGCGCCGGGTGTCTATGTTGGTGAGAAGAAGATTGCGAGTTTAGGGCTTCGAATTCGTCACGGTGTTTCATTTCACGGTATTGCAGTTAACGTTAACATGGATCTAGAGCCATTCTCTCGAATTAATCCCTGCGGGTGCCCGGGGTTAGAGGTTCTGCAAATTTCAGATCTTATTGGCGAAGCGCGACTGGATGAGATAGCAAAGGATTTGTGTGGGTATCTAAAACAGGAATTATTGGCTCTAGCGAGTCATCGGGTGACCGGCAATCCCCAATAAAAGATCCTTAATCATGGCCCATGCAGGTTCTCGTGTTGCTCCTTTTATGTTCCTATCGATGTCATGACAGAGGGCCAATAACCTTCTCAATTGAATGAGACTGAGTCGATTGACTGCTCCACGAACTAACCTCTCTCGTGAGCGCCACACTCTAAGCGAACTAAGGGCTTGATGTGCGGATTGTCCCTGGTCTATGCGGTACCTGACCTGCAGAAGGATATCCAGCTCCCTAGATATTGCCCAGAGAGCCGTCTTTGACTCAACACCCTCAGCTTTAAGCAGGTCTGTGGTTCGATTGAGACCAGCTAGATCCTCCTTCAGTGCGAAGTCTATGAGATCGTAAACAGTGTGCCTTGCGCTTTGTGTGACAACCTCAAGCACTTTTTCCAGTGGAAGTGACGAGCCATCGATGAGGTCAAATTCGATCAGTTTGAGACGCTCAATCACCTGCCCAGCTGCTAACAAATTACCCTGTGTATGCTCCTGAACAGCTATTTTAGCGGATGAATCCAACTCAATTTTGTGCATGGACAGCTCAGAATTCAGCCATTTGGCAAACTGATGCGGTGGTATAGGGTTTGCTTCAATCAAAGTGTTCGATGTCTCCAGCAGTTTATACCAGGCGGTTGTGGATTCGCTTTTTCCAAGCTTTGGACCACTGATTAAAAGACGTTTCTCATTTGGTGAGTCTTGGATCCATTGTTCGAGTACTGCTCTCAAAGACTGATCAAGTGTGGTCTTACTCAATCGCAACTCAACTAGTGTTTGGTCTGCAAAGAGAGATAATGTTTCGAGTTCACTGAGGACGCGATTGGCAATGCCGGACTCCGATTGATCGAGGACCAAACGCTCAGAAAATCCCTGATTTTTACCCGACTTTCTCCATAGATCTCCAATGCGATTAATGAAGAATACCTCGTTACCGAGAAGTGCCGCCACAGGTGGAATAAAGGTATTCCACTGGCTTTGATCGAATTGAGATGCTTTGATGGTCATCAGTCAGTTGGTCTTCGATTTTTTAGTTTGTTTAACTGCCTGTTTGTAACTTATTCGAATTGAAGACACTACTTGCAGGGCCAAATCTTCTTCAAGACTTCGTCTTAGTTGGGCGACACTCTGGTTCTCAGCTGATGTGGTAGCACTACTAGCTATATATATGAGATTTACACGGACTTTAGTTTCGGTCACCAGATTAATAAGATCCTGACCTAACAAACTATACGTCATCTCAAGTGCTAGTTCGGTTTGATCTTCGGTATCAGAGATCGGCCCCAATACCCGTTCAGAGACTTTTGGCAGAGTTAACTTTAAGGTAGGAGCTGAGTTAGCTGAGATAATCCGTACTCCTTGGCGCGAGAGTTTTCGCGTAATTTTTTGAACGATAGGGGAGTAAGGATCTGTCGCTTCAATGCGTAGATCCTTCGGAAGTTGACCCATAGAATCCTCTGTGTCGCGCAGTTGAAAACCACACCCAGCAAGAACCCCAAGTACAAACAGCGCTAAAAAACCGCGTCTGTTCATCATTTTGGTACCACCACCAAGTTGACAATTTTTTTCGGGACAACGATGATTTTTTTTTCGATCATACCCTCGAGGAATCGCGCGACGCCCGGCTCCTCGCGCGCTATCTTCACCAACATTTGTTCGTCCGTATCTGCAGCTACTTGAATTCGCCCGCGAAGCTTGCCATTAACTTGCACCGCCAGGGTAACTGTGTCCCGAGTCAATGCATCTTCACGAACGGTCGGCCAATTCATACTAACGAGCGAATTGCCGTTGCCGAGCCTCGACCAGAGGTGCTCTGAAATATGTGGCGTGATTGGCGACAATAAAATGACGAGTGTCTCGATAACTTCTGAGAGCACCAGCCAATCCGACTCGGTTGCCGCTTTGAATTTCGTCGCGCTATTTGTTAACTCCATTACTGCGGCAATCGCCGTGTTGAAGTGATATCTGCGACCAATATCATCAGTAACCTTAGAAATTGTCTCGTGGAGTTTTCTATACAGATCGCGGGCAGGACCAGACAGTTCATGCAGCTCAGGCATATCAGAGGTTGAGTGATTACCCTGATCAACATGTTCTGTCACCAATATATGTAATCGTTTTAGGAATCGATGAGCGCCAGCGACTCCATCATCGGACCACTCAAGCGATAATTCTGGTGGTGCCGCAAACATTATGAACAATCGAACAGTATCTGCACCGTATTGATCTATCAGTTCCTGTGGATCAACGGTATTCCCTTTTGATTTTGACATTTTTGATCCATCTTTTAGCACCATACCTTGGGTTAGTAGCTTCTTGAATGGCTCGTTACTGATAACTAAATCCAAATCGCGCAGGACTTTATGAAAGAAACGTGCATAGAGGAGGTGAAGAATAGCGTGTTCAATACCACCGATGTATAGATCTACAGGCAGCCAGTAGTTCGCGTTTTGATCTAGCATCGCATCATTTGAAAATGCGCTCGCGAATCGGGCGTAGTACCAGCTTGATTCCATAAAGGTATCGAATGTATCGGTTTCACGTTTTGCTGGGCGGCCTGTGTCAGGATCCACGGTGTTAGCGAAATCGCTGTGACCAACCAATGGGCTTCCTGATCCATCGACCACTATATCTTCGGGTAGAGTGACCGGGAGGTCCTCGTCACGAACAGTCTTTAAGCCCTCATCAGTATGAATTACAGGAATTGGACATCCCCAATAGCGTTGGCGACCGACGCCCCAGTCCCGCAGCCGATACTTGGTTGTTACCCGTCCGATACGCTTATCTTTGATATTTCTGGAGACTGCTTCGAAAGCTTGCTCAAAAGTAAGACCGTCAAATTGTCCAGAATTGATAGTGACTCCTGTTTTTTCACACCATGCTTGTTTACTGATGTCGTAATCTGGATCATCTTCGCGTGGCCGGATGACTGGTCTGATAGGTAGGTTGTACTGTGTCGCAAATTCCCAGTCGCGCTGATCGTGTCCCGGAACCGCCATAACCGCTCCTGAGCCGTAATCCATTAATACGAAATTTGCAATCCAAATTGGAATTTCTTCACCAGTGAATGGATGGATAACATATTCACCGGTGGCCATGCCTTTTTTTGGTGCTTGCGCGAGATCTGCCTCAACTACCGACATTTGCGCACAGTCCTGAATGAAAGCATCTATATCTGGATTCGTTTCTGCAGCTTTCATTGCGATCGGGTGCTGAGCAGCAACGGCTACATAGGTAATCCCCATGATAGTGTCGGGGCGTGTTGTATAGACCTCGAGTCGATCTTGAGTTCCTTGCCGCTCAAAACTGAATTCCACTCCTTGACTTCGGCCAATCCAATTCTTCTGCATAGTTTTAACTTGTTCTGGCCAGTCAACTGAATTTAGATCATCCAATAATT
Organism: Gammaproteobacteria bacterium; assembly: GCA_002731015.1. Lineage (GTDB taxonomy): Bacteria > Pseudomonadota > Gammaproteobacteria > Pseudomonadales > Litorivicinaceae > HIMB30. Next base: position 10,442 of record PBZM01000003.1, read on the forward strand.
CATCAGCGTAATCAGTGATACGAATGAACCACTGATCAATGTTGCGTTTTTCAACAAGCGCGCCAGATCGCCAGCCACGACCATCGACTACTTGTTCATTCGCAAGGACTGTCCGATCTACTGGATCCCAATTCACGCGCGCTTTTTTACGATATGCTAAACCTTTGTCAACCATGCGCGTGAAGAGCCATTGCTCCCAGCGATAATAATTTGGGGCACAAGTGGCGAGCTCACGATCCCAATCATATCCAAATCCGAGACGTTTCAGTTGTCTACGCATGTGACTGATGTTGTCGTAAGTCCACGTGGCAGGAGGCAGTTGATTTTTGATTGCTGCGTTTTCGGCAGGCATGCCAAACGCATCCCAGCCCATGGGCTGCAGCACGTTATAACCTTTCATCGTCATGAAGCGGCTGATCACATCCCCGATCGTATAATTTCGAACATGACCCATGTGTAGCTTCCCTGATGGATATGGGAACATGCAAAGGCAGTAGAACTTTGGCTTGTTGTGATCCTCGGTGGTTTTGAAGATCTTTTTTGATTCCCAGTACTCTTGGATTTCCTGTTCAATAATTTGAGGTTGGTACTCGCGCTCCATTAGCTCTAGACAATCCTTAGAATAAAGGCTAAAGAATAACGCTTCGATCTTCCGACTGTAAGGCGTTGAAAGAAAAAACTGTTCTAGCTAGCTATGAATGCCTCTTTTTGCCGCGTCAGCGTCAAAATAATCAACAGTAAAATTACAACGGGTACCTCACCGGCTCGCGCGTACGGAGTAATGGTCGTGGCAGGGGTGACGGTGTGTCTTAGTGTACCCTTCTTGAATCGCGGGAGTTCTTTTTCAATCCTGCCACGCGCATTTATAAACGCTGTTACTCCGTCATTGGTGGCTCTAACCACTGGTTTTCCAAGCTCACGCGCTCGAATTTGGGCAATTTGAAGGTGTTGATATGGTCCAATTGAATCCCCGAACCATGTATCGTTTGATACGGTTAGAATAATATTGGCGAATCTCGCCATATCACGTGTTTGGCCTGTAAAGGCGATTTCATAGCAAATAAGCGGTGCAAATTTTAGATGACCATGGGAAAGAATTTGTTTCCGATTACCTGCAATAATCGTGGACATCGGTAGATCAAAAAAAGCGATGAGTCCTCTAAAAATCGACTCCATAGGCACGTATTCGCCAAAGGGTACTAATCTACTTTTATCATAAGTTCCGGTTCCTACACCCATGGTGATCAGGCGGTTCGTATATCTGTTATCGTGTTGACCAAGAATACCAGTAATCAATGTCTGCTTTTTTGACAGAAGTTGTGACTCGAGATCGGGAAGCGTCGAATACAGACGTGATTCAGTCATCGGCATTCCTGTCTCCGGCCAAATGATTACATCAGTATCTAGTGGAAGGCCCTGTGAGATGTGACCTTCAACAATCTGATTTTGAAATTCAGCTCTCCATTTGAGTGCTTGCGGAATGACTGGTTGCCATAGTGTGACATGCGCAATGTTCTTGGTATTTTCATCTGGAATAAATTGTTTATTAAGTCCCAAGCCTCCGGCCAAGATGATCATAGGTAATAACATTGGCTTGATCTTCCGATCCATCAGACTTGCTAAAAGACCCCCGCTAGTAAGACAGATAAGGGCAGTTGTGCCGAACGCCCCCACCCATGACAGATATCCTTCGAAAGGTGCTTCGATTGCGCTATAGCCGAGCAGCAGCCATGGAAAACCGGTCAAAAACCAACTCCGAAGGGCTTCCATAGTTACCCAACATGAGGTGAGTAAGCACACGCGACCAAGTGTTGTTGACCAACGTTTATACCACTTGGTGTACCCCAAAGAAGCAATCCCAGGGAAGATAGCTAGACCAGCCACGAAGATAGCTGTCATGGCTAGCGCAAGTGGGACTGACGCACTCCCATATTCTGTCATACTGATTGAAATCCAGGAGACCCCAGATCCAAAAAGACCCAGTCCATAAATAAATCCGACATAAAACCCTGAGTACTTTATAGATAGCCACATCCAGATCGCGATGCTTACACTTCCGCACCACCAGAGATTAAAGGGGGCGAACGCAAGAGTGCCTAGGGCGCCGGCAACGAGCGCTAAAATGTATTTAAACGGATCCGCTGGATCCATGCGGACGAACTTCAAGAAGACGGATTCGTCTACTGTCTGCGTTTAAAATGATGAAATCTAGACGGCCAAGAGTTGTCCTTTCGCCACGCGTGGGCAGATGACCGAAAGTGTGTGTAATGAGACCACCGATCGTATCAAACTCATCGCCTGAGAAATTCGTTCCGAACTCCTCATTGAAGTCCTGAATCTCGGTCATTGCTTTGACAAGGCTAGCGCCATTGGCTTGGTGACGAATATTGAGATCCTCCTCATGATCGTGTTCATCTTCGATCTCTCCGACAATTTGTTCTAGAACGTCTTCAATCGTTACTAATCCGGCAATGTCACCGTATTCATCAATCACTACTGCCATATGTGCTCGATTATCACGGAAGTCTTTTAGTAGCTGATCAAGGCGTTTGCTCTCTGGTACACGTCGTACGGGCCGAGCAACTTCTTTTATCTCAAACTGTTCTAGATCCTGACTTATTAAAAAGGGTAGTAAGTCTTTGGCGAGAAGAATGCCAACAACCTCGCTAGGTTGCTCGTTTAGGACTGGAAAGCGAGAGTGTGCAGATTCAATGATTCGCGGCAAGAATTCTTCAGGTCGTTCGTCTGCCCGGATAGCGATCATTTGGGTTCGCGGAATCATGACCTCCCTTACTTGCATGTCGCTGACAGCGAGTGCTCCTTCGAGAATCGCAAGCGTTTCTTGGTTAAATAACCCGCGCTCATTAGCGTCGCGGAGTTCAACAATTAACTCGGGTTTATTCTCAGCCTCACCAGAGATGACACTTGCCAGACGGTCGAACCAGGATCGCGAATCAGGGCTCTCGGGACGTCGTGCGTCGTTCATGTAAATTTCTATTCCTCGCTCAGATACGGATTAGGATAGCCGAGATCAGAAAGAATACCGATTTCTTTAGCTTCCATCTCATTGGCATCATCATCATTAACGTGATCATAACCCAACAAATGCAGGCAGCCGTGAACAATCATATGTGCAAAATGCTGTTCTATCGGTTTTGACTGCTCATGGGCCTCTTTCTTAACCACAGGTAGACAGATCGCAATGTCACCGAGCATTGTCGGACCTTCAGGTATTTGGACGTCCGCACGGAAAGACAGCACATTGGTTGGGTACTTTTTCCCAACAAATGTTTCATTAAGTTTTAGGCTTTCGGTCAAATCAAATACGCGAATTGCGAGTATGCATTCCTTGTCAGTTTCGGACAATAACGTCGTCTTGGCCCACTGTGTTACCTGATCTGTGGTAATGGGACAGGTCGCAGTTAAGTCGTCAAAATCAATGATCATCTGACGCTTTGTCATAGGCATCAACAATGCGGCCCACTAGGGGATGCCTCACAACATCTCTATAGTCAAAATACGTCATTGAAATTCCCTGAACAGATTCTAGTACGCGGCACGCGTGGATAAGTCCCGAGTCTGACTTTCGTGGCAAATCAATCTGACTCGGATCACCAGTGATCACCGACGTCGAACCAAAGCCAAGTCTTGTGAGGAACATTTTCATCTGCTCGCGTGTGGTATTTTGGCTTTCGTCCAAGATTATGAAACTGTGATTAAGCGTGCGGCCACGCATGTAAGCAAGCGGTGCTATTTCAATGACTTGGCGCTCGAGAAGCTTCATCGCTTTATCGAACCCAAGCATTTCGTAAAGTGCATCGTAGAGGGGTCTCAAGTAGGGGTCTATCTTCTGGGCGAGATCTCCGGGCAGGAAACCAAGTCGTTCTCCAGCCTCGACCGCTGGCCTGACCAGAATAATACGTTCAACTTGATCACGTCTAAGTGCCTCGACAGCAGAGGCCACTCCCAACCACGTTTTTCCTGTTCCCGCTGGACCGACACCAAAATTAACGTCATGGGATCTTATCGCATCGATGTAACCGAGCTGATTTTTTCCACGAGGTTTGATTTTGAGTTTGGGCGTGTCGACCACGATTGCCGCGTGAGTATCCTCCTGAGAGATGAATACTGCTTGCAGTTGCAGATGAACTGTGTCGTCTGTGAGTTCAGAATCTCTAGTCTCTCTGTACAACTGATCAAGTAAACGAGCACAAGTTTTAGTCGCAATCTCTTCACCCTCAATTTCGAATTCGTTCCCGCGGTTTCGGATTGTAACGGGTAACCGTGATTCGATAAGTCTCAGATGAGCATCTTGGCGACCACACAGAGATGCTAAGCGGCGGACATCATTGGGTTCAATTACAAACTGGTGAACGTCCATTACCACGGATCTCTAGAGGTCATTTGGCCTCGCAGGGAATTGGAATAGGAATCTACAATTTCGCATTCCACAAGTTTACCAATGAGGTTCGTTTGTTCTGAACGGAAATTCACAACGCGATTATTTTCGGTACGACCCGATAATTCACCGGGATCTTTTTTCGATGGGCCAGTAACTAATATTGATTGCAAACTACCAACCATATCATTACTGATCTTCTGAGTATTTTGAGAGATTCTGGCCTGTAGCGTCGCCAGCCGGGTTTTTTTTGTGCCTTGGTCGGTTGGGTCGTCGAAATCAGAAGCTGGGGTGCCTGGTCGGGCTGAGTAGATAAAACTAAAGCTCGCATCAAAACCCACCGACTCAATTAACTCCATCGTCTTTTCAAAATCCTTATCTGTTTCGCCAGGAAAACCGACAATAAAATCCGATGATAGGCTGATTCCTGGACGTGCTTCTTGAATCTTCCGGATTTTGGCTTTGTATTCAAGTGCAGTGTGGCCACGTTTCATGGCGGCAAGGATCCTGTCAGAGCCAGACTGCACGGGAAGATGCAGATGACTAACTAGTTTTGGGACGTCTCTGAAGCATTCTATTAGAGCATCTGAGAACTCAACAGGGTGGCTAGTTGTGAAACGGATGCGCTCTATCTCTGGGATCTCAGCTGTCACGTGAATAAGGTCGGATAAGTCTACAGTCTCACCGTCAGCTGAGTCGCCACGGTAGGCATTTACATTTTGCCCTAAAAAATGAATTTCTCGGGCACCTTGATCTAAATTAGCAAGAACTTCCTGAAGTATGCTCTCAATGGGACGGCTTATCTCTTCGCCTCGGGTATATGGCACAACACAAAATGTGCAATATTTACTGCAACCCTCCATGACACTGATATACGCGCTCGGTCCCTCAAGTCTTGGCTCTGGTAAGCGGTCGAACTTTTGGATCTCAGGAAAACTAATATCAACCTGTGCTTTGCCGCTTTTGCGCCGCGCCTCCAGCATCTCAGGCAAACGATGGAGGGTCTGAGGACCAAAGACTAGGTCGACGAATGGAGCCCTCTGCCGAATCGCCTCACCTTCTTGGGACGCAACGCAACCGCCAACACCAACAATTAAATTTGGATTGTTTTCTTTAAGACCCTTATAGCGACCCAATTCAGAGAATACTTTTTCTTGCGCTTTTTCTCGAATCGAACATGTATTTATGAGAATAACTTCTGCGTCGTCTGGCGTGTCGGTCGCAGTCAGTTCGTGACTAGCATTAAGCAGGTCAGCCATGCGGTCCGAATCGTATTCATTCATCTGACAACCGTGGGTCTTGATGAAGAGTTTCGCTGTCATCCAATCTCCTTCCACTTCGGCGCGCGAGTATAGTCCGAAGCGCCTGAAATTGCACGACTGTTCTTGACGGGGGGCGCAAAGACCGACAGACTACGCGACCCATGATTGAGGACCGTGATGGCTAAAACTACTGACCCAACTTTCCGCGTGCAGTTTATCAGTCAAGATAAGGTGTATGAGGTATTCGCCAAGCAAATTTATTCTAGTGATCTCTACGGGTTTATCGAAGTGGAAGAATTCGTGTTTGGTGAACGGAGTGGGCTTCTTTTGGATCCATCAGAAGAGAAGCTTAAAACTGAATTCCAGGGCGTAAAGCGCAGTTATATACCAATGCATGCGATTATCCGTATCGATGAAGTTGAAGATTCAGGGCCTGCGAGAATTCGCGATAGCAAGGGTTCTGTCGCCGCTCTTTCGATGGTCCCTCCCCCTAGAGTCCCGCGAGACGCGGATTGATCTGAATCTCATCAAGCAGAATGCGAGCTGATTCCATTAGACTTGCATCGTCGGTTGGATCGAAATCGTTTCCCTCACTCTCTATTTCACTCATGCTTTCTATGGCTGGTAAACCGAGATCTGATCGACGGATATTTTCTATCTTAAGTAGCGCTTTTTTATTGGTCTCGCGTTCGTTAATACGTGTTTCAAGGTGCAGGGAAATACCCTTTTCACCTCTCAGTTCCAGTGCTCTTTCTGTTCGTTTCAGTAGAGCTTTAAAATTCGGATCTGTTGCTACGCGAGCCTGATGACGATCGATCAATTGCGAAGTCCTAGCCTGTAGACGGTCTATTGGACGATACCGTAGAGAGCGAATTTGGTCCCAAGGCAAGGCAGTTTCTAACGCACTTTCGCCAATTATATTGGGATCGAATGCTGACGGAAATTGAATATCTGGAATTACTCCTTGGTGTTGAGTTGATTGGCCTGAAATTCTATAAAATTTAGCAATAGTCAGTTTCAGTTGACCTTGATTGACAGGAAGTAATGCTTGAACTGTACCTTTACCGAAAGTTTGAGAGCCGATGACGAGGCCCCTTCCGTAGTCCTGAACAGCCCCGGCAAAGATCTCACTCGCTGACGCACTTAGTCGGTTTACTAACACGGCCATTGGGCCTTCCCAGAAAATACTTGGATCACGGTCACCCCTAACATCGGTGCGGCCACCAGCACTTTGAATTTGGACAACGGGTCCCCTAGAGATGAATAACCCGAATAACTCATAAGCTTCTTGCAGAGAACCTCCGCCATTATTTCGCAGATCAACGATGACACCGTCTACGTTCTGCTCCTTTAGATTCTCAAGTAACTTTTTGACATCGCGGGTAGTGCTTCTGTAATTGGTATCACCAGCTTGTTTAGCAGTGAAGTCGGAATAAAACGTCGGGATAACTATTACACCAATCTTTTTTTCGTTTTCACCAACTTCGATGGTATGACTTTTCGCTGACTGCTCTTCGAGAAGCACTCGATCGCGGATTAACACAATCTCGCGATGAGGGGCATCATCACCTGCCTGTACCTCAAGGCGTACCTTTGATCCTTTAGGCCCCCGTATTAGTTGAACTACTTCATCGAGTCTCCAGCCAACAACGTCTTCGAAAGCCTTGGATCCCTGCGCCACGCTCAAAATTCGGTCAGCAGGCTTCAGTCGCCCGTCCATTTCTGCTGGCCCGCCCGGAATTAGGTTAACAATCTTGGTGAATTCATCTTCTGATTGAAGTACCGCCCCAATGCCTTGCAACGACAGTGACATGTTAATGTTAAAGGTTTCGCTGTCGGCAGGTGGTAGGTAGGAAGTATGGGGATCATATGCGCTCGCATAGGCGTTGATAATCGCTGAAAAAACATCGTCTGGGCGTGTTTGTTCAATTCGATTTTTTTGGTTTTTGTATCGTCTAACGAGGGCTTTGACCATTTCGCCCTCGGTCCGATCGGCGAGCAATAAATTTATAGCTTGGTTTTCCAGTTGTTTTCGCCATAAATTCTCGAGTGCCATTAAATTTTCAATCCAAGGCGTTTCTTGGTCACGTACCTGTAATTCTTCGATATCAGATAAATCAATGGCGCTAACACCTTTAGAAAGAATAGAGAGCCAAAAATCTAGACGTTCCTCTGATCGCGTTAGTGAAAGATCATAAAGCCCATACACGGTTTCCAAGTTTCCGTGTTCAATTTGGTCAGGCAAAGACTTGACAGGAATATTCTCAATATCCCGTTCAGTTAATAGTGAGCGAGCGGGATCGATTGCTTTGAGGATCAGCTGACCAATCATCGGCTTACGGTCTAGTATTGTGCCTGAGGCTAGATGGCGTTTTTCAAGCTCGCGACTTATGATTTGTGCGAGCATGCTGTCCTCTTTTGTTGGCTCTATCGTAACCGCGTTTGTTGTATACGTCCAAGCGCCTGTAACTGAAAGCAATAGGGCTTTGAGTACGACATTACATAACCAACTTCGTTTTAACACCTTGCGCCTAACCTCATGGGACCTTAATTAAACTGTTATGCTTCCTAACACCTTAGAACGCAATCCCCGGAGAGACAACTTGGATTTAAATTACGGGTCACCCTTTATCGACCGACTAACAAAATTTCTCGATCGATCACCGACGCCATGGCACGCGGTTGCCAATACCGCCGAGCATCTCGAACGCTCCGGATTTATTCGTCTGGATGAGCGAGCGGCCTGGTCTCTGGAGGCCAGCGCGGCCTACTTTGTGGTGCGTTCTGATGGAGCCTTGGTCGCATGGCGACAACCAGTAGACGTCGCCGGTTGGACCATTTTTGGTGCACATACCGACAGTCCAAATCTGCGGGTCCGACCTGATCCTGTTGTGAAAAAACATGGATATTTCCAACTCGGGTTGGAGGTCTATGGCGGTGTACTTCTCTCGACCTGGTTCGACCGTGATCTGTCATTAGCGGGAAGGGTGGCGATAGCGAATGAGGGAGCTGTGCTTACTGAGTTGGTCGACTTCGAGCGGCCGGTTGGGATGATCCCTAATCTGGCGATACACCTCGATCGAGACGCAAACAAAGGCCGGAAAATCAATCCACAGGACGAGTTACCCCTAGTCATCTCGCGTGCAGAAGAGGATGCTGAGATGGATTTTTCTGAAACAATAGCGCGTGAATTAGGCCGCTCAGCTGCTGAGATTTCTGCATTTGAAATTTGTGCTTATCCGATAGAAGAATCGCAGGTTATTGGTCTGGAGGGTGAATTCTTAGCCAGTGCTCGGCTTGATAATTTGTTGAGTTGTTTCATCGTTTCTGAGGCTTTGATTCAAAACGATGCGGCTGAAGGAACTATGATTGTCTTAAATGATCATGAGGAAATCGGTAGTGTCTCGACCGGAGGTGCTGATGGACCATTCCTAGAATCTATATTGCGTCGTGCAACTATTTTTAGCGATTTTGAGCGTGTTCGCGTCAACAGCCTCATGATTTCAATCGATAACGCACATGGGGTACATCCAAACTATGCTTCGAAACATGATGAATCCCATCGCCCTCTTTTGAATGAGGGCCCAGTCGTCAAGGTAAACGCAAATCATCGGTATGCGACCACAGCAATTACTCAAGGATTGATAGAACAAGCAGCCGAGCGAGCTGATGTTTCATTGCAATATTTTTCAGGCAGAGCTGATCTTGGCTGCGGTAGTACAATCGGACCATTAACAGCTGGACGTCTAGGCATTGACACGATTGATCTCGGATGTGCCCAATTTGCGATGCACTCAGCGCGGGAAACCTGCGGAATCAAGGATCCTGAGCTGATGCTTAAACTCCTGACACAGTTAACCAAGAGAGACCTTTTTTGATGCCGACGCCATCCGACCATCCGCCAGTGCCAAAACATGGGCTTGGTGTAATTTTGATCAACCTTGGAACACCTGATGCGCTCGATTATTGGTCAATGCGCAGATACTTGGGTGAGTTCCTCAGTGATAAGCGGGTCATAGAGTTACCAAAAGTTTTCTGGCAGCTTATTCTTCAAGGGCCTATTTTGACGTTTCGTCCGAAAAAGTCTGCGGCTGCCTATCGTCAGATTTGGAACAATGAACTTAATGAGTCTCCGCTCCGAACAATCACTCGCGAACAGACACAAAGTTTGCAGGAGCTTTTTGGAGAAGCTGTACGAGTTGAATTTGCGATGCGGTATGGTAACCCGTCAATTCCTTCGGTTATTAACCAAATGTTCGCCGATGGTTGCTGGAAGATTGTGTGCGTTCCTCTGTACCCGCAGTACGCCGCGAGTACTACGGGCTCAGTGGTCGATAAAATCGGCGACACATTAAAGGCTATGCGATGGCAACCAACGATCCGTGTATCTCCACCGTTCTATGATGATCCTAAGTATATCGAGATCTTGGCGAAATCGGTCAAGCAACAGATTGAAGTGCTCGATGAGGAGCCTGACGTATTAGTCGCTAGTTTTCACGGGGTTCCGAAGGAATACTTGATGAAAGGCGATCCCTATCACTGTCAGTGTCAAAAGACCGGGCGGCTCTTGCAGGAAGCGCTCGAGTGGCCTGCGGAGCGCTTCAGAGTTGCGTTTCAGTCTCGTTTTGGGCCGAAGGAATGGTTAAAGCCTTATGCTGATGAACTAATTGAAGATCTGGGTCACCAAGGAGTAAAGCGAGTCGCTGTCGTTAGCCCTGCTTTTTTTTCAGATTGCGTCGAGACGCTTGAAGAAATTGCGATCGGCTTGAATGAGACATTCCAAGAAGCTGGTGGAGATCGACTAGTTGCACTTGACTGCTTGAATGCGTCTGATGAGGGCATGGCGATTCTTGAATATATCGTGAGACGCGAGCTCAGAGGATGGCTTGATTGAGCCAAAGAGTGCCATCTGAATTATCAGAAGCGTTGCAAGACTCAGCGCCGGTCATGCTTGGATATGTCCCGCTTGGAATGGCCTTTGGTCTTTTATTTCAGAGCCTCGGATATCATTGGCTATTTGCGCCCCTAGCTGGTGTTGTAATCTATGCGGGCTCCGCCCAATTCATGGCAGTAGGACTGTTGGCCTCGGGCATCTCCTACGCCGAGGCCTTCATCGCAACATTGTTGCTCAATTCACGGCATATTTTTTATGGATTGTCGGTCTTAGATCGATACCCAAAGCGAGGTATAAGTCGTTGGTATTTGATTTTCGGGCTCACAGATGAAACCTATTCGCTTGTAACATCAAAGGCTCCAAGGATAGCTAGTAGGCATACCTATTATTTGTACCTCACGGCGCTCAATCAGTCGTATTGGGTCCTTGGCTGCGCATTTGGCGCTGGTCTTCAGTCATTTGTCGAATTTGATTCACGTGGTTTCGAATTCGCGTTAGTGGCTCTTTTCCTAGTGTTATTGATCGAACAGGCCAGAATGATGAACGACCGTTGGTTGCTGATCGTAGCGCTCTGCGCGGTTTTTGTCGCCCATTTGCTTGTACCTCAGCAGTTTTTGTTGGTGGCAATAAGTCTTTGTCTTATAACCCTTCTAGTACGACCAAAACGAGATTCCCTCGATGGATAATCAATACCTGCTTGGTATTTTTGTGGTGATGGGAGTCGCGACTTTCATGACACGGCTTTTACCGTTCGTTGCTCTCACTCAATCTCAAAGTCATCCGCTATTGGTGCGTGTGGGACGAGTATTGCCACCAATGATTATGGTTGTTCTAGTATGTTTTGGACTGTCCAGTCTTCAGATTGAGTCTCTTGATCGATTAGGGCTCTCGGTTATCGCCTTAACTGCTGTAATGACCTTACAATTGGGTATTGGTAACCCATTGGTGAGTATTTTGGTTGGAACCGGGTTGTATACGTTTGGAATTCAATGGTTAGGAATTTCCTAATGCACTCAGATTTCGTAAATTTGGTTTGTAATGAGACAAAAGTTCATGATTGATCTCGTAGCACCAACAATCCATCCGACGGTTCAAGAGAGCATTGAAATTCTTGCTGTTATTGCCTTTGCACTGTCGGGTTTAGCCGCAGCGCTTCGAGTTGGAATGGATTTTGTAGGTGTGTGCTTCGTCGCTGGTGTATCAGCATTTGGTGGAGGAACAATTCGTGATTTATTACTCGATCGCCGACCCTTTTTCTGGGTCGAACAGGATCATTTATTGTGGTTAGTCATCTTGTTGTGTTTTCTATCTTCGATGTTTATAAGGCAATCAGATGCTGAGTTGACGGAAAAATGGATTCAAGTACCCGACGCTTTCGGTTTGGGGCTTTTTGCGGCGCTGGGCGCTCAGATCGCACTCATAGCTGGATCCTCAACCATCGTTGCAATTCTTATGGGTGTAATCTCAAGCACCTTGGGAGGTGTTTTGCGAGACATATTGTGTAATGTGGTACCAAAAGTTTTTTCCGATCATAAACCATATGTAACACTAGCCGTCTTGGGTTCGTTGATCGTAATTGGACTAAATCACTCCGGGATTGTTCAGTGGGTGGCATTGGTGGTCGCAATTGGCGTCACCACAGCCACAAGGTTGCTGGTACTTGCCTGCAATATTTCAATACCGATATGGCGTCCATAGCATATGTCGACTTTTGATCTGTCGACGAGCAAATTTACTAGTAGATTTTTCACGCTATCCATTGATTTTTCATTATCTAGATCACAATTGTTGATGCGTCTACGGGCGCGATTTCGGAATGCCTTACAAGTCTTCGTTTGAAATTTTGGGATCACGTGCGCAACAGGTGAAGTGATTTAACAAAACTAGCCTTGAGTGTTCCATGAGTGATAGTTTGAGACTATGAACAAGAGTCGAATTTTAAAATCGTGGTTTATAATCTTCATTCTGAATCTGACTTTCCTTTCGTGGCCAGTCGTTGCGTCCGGTTTGGGTGTGGTTGAGGATCGGCAGGCCAAATTCAAGGAGTCCAAAAAGGGGATGCGAGTGCTGCGTCACTCGATAAAAAATCAAGATAAGAATGAAGCATTGCATGCTGTCGACTTCCATATTGCGTGGTCGCAAAAACTTCCGACTATGTTTCCCCGAGGAAGCGAGGCCTCTGTATCGAATGGGTCCGACGCAAGCGGCGATATTTGGGAGGATTTCGAACGATTTGAACGGCTTAACCTTGACTATCAAAAAGCCGCATTGATGATTCGCAGTGAACTCGATCAGGGTGATTACGAAGCGGCAATGCGAAATTTTTTCAAGATGGCTAGGAGTTGCAAAGTCTGCCACGAGAACTTTCGTAATTAACACGTAGCCGGATTATCAAGGCTCTACATTGCAGGGTCGGTGGCATGTCCCTTTCTAAAAATCGCCGCAATTGTAAAGGCAATTAAGTCTTGCGTAATAGAATGGGGGCGCGTTGATCAGTCTGTAATGCTCTTAGCGCCCGCCGAGATTCGCAAAAGCGTGATCTCAGGGAATAATCGGCGTAGGCTGTAAATAATAGGGCTTCGCATTGACCCGTAGGCCCGTCGAGAAAGGATCGAGAGAAAAAAGTAGATGGAAAAGTGGGTACACAAGTTATTTGAAACAGGTGAGAAACTTCTCCTGATTATTATCGCAGCCTTAACGTGCATTGCAGTTGTATTTGAATTAATAACCCTTGGATCAGAACTCAGACTCGAATTGGCTGATTTACTTTTACTGTTTATCTACTTGGAAGTTTTTGGGATGGCTGTCGTTTATTACCGAGCACAGACACTTCCTGTAACGTTACCGGTTTTGATCGCTATCACAGGTATTACACGATTGATTATTTTACAGGGCAAAGATTTTGAACCTTCGATTTTACTGTATGAGGCTGGAGCCATTTTTCTTTTGGCGATCGCATATGGCATTTTGACGTGGTCTAACTTTAAAACGCAGAAGGTAAAATCAGTTACTGCCGATGATGACTAGTCCCTTTGTATAGTCGGCTTGGCCCCTAAAGTTCACTTTTTTACTGACTTCAATACTAATTCTGTCTTGTCCGATCACCCAATAAGTTTAAGAACGATTGAATAGAACAATACTGATCACGATACGGGTAAAACCAGGGCAGAATAATGACGTATCGCCAAATGTGAATGCAATGTCACCTGGCAATCTCCCAAAAAGAAACTACTTCAAGAACGGGTAAAGCAATCCTGCGACTTTAATGAAATACTTGTAAATTATGTTCCACAGAAGTTACCCAAATAGAAGGTCAACTATATGCCATTTAAAGCAGTTGCGTTCGACGCTTATGGAACCCTATTTGATGTCTATTCGATAAGTGTCCTGGCAGAGGAGCTGTTCCCTGGAAAGGGTACTCAACTCGCCACAATTTGGCGTGATAAGCAGATTGATTACACTCGCCTGCGCACGCTCTGCGACGAGTATGCGAATTTCTGGCAGGTTACCCGAGATGCATTAGACCATTCATGCGAGTTACTCAGCTTAAATTTGACCGAAACTGCTAGGGATCGTCTGATGGGACAATACGCAGAGCTTTCCGCCTTTCCAGAAAATAAGGAGCAATTGCAGCGGCTTAGAGAGGCTGATATTACCCTGTCTATTTTGTCGAACGGAACGCCGTGGATGCTAGAGCAAGCAGTGAAAGCCTCGGCCCTTGAAGGATATTTCGAGCATATCTTAAGCGTTGATTCTGTGAGGCGTTATAAAACAGCGGCAGAGGCTTATCAGATAGGACCGGCTGCGTTGAAGCGCGATGCGAGTGATATCTTATTTGTGTCCTCTAACTGTTGGGATATTTGTGGAGCGACGTGGTTCGGGTACCACACAATTTGGCTCAATCGATACAGACTTCCATTGGAACATTTAGGTGTCGAACCGCATTGCATTGGCGTGTCCCTTCAAGACGTAGCGGACTATGCTCTGGGANTCAAAACTTAATTTTCCAATCCAAATGAAAGCACTCTTTCNGTGAGTTTGTAGCTATTACTAGCAATTTNATATCTAGATATTTGGAAGTGGTTCTCGCGGTTCCATGGATTTGCAGGATATTATTTTATGTGTAAGGGCCCCGAGTTGGAGGTTGATACAAGTATTGTGTCTTGTCGTTCTCTGGATATCTTGATTGGCCGGTTGTTAGCGGCCTCACTTGACGAAAATGGCCGCAAGAAGCCTGTCGCAGGACCGAAACATGATGCAAAAATAGTCGTCATCAAATGCTATAGTGCCTAGCAAAGGGTGCGCTGGAGCTCTATCCAATCGCTCTTGCGGGAAGGGCTTAGATTGATTGAAGCTTCATGAGCCGGCCTAGTGAATGATCAGAAGTGAACTGGCGAACGAGAGAGGGTGATTGATGATCGATCTTTACACATGGACGACACCGAACGGTCGTAAGATTTCAATTCTCTTGGAAGAACTTGGTGTGCCCTACAAAGTCCATCCCATTGACATTACAAGAAACGAGCAGTTTTCACCAGAATTTCTAAAAATAGCTCCTAATAATCGTATTCCAGCAATTGTAGAGCGGGAAACTGGAATCCAATTGATGGAGTCTGGCGCCATAATGATTTATTTGTCAGAAAAGCATGGAAGGTTTCAATGTGAAGGCATCGAATACTGGCGGATGATTGAGTGGCTGATGTGGCAAATGGGTGGTTTAGGTCCCATGCTAGGGCAAACACATCATTTTTTGCGGTATAACAAAGGTAAGTCGTCATACGCGGAGAAGCGATATGGCGATGAAACGCAAAGACTATATGCAGTTCTAAATACTCATTTGGATGAGCGTGATTATATTGCAGGATCAAACGGGGGAACTTATACGATCGCTGATATGGCATGCTGGCCCTGGGTGTCACGCTTTGAATGGCAGCAAATTGATCTAAATACTTTTCCTAATGTTAGGGACTGGTACCTGCAAATTGCTGAACGACCGGCGGTGCAAGTTGGTTACTCTGTTCCTAAATTCACAACCGATATTCCAATGCCATAGGCAATAACATATCCTCGATTAGGTTGCTGAGCGCGATTTTACTGTCCTAGTTTAATGCGATTCTGAAAGAAGGGGGTAGATACGATTTGTTGATATCAGCGTATAGCGCGATGCGTCACTGCGTAATTTAAACGGACGCTCAAAAAGTCGAAAACTACTTAGCTAGAAATTTTTTAAAGGCATTGATAGTTTCTAGGCTACAACGATGCTCAATACCTTCCGCATCCGCCCAAGCAGTTTCATCATCGACTCCGACAGCTTTCAAAAAAGACACCACTATGTGATGGCGTTTGCGAGATGATTCCGCAAGGGAACGTCCCTCTTCGGTTAAAAAGATGGATCGATAGGGTTCCGTCCTAACGAGGTTCATTTCTTTAAGTCGAGCGATTGATTTGTTTACTGTTGCGCTAGTAACGCCAATTCGCTCAGCAAGATCCACGGCTCTTGCCTCTCCCTGACTATCGATTAGATCGGCTATTAATTCAACGTAATCTTCAGTCACCTCTAACTCGGTTGCTTTTCGTGCTCGTGCAAAATGGCTCGCTTGCTTTTCCGCAGTCATGAGTGAAGAGATAGCACCCATGGAGTCATCTGCATTTTTCTTCGAATTAATCATAGTTGGAGAGTAAGTTGAATCTAGTATTAATGCAAAAAAATGGCTGTGGAAATCTGTTGACACTATTGACGACGTAAAAGTGTTTGCAAAACAATTATCTAAAAGCTTACAATTTAAGTATAAGCTAATTTTTGACATCAGGATAAATATTCGCGTTGTTGCAATCTATTAATAGTGGAAACTCATCGTCCACCCTTTTACTTAGGCTGACCCCAAATATTAAAATTCTGATTTTAATCGGTTTACTTGCTCTGGCCTCTTCATCGCAAGACATAAGGACGATAATGGCGCAGAGTCTGGCTGAAGCCTACTTGCAAGTTACAGTCTTTGTCGCAGCAACACTTTTTGGGTTTTATTTTCTAGAAAGTCGCCTAAATTTCAATGTATTTGAGTTCTTCCAACGCCATAAATCGTGGCAAGTTCCGATCGCAGCATTTTTGGGTATGTTGCCGGGTTGCGGAGGGGCGATTATCGTCATAACCAAGTATTTGCGAGGAGGACTCAGCTTTGGTGCCGTAGTTGCTGTTTTAATCTCAACTATGGGTGATGCCGCTTTCCTATTACTAGCTCAATCACCTTCAGACGCTGTTTCTGTGTTCGCTTGTAGTTTGGTTGCAGGCATCGTTTCCGGCTATGTTATCGATGCGATTCATGGGCCAGTATTTTTAAGACCCAAAGAGGGTTATGCGGCCTCTGAGTTTCGATATGCAGTCCGGCGGGTCGATTCTCAAATCTTGCAAAGCCTATGGGCTTTAACATTAATACCGGGCGTATTTATAGGGATAGCTATCGCTTTCCAGTTAGATGTGAGCGTACCGACGGAGTTGTTCGGCTTAGATGCAATACTATGGGTGGGTATCTTTGGTTCTTTGATAAGCCTTCTGATATGGACGAATTCGTCGACTAATAAGCTCGCAGTAAGTGATCTGATAAGTAAGAAAAACAGCGATAAAATCCGTGAAGAAGATAAAAGTAACATCGGTGACGTCTTCGGACGTGTGTTGGGTGACACCGTGTTCGTTACGGCCTGGGTAATTTTCGCCTTTCTGTCTTATGAATTAGGAATTCATTTTTTAGATTTCAATCTTGAAAGCCTATTGCTTTTAGGAGCGGCTCTCGTTCCATTAATTGCTATAGTGGTGGGGTTTATTCCCGGATGTGGTCCACAACTGATGGTATGTTCCTTGTACTTAAGTGGAGTACTTCCGTTTTCAGCAGAACTTGGAAATGCCATTAGTAATGACGGTGACGCTTTATTTCCGGCAATTGCATTAAATCCAAAGGTAGCGATCGTCGCAACTCTATATAGCGCAGTCCCGGCAATCGTTATTGCTTATTCGTATTACTGGCTGTTCGAATAATAATCTGCCGAATAAAACCACGTCAGAGATCGAAAATTTATTACAAACCCTTAGTAAATCAGAAATTTCGGCTTTGGCTAAAGCAAACCCTTTATGTTAATAAACAATTGATAAATATAAAGAAATAGGTGTAATATGAATGGTATCAAACAATTTACTGTGTCTCTGTTAATCGTTATTTCGCCGGCAATTATGGCAAAAGACTTAATGCCAAAAATAGTATCAAATTCCGATGGGGCCGTAACTGCACAGTTTGATCTGTCTCATATGGGGCAAGACTGTGGCTTGTTGGTGAAATGGGGTGACGGCACGGAAAAGAAGATCAGAGTTGGTCGTGACGTTAATGAAGAAGACTTTACAGTTACACACTCATATTCAAGCGGCGGCGGATATATTTTTGAAGTTGAAGGATCAACGATAAAGAAAGGTCTGGGGACAGTGTTCGCTTGTCAAGGAAAAACTTACCGCCAAGCCATTTGCATTGGTAAGTGATTTCCCACAAAAAAAACCCTTAGGACATCTGAGGGAATTAGTAGTGTCCTAAGGGAACAGGAGTCCGACGTCATTTTGACATCTGCAATGAGAGATGCATGAGGTGTGCCAAGGTGTGCCGAGGCGTCTTCGCCCTGAAATCTTGAGTATTTGCACCGCCGCTCGAGATGCGAACATTATTGTTTCAATGGGGTTTAGTGAATCTTCAGGTCAAAGTGTCGGTTGTCTGTGGAACTCCAACATACTAATTGGAACAGACGGCTCGATCCTGAATCATCACCGCAAGTTAGTTCCCACCTTTTTTGAAAAACTTATTTGGGCTAACGGAGATGGATGTGGTTTGCGCGTGGTTGAAAGTGACAAGGGAAAGATTGGTGCACTAATTTGCGGCGAAAATACTAATCCACTAGCTCGTTTTTCATTAATGGCGCAAGGAGAGCAAATTCATCTTTCGACTTACCCCCCAACATGGCCGACTCACGAACCATCAACCAATGAGCGATATGATCTCGCAGAAGCGATACGAATCCGTGCAGGTGCGCACTCCTTCGAAGCTAAAGCGTTCAATGTAGTTGCCGCGTCTAGAGTTGACGAAAATGCGTTAGATCGGTTGGGAAGCCTAGGCGAGGAAAAGCTAAGAATCATCGCCGATTCGCCCCGAGGAGTATCGATGGTAGTCGGACCGAACGGCCTTCCGCTCAAAGAGACATCGTCAGAGGAAGACCTCATTTTAGTTGAAACGATCGATTTGGAAAAATGCGTGGTGCCAAAACAGTTCCACGATGTGGTCGGTTATTACAACAGATTCGATGTATTTGATCTCAAAGTAAATCGCCGTAACGTGTCAGCGATAACATTCGAAGACGGAAATATAAATACCCGGAGCCTAAACTTTAGCTCGATAGAGAACTCAGTTAACAAGAGCGGGAATCAAAACTAGATTGCAACACTCAGATATACAATGCGGAACCACGACGCAAATGGTGCTCCTTTCGGATAGCGTTGGATTACGGTAACCCTGAAGCATCACAAGCCCAACACATTTGGTCTAGCTCGACTGCAGGGGCATCATGGATGGGCAGAGCGAAGATGTGCTCTTGGATACTTTTCAGAATCACTTTCCGTAAGATACGACCCTCAAGATTCTGTGCTATTACATCGAATTTGATTCCTTCCATCAGGGCGGCTAATTCAGAATTCAGAATTCAGAATTCAATAAGACCAAAAAGTTTAGTGAAAGTTGTGCCATCCCTAAGCAACCTACCGGGACCCCTAGATCACTTTTT
>PBZM01000004.1 GCA_002731015.1 Gammaproteobacteria bacterium
CGCGAGCATCAGTCCTGGGAACATCGCGGCGGCGTAGAGTCGGAGCGGTGACAACTCTGCGATTGCCGCATAAACGATCAGCATGATCGACGGTGGGATCAATATCCCGAGTGTTCCACCCGCGCAGATTACACCTGCGGCGAATTTCTTATCATAGTTCGCGTTGGCCATTGCTGGATACGCAAGTAACCCCATCAGGGTAACAACCGCGCCAACGATACCGGATGCCGTGGAGAAAACCGCGCAGGTTATGAGTGCGGCAATCGCCATGGATCCTGGTAGGTTGTGCGCTGCCATCTGCAGTGAACGGAACAGGCGCCCTACGATGTCGGCCCGCTCGACAACATACCCCATGAAAAGGAACAGAGGGATCGCGACCAATGTGTCGTTTTCCATCACCGAGTAGGTGTTTTGGTTTAAAAGATAGAAAATTTGATTGTTAAAAAGGTCAGCGAAACTGTCTGGTGCCTGATAATACGCGTAGTAACCGAATCCAACGCCCATTGCTATGAGCGTGAAGGCGATTGGGAAGCCTAGCAGGACCAGTATAATGAACAGGCAAAGCATCAAAATCGCAACTTCAGGGTTTGTCATGCTCTTTCCTCCTGTTGCTCAGCTTCTTCCATCAGGAGTTGCTCGGTTTCTTTCACGTCGCTAAGCCTTTGCATCCACCTGTCCTCGCGAATTGCCCGGATGCACCTGCATATTTCGGCGGCCCCCTGTAACATCAGTAGGAAGCCCGCGATGGGTATTAGAGTCTTAAAGAAGTAGATCTGTATCCGGGCAGGACTGTTCCAACTCACCTCTTTGTAACGCCAGCTATCAGCTGCGATTTCTGCGCCATACCAAAATAGGGCAAGCATGCCCGGGAAGAAGAATAAGACGTACAGTGTTAGGTCTATTTTTCCTTGGGTTCTAGGGGAAAGTAACCGATACAAGAAGTCGCCCCGGACGTGAGCGTCCTGAGCAAGAGCGTATGGACCGGCCATCAGGAAGAGCGCGCCGTACATCTGTATCATCATATCCATGGACCAAACGGTTGGCGCGTTTAAAACGTAACGCACGAACACTTCATACGATACAGACAGAGTTAATATTAAAATACACCAGCCGAAGGCCCGCCCAACCCATACATTGAGACCCTCGATCGTGTAGACGAAACGATCCACTGTTTAGCTACTCCAAAAAGACAGGCATCCTGCTTGAACATCAAATGCGCGCATCGTGCGCCATTGCTTGAAATTAAAAATTCGTTATTTCGGTGGCAGTTTAATACTTCCCTCACGCATTAGCCAAAAAAAATACCCGAGCACAAAGGCTCGGGTATTTCTGTTTACACGACTGGTATCAACCGAAGTGGTGCTTGTAGGCCATCCGGTAGTCCGGCTGGTTCAGGTTCAGATAATTCATCACCCGCTTAGCATAAGCCTTCTGCGAGTCAATTACCTTGGCAAAGAAAGGATCCTCGCCGCTGATCCGGTCTACAACGATATCCCAGGCCTTGAGCTGCTCTTTCATAACAGAATCAGGTGTCCGGTATACGTTAACGCCTTGATTCTGCAGGTTCACCAAATCATCAGCGTACCGGTTAGTGTTGTGCCAGTAGAAGTTAGAGTTCTCTGCCTCTGACGCATACTTCAGGATTGCCTGAAGCTCTGCTGGGAGACCATCATACTTCTTCTTATTGAAGGAGATCTCGAAGAACTCCTGCGACTGGTGGAACGAACCCAGATGATAGTGCTTAGACACGTCCTGCATACCGAAGTCACGGTCAGAGGTTGGGTTATTGAACTCTGCAGCGTCGATTAGACCGGACTTCATAGCTGGCTGGATTTCACCACCTGGAAGCTGGACCACTGACATTCCCATCTCCATGAGGACGTCAGCCGCCAGACCGACCGTACGATACTTGAGGCCGCTCATCTGCGATGCATCATTTATTTTCTCTTTAAACCATCCCATTGGCTGCGCTGGCATTGGACTGTTGAAGAACGACACGATGTTCAGACCCAAAGACCCCATGAGCTCGTTGAAGAGTTCCATACCGCCGCCGTAGTGGCACCAGCCCAAGACCTCCTGTGAGGACCAGCCAAAACATGGACCGGTACCGAACAACGAAGCCGTCTTGGACTTTGAGTACCAGTAAGCAGGCACGTAGTGNCAACCATCTAGCACTCCGCGGTGAACCGCGTCNTGCATCTGGGATGTTTTAACAACTGANTTAACTGGGAGCAGGTCAATCTTNAGATCCTTGCCTGCCATTGCGTGAACGCGGTCGACATATGCCTGCGCGTTCTCAAGGAAAATACCGCCACCCCAGGCTGCCTGCACTTTCAAAGTTGTACCACCGTGACCACCGGCGTTGACAAGTGCTGGGAAACCGAGACTGGAGGCCGCTGCTGTTGCCGTAGCTCCCTTTAGGAACGAACGGCGATCGAGTTTTTTGCTCATCGGACTACCTTTTTATCTATTTTTTCTTGCGCTAATCCATATCTGCCGGGGCAGTGCGCTCTGCGTTTCCATCCGTAGAACAGTAAATAGTGATGATTTCGCATCCATCTTGCAAGGTTTTTGAGAACAAAGTTTAGTATGGCACATCTCTTTGTATTGAAAGTCATTTCCAAAAAAGCCACTGTTACAGCGTTCGAAATGGGAAAAACAGAGATGAACTATCTGAGTATCACACGGATTCTTGTTGAGCCTGTGCTCAAACGCGCCCGGCGGGACTATTCCACCTGGGTGAATGAGGATGATCACATAATGTCAGGTGACGAAATAGTTGCGCGGAGCTTCGAATCCGATGCACTAATGATCTGTCACTCTGAAGTACTGTCTAAGGATATTGTCTCTCAGTTATCGGATCGTCTGAAAGTCGTCGCGAATTATTCTGTTGGGGTCGATCACTGTGATCTTGGAGCCCTGAAAGAGCGAGGTATCGTCGTTACGAATACACCAGATGTGTTATCAGATGCCACGGCAGAGATTACTATTCTATTATTACTCGGAGCCTGTCGTCGGGCGTATGAGGGTGATCAGATGCTCAGAACCGGTACTTGGCTACATTGGGCACCGTCTGCAATGAACGGGATCCAACTGACCAAGAAAAAACTCGGGATTGTCGGGATGGGTCGTGTGGGTCAAACAGTAGCTAGGCGCGCGCGTGGGTTCGATATGGAGATCCACTACACGAATCGAAGACGACTACCTCCAGAACTGGAGGCAGGGGCGATCTTTCATCCGACCGTTAGGGCTTTGTTCGGGGAAGTGGATATGATTTCGCTTAATTGCCCAGCCACTCCGGAGACAGATAGCTTGATCAATACTGATTCAATTGGATGGATGAAGCCCGGGGCGGTTTTCGTAAACACCGCGCGTGGAAGTCTTGTTGACGAGGCCGCACTGATCGATGCACTAAACTCAGGACAGATTGCTGCGGCGGGACTGGATGTCTTTCAGGTTGAGCCAGGTGGAAACCCTGCATTCGCTAAATGCCCTAACTTGTTAATGTTGCCGCACCTCGGTTCGTCGACACGCGAGACCCGCAAAGCGATGGGTGATCGCGCTCTGGACAACCTCGATTCTTATTTCGCGGGTTTAGAACCAAGAGACAGGCTCGTTTAATCATTTGCGCTCTTTGGTCTGACCAGTTACCCTATTGGTCAGACCACTTATTACGGTAGGGGCAAGGAAGCAACAGTGACTGGATATTTGTCGATTCCACGAGTAATTCGCGCAGCCGATGCGATAATGGATCAAGTAGAACGACTGATCCTTGAGGGAAAAGTGCGTCCGGGTCAAAAGCTTTCCTCGGAGAGAAGTCTGGCGGAAGAATTTGACGTTTCCAGACCGACCGTCAGAGAGGCAATCCAGAAGCTTGAGGCTCGTGGGTTAGTGCAAAGAAGGCACGGTGGTGGAACTTTCGTTACCGAGCATGTCGGATCAACTTTCGTCGACCCGATGATGACGATGATTCAGCGATCTTCGGACGGTGCGTTCGACATTTTGGAGTTGCGTTTCGCCTTAGAGAGCGTTGCAGCGTGGTTAGCGGCCGATCGCTCAAGTGACCGCGCGCGCGCGAATGTCCAGCGTCGTTATTACGAGCTACAGGCCGCCGCTCGTTCGCACGATTTACACCGCGAGGCGAGGGCTGATGCGGAGTTTCATTTGGCGGTTGCTGAGGCATCGCAGAATGGTGTGATTTTACACATCATGCGGTCCACCTTTGTTCTGCTCGAGGAATCGATTGCGAGGAATCTAGCGGAACTAAACTTGGACCGGATGAAGAAACAGGACCTAGCACTTCAGCGCGAGGCAATTTATCGAGCCATCGTGATTGATCGTGATCCGTTGGGCGCGAGGAACGCGGTCCGCCAACACATGCTAACGGTCAGCGAATCACTGGACCGTGAACGGCTAGCAGATACGAAACCACGTCGTCTAAAAGAGTTGACACAATCGGCTTAATTTAGGCGACGTTGATCACCAACCAACCCGAAGAGGTGAAAAGATGGCGAATACGCCAATAACAACAGACCAAGATCCGGTCGAAACAAAAGAATGGCTCGAAGCTTATGAGTCGGTACTGCAACACGAAGGGGCTGATCGTGCCGCTTTTCTGTTAAATCAATTAGTCGCACGTGCTAGTCAGGAGGGAGCCAGTCTCCCGGTCGCTATGACGACGCCTTACCGAAACACTATTCCAGTTCAGAACGAGGCTCGTATGCCCGGAGACTTGTTCATGGAGCGTCGTATTCGTAGTTTGATTCGCTGGAACGCGCTGGCAATGGTGATGCGTGCGAATAAATCTGGTGATGATCTGGGCGGTCATATTGCTACTTACCAGTCAGCCGCCACGCTTTACGAGGTTGGGTTCAATTATTTTTGGAAAGGTCCCGACCATCCGAATGGACAAGATCTGTTGTACATTCAGGGTCACGCGAGCCCGGGGATTTATGCTCGCTCATTCCTAGAGGGCCGCCTGTCTGAAAAACAACTCGATAACTTCCGTAGAGAGGTGGACGGTGGCGGCCTGTCATCCTATCCACACCCTTGGCTGATGCCCGATTACTGGCAGTTCCCGACAGTATCTATGGGACTGGGGCCGATCCAGTCGATCTATCAGGCCCACGTGATGAAATATCTCGTGAACCGGGGGCTATCAGATCAGCCGGATCGCAAGGTCTGGGCTTTTTTAGGAGACGGCGAGATGGATGAGCCCGAATCCCTCGGTGCAATCGGTCTCGCTGGACGCGAGCGTCTCGACAATCTAATTTTTGTAATTAACTGTAATCTCCAGCGTCTGGATGGTCCCGTGCGAGGTAACGGGAAAATTGTCCAGGAGCTCGAGGGACAGTTCCGCGGTGCGGGTTGGAACGTGATCAAGGTCCTCTGGGGCGGGCAGTGGGATCCGTTATTCGCAAGAGATCGACATGGCCTGATGCAAAAAGTGATGGATGAGGTCGTAGACGGCGAACTTCAGAACTGTAAAGCAAAGGGTGGCGCCTACACCCGCGAGAATTTTTTCGGGCAATACCCTGAGCTCGGAGAGATGGTGGCAGATCTTACCGATGACGATATCTATAGTCTGAATCGCGGCGGGCACGATCCAAAGAAGGTGTACGCAGCCTATCACGCCGCGATTAATCATACGGGACAGCCAACGGTGATTCTGGCACAGACCGTCAAAGGCTACGGCATGGGGTCCTCCGGTGAGTCTGCAAACCCGTCTCACCAAGTTAAAAAACTCGACTTGGATAATCTGAGGCTATTCCGCGATCGGTTCGCAATCCCGATAAGTGATGACGATCTTGCGGATGTTCCATACTACGACCCGGGTACTGACAGTCCTGAAATCAAGTATTTGCAGGAACGTCGCCAGGCTCTAGGGGGTTATTTGCCATCACGTTGTGCCTACAAACAGCCCTTGGGCTGTCCGGAGCTCGAGGCATTCAAGCAGCAGACCAAGGGCACAGGTGATCGTCAAATCTCGACCACGATGGCCTTCGTTCGGATGCTGTCGACATTGGCAAAGGATAAGACCATTGGGCAACGTATTGTGCCAATCGTTCCGGATGAGGCTAGGACTTTCGGCATGGAAGGGATGTTCAAGCAGTTGGGTATTTACACAACCGAAGGCCAAAAATACATCCCTCACGACGTCGATCAGGTACTATCTTATCGTGAGGACAAAGCAGGCCAGATTCTCGAGGAGGGAATCAATGAGTCGGGTGCTTTCTCGGCCTGGCTCGCCTGCGCGACGTCCTACGCGAACCATGACCAACCATTGATTCCATTTTATATCTATTACTCGATGTTCGGACATCAGCGAGTGGGTGACTTGGTCTGGGCGGCTGGTGATATCCAAGCAAAAGGGTTCCTGTTGGGTGCGACCTCTGGCCGCACGACATTAAATGGCGAGGGCCTACAGCATCAGGACGGTCACAGCCATATTCTGGCCGGAATAGTTCCGAATCAGCGCTCCTATGATCCGACCTACAGTTATGAGGTCGCCGTAATCATTCAGCACGGTTTGAAGCAGATGTACGACGAGAATCAGAGCGTTTTTTATTACATTACGTTGATGAACGAGAATTATGGTCACCCGGACATGCCTAAGGGCGCAGAAACCGGCATCATCAAGGGAATGTATCTGCTGAAGCCGGCGAATGTGAAAATGAAGAATACCGTCCGGCTACTGGGTTCGGGGACGATCTTGAGGGAGGTTGAGGCGGCCTCTGAAATGCTTGCTGATTTTGGAGTGGCGGCCGAGGTTTATAGCGCGACTAGTTTCAACGAGCTGCGTCGTGATGGCCAGTCAGTAGCTCGTTATAACCTGCTCCATCCCGAAGAGAAAAGGGCGCGTGTTAGTCATGTCGAGGCACTGCTTGGTAGTTCGGATGCTCCCGTGGTTGCCGCGACCGATCACATTCAGTTGTATTCGGAGCAAATTCGCCCGTTCCTCGGCCAGACTACCTATATCACGTTAGGGACAGACGGTTTCGGCCGTTCGGATTCGCGAAAGAAATTACGTGAGCACTTTGAGGTGGATCGTCGATTTGTGACGATAGCCGCGCTTCGAGCGTTATCGATAGACGGTAAGATCGAACCGAAGATCGTCACTAAAGCGATCAAGGAATTCGGTATTGACCCTGATCGTCTCGATCCGGTGATATTGTAGGGAGGTATGACATGACAATGATTCGTATACCAGACATTGGTGATACCTCAAACGTGACCGTGATTGAGGTCGCAGTAGCACCGGGTGACCATGTGACTGAGGGTGATACGCTGATTATTCTTGAATCAGATAAAGCATCGATGGAGATTCCAGCGGGTGTGTCCGGTGTGGTGGGGAAAATCCACCTCTCTGAAGGTTCAGAAGTTAATGAGGGGGATCCGATTTGCGAGGTTGTGGGGGCTGAATCGGCCACCGAGGCGGTGGCTGAGGCGCCAAAAGACCCTGCTCCAAGCGAGTTGGTGGATGAACAGATTTCCGGCGCATCGCAGCTTGTCTCTGTTCCGGATACTGGCAGCGCAGATGGTGTCACGGTTATTGAAATCTCCGTATCAGTCGGCGATAGCGTATCCGAAGGAGATATATTGATCGTCCTAGAGTCTGATAAGGCCTCCATGGAGATTCCTGCGCCAGCGTCTGGCGTAGTGTTGGCTCTGAAAGTGTCAGAAGGACAACGAGTTGTTGAAGGCGATCCGATTTGCGAGATGAGCGGCGGTGACACTCCTGCATCTGCGGAGCTTTCACAAGCGTCGGCCCACTCTGAGCCTCTAAAAAAAGCACCGGCGGAGCAGGCTGGCACTCAAACAGGCGGCGACATTGAAAAAGTTGTCGTACCTGACACCGGAAACGCCGACGGCATAACTGTGATCGAGGTGGGTATCGGTGTTGGTGACATGGTCTCGGAAGGAGACACGGTAATCGTTCTGGAATCGGATAAAGCCTCAATGGAAATCCCATCACCAGTCGATGGTAAAGTGGTTGCGCTTTCCGTTAACGAAGGCGACTCCGTCACGCAAGGTGATCCGATTGCTGAAGTTGAAGTAACAGCTAAATCCGCGCCACAAGCTATCAGGCCTTCAGTGACGTCTGAACAGAATGCTCCCCGGCCCACAGCAGCTCCCGCTCCAATCCCCGATTCTCCCGTAGTAGCAGAGCCTACTGCATCATCGGTCGCGTCTCGCGTGCACGCTGGTCCAGCCGTCCGCGCGCTTGCCCGAGAGCTTGGTGTCAATTTGACAAAGGTCCCACCTTCAGGACCTCGCGGACGGATCACGAAGGATGACTTGCATAACTTTGTGAAGGCGAAGCTCGAAGAAGTTGAGTCAGGCACAGGTGTTGCCAGTGGGTCGGGTATACCCGCGATCCCGGTGGTTGATTTTGAGGACTTCGGTCCGGTAGAACGGGTTCCGATGACCAAAATTCACAGACTGACCGCGGACAATATGACCCGTTGTTGGCTCAACGTTCCTACAGTCACCCAGTTTGATGAGGCGGATATTACTGAACTGGAAGCTTTCCGTAATTCGATGAAGGCAGAAGCCGAGAGGAGGGGGGTTAGGCTGACACCGTTACCCTTCTTGATTAAGGCTTCTGCCCATGCGCTGACTGAGCTTCCGCAAGTGAATGCCTCGATTGATCCTGTCACAGACGAGATCGTCCTAAAACAATACGTACACATCGGTATCGCGGTCGACACACCGGATGGGCTTATGGTGCCCGTAATTCGTGATGTGGATCAAAAGGGAATCTGGGAAATTGCTGCTGAAGCTTCGGAACTGGCGGATAAGGCGAAGAGTAAGAAACTGAAGCCCGCTGAGATGCAAGGTGCAACCTTTACAATTTCGTCGCTGGGCTCGATCGGTGGGACCGCATTCACGCCGATAGTTCCTTCGCCACAAGCGGCAATCCTCGGAATCTCCAAAGCATCGATTCAGCCCGTTTGGGACGGCTCATCGTTCCAACCAAGGCTGATGTTGCCCTTATGTCTTTCCTATGATCACCGTGTGATTAACGGCGGAGATGGTGCGCGCTTTGCGGGAATCTTGGGTAAAGTGTTGGGTGATATTAGGCACTTAGTTTTTTAAAAAGTGCCTTGGCTTGGCGGGCATTTTTCATTGTATTCTCGTCGATTGCCAAAAGACTTCCTGGCCGCCATCACGTCGCGCCAGTTGGCGGGCCATCACAAATAATACGTCTGATAACCTATTGATATACCGTCTTAGATCGTCCGCAACGGCTTCCTCTTTTGCTAGAGTGACAACGGGGCGTTCTGCACGCCTCGCTACCGCTCGCGCCATGTGACAGAGACCTGCTGCCCTCGAGCCGCCTGGCAGAATGAATTCTTTAAGCGGAGGCAATGTTCCGTTCAACTGGTCGCACAAGGCCTCGAGATCTGAAACCATTTCTTTCTTGATTAGCTGAAAGCCGGGGACGGCGAGTTCGCCACCTAAGTCAAATAACCGGTGTTGAATTTCCGTTAACGCCTCGGTCAAAGGTTCATCGATAGGCAGCTCGGCGATCAGTAAGCCGATCCAAGAGTTGAGTTCATCAATAGTACCAACCGCTTCAATACGGGCTCTATCTTTTGCAGTCCGTGACCCGTCACCTAGGCCGGTTGTCCCATCATCGCCAGTTTTGGTGTAGAGCTTTGTAAGTCGATTACCCATTTATTTGATCCGCTTGAAGGGCCTTCACACGATCCCGGATTACAATTAAAAGAACTAAACCAGGTATCACAAGTATGGTTGTAAGTACGAAGAACAAGACCCAGCTGCCGGTTACATCTACGAACCAACCACTACCGCTTGCCAAAGTGGTCCGTCCAAGATTTCCGATCGAGGCAAGTAAGGCATACTGGGTTGCCGAAAAAGCTCGTCCAGTAAGTGCGGTCAAGAAACTGACGAAGGCTACGCTCGAAAATGCTGTTGTGAAGTTGTCGACGATAATAGTTGCGGCAAACAACCACTCTTTCGGGCCGGCGATTGCTATCCAAGCGAACATCAGATTACTCAGAGCCATCGCCGCTCCACCGATCAGTAGTCCCTTAACAATGCCAAGACGGACGTTAATGATTGAACCCAGGAGGGTAAATGCCACGGTGGCAAGCCATCCGAGCATCTTTGTGTATTCAGCTATCTGCTCATTTGTGAAGCCAACTTCCTTATAGAAAACGATAGACATGCGCCCCAGAAAAGCCTCGCCAATCTTAAATAAGAAGACAAACAAGAGTATCGCGAGAGCAGTCTTGACGCCGTTTCGACGCATGAATTCAGCGAGTGGTTCCCAAACGGTCACAGTTAGCCAACGTAAAATTTCCCCGGACCTTGAGGTTCCGAATGTGACGTACCTGGATTCGAGGGCAGTCTGAAGCTTTTTCCGGTCTAATCCTGGTTCTTGAACTATTAATGTTAAACCAATCAGGCACACGATGAATCCCGCGAGGATCCAATAGACCCCAGACCAGGTCAGGGTATCTGCGTAGCGGAAAGCTACGTAGCCGGGTAGTGAATAACCTGTCCACCAGCCGATCACCGCCATCGCTGAGGCCGCTGGCAGTTGATGTTTGGGGCTGTCAGCAAAGTGATCTATTCGGTACGCGTCAACCGCAATATCTTGGGTCGCCGACGCACTAGCGATACCTAGTGCTAGTACCGAAGTCAGCATAAGAGAGTTAGCTGGATCTACAGTCGCGATAGAGACAGTCAGAGCCAGCATGGTCAGTTGGGTACCGAGTATCCACCCTCTTCGTTGCCCCAGCACCCCAAGTATTGGGACCCTCACGCGGTCGATTAGAGGCGCCCAGAGAAAATTAATCGCGTATACGGCAAAAATTGATCCAAAAAGACCAATAGCAGTGCGGGTCAGTCCCGCATCTTTGAGCCATCCTGACATCGCTGAGCCAATAAGAACCCAGGGGAAGCCACTGGCACATCCCATAAGAAAAACCCAAAGCATACGTTTGTCTAGGTACGTTTTAAAAGTGTCGTTAAGTGTCATAATCCTCCCGGATTTCGTTCTCATTGTGTGAGGAATGTTCCGAAAGGCAAGTTTTTTTACACCCGAAGACCGCCGTCGACCCCAATTACGCGTCCATTGACATAGTCATTCTCAAGAATGAATTTAACGGTTTGAGCGATCTCATTGGGATGGCCTAGACGCTGCGCAGGGATACCCGCAGCAATTTTTTCTAGCGCCTCTGGCTTCATGTTCAGAACCAACTCAGTATTGATATAACCCGGTGCGATCGCTACACAGCGTATTCCCTGTCTTGCTAACTCTTTGGCCCAAGTAACGGCCATTGCGGCTACGCCTGCCTTGCTGGCCGTGTAATTTGTTTGGCCCGTATTACCGTGGCGTGATATGGACGAAATGTTAATGATGCAGCCGCCATTTCCGGCCTTTACCATTTCAGTTGCAGCCGCCCGACCACACAAGAATGTCCCCGTCAAATTCACGTCAACAACCTGTTGCCAATCCTTGAGGCTCATCCGGCTGGTAACCGTACCCTCTTTAACTTTGAGGAGCAACGCATCCCGGGTTATACCGGCATTATTGACAACAGCATCTAGGCGACCAGTCTGCTTAGCGATTTGTGTGAAAACGTCATCGACCGCTTCCTCTTCAGAAACATCGCACTCCCAAACGGAAACCGAGGCTCCAGCGGATTCAATCGTTTCTTTGGCTTCAGCTAGTTGATGCGGATTCATGTCGACCAGCGCGATATGAGGTTTCTTTGGCACCAAGAGAAGGGCCGTTGCCAACCCCAAGCCCTGAGCTCCGCCTGTAATTACGACCACTTTATTTTCGAGAACCATAGTCTGTCCCTGGTGTCTGTCTGTGAGAAATCGCGTCAATAAATTGTTGCGACGCAATATCATTACATGGAGTTTGGTTGCACTGCAAAACTACTTCTCTGTTTTTGTAATCGATAAATTCGGTATCCTTTTGCGAGGAGGATTGGTTATGCCGTTATTTGCTTTCATGTTGGTACCCATCGCAGAGATGTGGATCTTGATCGAAATCGGCGGTTGGATCGGTGCCCTCCCAACAATTGCGCTCGTTGTCGTGACCGCTACCTTGGGCTTGTCGCTTCTGAAGAGACAGGGTCTATCGACGTTATTGAGTGCTCGTCAAAAGATGAAGGAGGGCTCCATACCCGCATCTGAGCTTGTCAGCGGAGTCATGCTAGCCGTCGGCGGTGCACTGTTGTTGACACCAGGATTTGTGACTGACGCGGTAGGATTCGTGTTGCTTATTCCAAAGACTCGCCAATGGGTTCTCTTCAAGTTGATCGACCGTTTCCGTGACAAGATCATAATCGAAGGAGAGTTCCGCCATCTTGACGACAGAAATTTTTAGTTCGACCGTTGAAAAACGTAAATATGTCCTCATCATCCGGCATGTTCAAGGGACGCGTAGTCCCTGACGTTAAAAGCCCCTCGCCGATTGAGCCAAGGAAAGCGTTCCAACTCACCAGGTTGGGGGAATGGGATTGGGCCAAAGCCCGAGTTCATTGTCAAAAACCGGAGATGTAAGCTAATGAACATTCGTCCACTCCACGATCGCGTCGTAATACGTCGCATGGAAGAGGAATCAAAAACATCAGGCGGCATCGTGCTTCCTGGGTCAGCGGCTGAGAAGCCAAACCAGGGGGAAATTATTGCCGTCGGAACAGGCAAACCACTCGATAATGGAGAAATCCGCGCGATTACGGTGGCCGTTGGCGATACCGTAGTATTCGGCCAGTACTCGGGCTCGAATACGATCAAAGTAGACGGTGAAGAGCTTCTGATTATGAACGAATCAGAGATTCTTGGCGTAATCGAAAAGTAAGACCCCCCTGAAGAAAGGATTATTAAGACATGACAGCTAAAGACGTAAAATTTGGTGATGCTGCCCGTCAGGGTATGCTTACTGGCGTAAACATTTTGGCAGACGCCGTTAAAACGACACTTGGCCCAAAAGGCCGTAACGTCGTTTTAGACAAGTCGTTTGGTGCACCAACGGTCACTAAGGACGGGGTATCCGTCGCTAAAGAAATGGAACTCGAAGACAAGTTCGAGAACATGGGCGCGCAGATGGTGAAGGAAGTTGCCTCTCAAACATCTGATGTTGCTGGAGACGGCACGACAACCGCAACCGTTCTCGCTCAGGCTATCGTTAACGAGGGCTTGAAATCAGTAGCGGCAGGTATGAACCCGATGGACCTCAAGCGTGGCATTGATAAAGCAGTGAAGGCCGCGGTTGATGCGATTGGAGGTATGTCTAAGCCATGCGAAGACGCGAAAGCTGTCGCGCAGGTAGGCACCATTTCAGCTAACTCGGATGCGGGAGTAGGTTCGATAATTGCGGATGCTATGGAAAAAGTCGGCAAGGATGGAGTGATCACAGTCGAGGAGGGATCGGGCTTCGATGATGAATTGGATGTAGTCGAAGGGATGCAATTCGATCGCGGATATCTATCCCCCTATTTCATCAACAACCAAGACAACATGACAGCTGAGCTCGAGAGCCCGTTCGTACTTTTGGTTGACAAGAAGATCTCTAACATCCGTGATCTAATTCCTATATTGGAGGGTGTCGCTAAGGCGGGTAAACCACTGCTTTTGATCGCGGAAGATGTTGAAGGCGAAGCGCTTGCTACACTCGTAGTTAACAACATGCGTGGCATTGTGAAGGTAGCGGCGGTGAAGGCACCCGGCTTTGGTGATCGTCGCAAGGCAATGTTGCAAGACATAGGGATTCTCACCGGCGGTACGGTGATATCTGAGGAGGTCGGTCTATCATTAGAGACAGCGAGCCTCGATGATCTTGGAACAGCAAAGCGCGTTCAAATCTCTAAGGAGAATACGACTATTATTGATGGTGCAGGCAAGGCCGAGGACATCAAAGGACGTGTTAAGCAGATCGAGGCGCAGATTGAAGAGACCTCTTCGGACTATGATCGCGAGAAACTCCAAGAGCGTAAGGCTAAACTAGCCGGGGGCGTTGCAGTGATCAAGGTAGGCGCTGGCTCTGAGGTTGAAATGAAGGAGAAAAAAGCCCGCGTTGAGGATGCCCTCCACTCCACCCGCGCTGCGGTTGAAGAAGGAGTTGTGGCTGGCGGTGGCGTGACTCTGATACGCGCGTTACAGGCGGTCGGCGAGCTCGCTGGCGATAACGAAGAGCAGAACGTCGGCATCCAGATCGCTAAGCGGTCCATGGAAGCTCCCTTGCGTCAGATCGTGACGAACGCTGGTGGTGAGGCGTCTGTTGTAGTTGACAAGGTTAAGCAAGGTAAAGATAACTTTGGCTTTAACGCGGCAACTGGTGAGTACGGCGACATGATCAAGATGGGCATCCTTGATCCGGCAAAAGTTGCACGCTCTGCCCTCCAAGCGGCGGCGTCCGTGGCTGGTCTGATGATCACAACAGAATGTATGATCACCGAGATCAAAGAAGATAAGCCTGCGGCTCCAGCGATGGATCCGGGCATGGGCGGCATGATGTAATGATAGGGATGGGTCTGGGCCACTGCTCAGACCCCTCTCTTTATGTCTTTAAGTCAGATGTGGTAGCGAATGTAGGATAGAGCTACAGTGAACCATTAGTAACTGTAAGGGTTACGGCACAGTTCAGTGAAACGATGCATGGTAGGAGAGAGATTTGATGCATAGGTTTTTTAGTAAAATAGACGAAACGGTTCACTTTGAGAAATATTCCGCTCATTGTGATATCCCTTGTAAAATTTATGATCCGATTATTTCTCAAATTGCCGCGCTGTCGGTTGTTAGGCTCATTGATATAATCGCTGAAGCAGAAATGGATATGAGTAGCCATGAGGCTTTGAACCTTGTTACGCGCTGCGTTGCCCGGAAAGAGGAAGAAGCGGAGAAGGTTAAGACAGAAATTCGAACGATCTGGGGGGATTATTTTAAAGCTCCTCAATTCGAGAAGTACCCGGGCGTTCATGGGTTAGTTCACAGCATTATGATGAAAGCCAGTGCATGTAAACAGTCGACTGATCGTAATAATGCCCTCGAGCTAGTTGATCTGGTCAACGAGTTTGCTGCAGCGTTTTGGGACACGAAAGGGGTCTCAGTTGAGCGGAAGGTGAGCCCGTATCCACCAAGCCTACCTACGGTATATCCGGTGTTGTGATGCAAGGCCTGTGATTAGGATAGTACGAGTGTGCGGCCGCAGTATGAGTCCGCTATTACATGACGGCGATTATTTACTAGTGAGAAACGTGTTGCAGTCCAGCGGTATACGGGACGGAAACATCGTAACCTTAAAACATCCTCGGTTCGGCAAAATTGTTAAAGCAGTCATTGGTGTTACGCCTGAGACCGTTAAATTGACGGGCATTTCAAGGTTGTCTACCCCAGCCGATGCTTTGGGGGATATAAAAAAGCAGAGTATTGACGGTGTGGGTGTTGCGGTCATCCCACGTAGCTCTAGGCACGGTAGCGAGAGGGCTTGGTTTAGATTTCTGAAGAATGATGACGTTCAAAATTTATTGGCACGACTTAGGTCAAAAGGACCGTCAATCATGGTTGGTTGAGTGTCTGGGAGGTTATCTGCTTAGCCTAGGTTATCATCCACAAATTGCGCTTGAACATATTCCCAATTAACTAACTCGAAAAACGCTTTCACGTACGCTAACCGAGAGTTCCTGTAGTCAAGGTAATAGGCATGTTCCCAAACATCACAAGTTAGCAAAGGGACCTTTTTGTCAACCATTGGATTTCCTGTCCCTGCACTAGTCACCAGTTCTAGGGTTCCATCATTTGCCCGTACTAGCCATCCCCATCCGGAGCCGAAAATTGAGACTGAGGCCCGAATGAATTCTTCTTTTAAATATTCGAATGATCCGAATGTTTGATCTATAGCATCTGCAAATGCTCCGGAGGGCCTCATGTTTGAGTTCGGGGTCATGCAACGCCAATAAAATGAATGATTCCACACTTCGGCAGCATGATTAAAAATACTGCCTGTTGAAGATCGGATGATTTCGTCTAACGACTTTCCCTCAAACTCACTGCTGATAATTAAACTATTTAAATCATCAACGTGCGATTTATGATGCCTGCCGTAATGAAGTTCTATTGTTTCTTCTGAAATATTTGGTGCCAAGGCATTTTCCGCGTAAGGCAGAACTGGCAATTCAAATGCCATGGTGACCTCCAAGATCTCTTTATGGGAAAGAGTTGGGGACTACCTAGAACAAATCAATCTTTTCGTCACTAGTGGGTTCGTTTTGTCGAAGGATTCGGTACACTCCAATCTCAAGAAGGCGAGTGTATGACGCGTAAAGAACCTAAATTTGATGATAACTTGACAACTTCTGTCTCGATCGCTCTGCCAAAGGAACCAGTTAGGGATCAATCTAAATCCTCATCGCAACGGTCGGCCAGGCCCGAAAACGGAGCGAGATCGGGTTCTAATTGGTTGTTATGGTTGTTTGTATTGGCGAGTTTGTGTGTGTCCTTTGGTACAGCTTTTTTTGGGTTGGAGGAAGCTGGTCGTTATCAAGCTGCGCTAACAAAAGCAGAGGCGCAGGCCGAGGATCTTGAAGCAACAATACAAAGATTAAACAAAGCACAAACTCAGGGCATTGGCGAGCTCGCTCAGTCGGATGCGCAAATGCGGAAGATGGTGCAGTCTGTGGAATCGCGATTACAGTCTGATATCAACTCCGACTTGAGTGCTCTGGCTAAGCAGGTAGAGAACCTAAAGCAACAGGCCGCTAAGACTGATGGCAATGCATCGAAGCAAGCCCTGGCGATCGAGCGGCTATTTGATGCATTAGCGGCAAAATCAAAAACATTGAAAGCTAATCTCGATGAGTCTATCGCTCTCTTGAGCGAACAAATCAATATGGAAAGAACGCGTATCGATGCATTCGCTGGCACCAGACAGGCCATAATTTCTGTGAACGAAAAAGTATCAGATGTCAAACAACTTTCATCTGATCTTGAAGCGCAGATAAAGCAGATCATTACAGATCAAGGGGCTTATGAGTTAAGTTTTAAAGACATGCAACTTGTTGTTGAGGGTATTAATGAAAAACTCGCACAACTTGCGAGCGCGAATAATGCGCTTTTGGGACTAGAGGTATTGTCTGAGGAGATGGACCGTTTGTCACAGCAAGTATCTCAGCAACAGCAGATCATTGAATCGGTCGATGCGAGTCGACAACAACTGACACAGCGAATTATTGATCTTGATGGCAGGGTGAATCTAGCCTTGTCGTCGAAGGAGTGAAAATGCATCGGGTATCGTTCAGCTGTAATGCTCACTATAACGGCTACGAAATTGTTTTAAACGTAGTCTGAGACTCAGCGTTGATAAATCGACAGACTGCTACGATCATAGATGCCCTAAATTCGCTCGAGCTCGGCCTTAGGGAATTGGGCTTATGGTCAGACAAGCGGCCCGATGCCGAATCACTGTCGAGCACGTTGCCCTTTTGCTACGACACACTGGAAATTGAGCAGTGGTTACAGTTTATTTTCTTGGGGCGAATGCGAGAGCTACTCGAACAGGACGATGAACTGCCGGTGAATTGCTCTATTTATCCATATATCGAGATGTTGGCTGGTGTGGGGAAACAAATCGATCCCCGGCTCGCTGAGCTAGTGAGGCAGGTTGACGAGAAAATGACGTGCAATAATGGTAGCGGGGAGAGGATTTGAACCTCTGACCTTCGGGTTATGAGCCCGACGAGCTACCAGGCTGCTCCACCCCGCACTTGAGGCGCGTACTTTAAATAACAGCAGTTGTTTCGTCAAGTGAACCTTGGGCAGCATGAACTATTTTTTTGACGTGGTGAGTGAATGAGGCCAGTACCCCAAATTCGTTTGAATCGTTACAGCGTGATGACACTTGAATGGCCGAAAGATAGCGAATCTCTCGAGAATTGGCTGAGAAGGCAGCGTAAGATGGCGCCCTCTCTGATGCAGGAAATCGCGATTATTTTGAAACCGTCGGTTGAGCATCGGACCGAGGATATTCGGCAAGCGGTCGATACCTTGGGTCGATTAGATGTTAGATTGATTGGTTTAACTGGAGACCCTTGTCATCGTGTTGCCGCCGCGACCCTCGGGTTGTCTTGGTTATCATCCAACACTAGTAGTGCGGAGTCAGAATTAGGCTCCTACCAGAAAGCGGAGGATTCAGTACGAGAAATGGCTCTGGTGATCGAGGGCCCCGTTCGGTCGGGTGTACAGATTTACGCCAAAGACCGCGATTTGGTGGTGATCGGTCAGGTAAGTGAGGGCGCCGAGATCATGGCAGATGGACATGTTCATGTGTATGGCCGCCTCCGTGGTCGCGTCGCCGCCGGCGTCGGTGGTCAGACTGGTTCCGAAATATTTTGTGTCACGTTCGGGCCTGAACTAGTTTCAATTGCAGGTACTTATTGCGGGTTCGATCAGATACCTAGCAATCTTCGGTCTGCTAGAGTGCGGGTGAAATTAGATGCAAACGCACACGTATTGGCATTTACTTCTATGGGATAAAGGAGAAAAAAGTTGGCTATCGTTGTCACTGTCACCTCAGGTAAAGGTGGGGTTGGGAAAACTACCTCGTCGGCAGCAATTGCCGCTGGGCTGGCTCAAGCAGGACATAGGACTGCGGTGATTGATTTTGATGTTGGGCTTCGAAATCTCGACCTCGTTATGGGAGTCGAGCGCCGCGTAGTTTTCGATTTCGTAAGCGTAATCTCCGGTGAAGCGAGTTTAAATCAGGCCCTGATACAGGATAAGCGGCTAGAGCAATTATCAATCCTGGCCGCAAGCCAAACGAAAGATAAGGACGCGTTAACCGAGGACGGTGTTGGTCAGGTGATTAAGCAATTAGCTGATATGGGTTTTGAATATATCATTTGCGACTCTCCCGCGGGCATCGAAAGAGGCGCAACGATGGCCCTTCATTTTGCAGATCATGCGGTGATTGTTACGAATCCAGAAGTTTCATCGGTGCGTGACTCAGATCGTATCCTAGGCATTCTGCAATCGAAGTCAAAGCGCGCCAAGGAGGGCGGTAAGGTTTACGAGCACCTCTTGATCACGAGATATGACCCCGTGCGCGTCGATTATGGTGAGATGCTCTCAAAAGAAGATGTCTGTGACATTCTGGCTGTGAAACTCATGGGCGTAATTCCTGAGTCTAAAGCGGTGCTGAAGGCCTCAAATACTGGATTTCCGGTTATTCTTGATACCGAGTCAGATGCGGGAATGGCCTACAGTGACGCGGTGGCGCGTTTTCTTGGTGAGGATCGTCCTCTTCGATTCGTGACACCCAAAAAGCAGGGTTTGTTGAGTCGTTTTCTGAGTGGGGGTGATTGATGCGGATATTTGGGCTATTCGGAAGGAAAAAAAAGTCGTCGGCCACCGCCGCTAGGGAGCGGTTACAAATATTGATTTCACACGAACGCCAAAATCGACTGGGCCCCGACTTCCTGCCCGACTTGCAACGTGAAATTCTAGAGGTAGTCAAAAAATATGTTGCGGTCCGCGATGATCAGGTCTCAATCCGTTTGGATCGCGAGGGTGACGCAACTGTGTTGGAATTGAACGTGATATTACCCGAGAGTTAGAGTGCAGATTCTTTGGTACGATTATGAGACGTCGGGCAGGGACGTGGCCGCGGATCGACCGGTTCAATTGGGTTGGCAGTTCACGGATCCTGGGATGGAACCACATGATGATTGCCGATCACTGCTGGTGAGATTACCAGATGATGTGCTCCCGTCTCCGGGGGCGATGCTGGTCCACCAGATACTTCCAGAAGTCCATCAACGAGACGGTATTTCCGAAGCTGAGTTGGCGAATCATCTTGATGAGTTGATATCTCCAAAGACAGTGGTCGCTGGATACAACTCGCGAGCCTTTGATGACAGGTTTACTCAACACATATTCTATCGATCATTGCGGGATCCCTACGCTTGGCAGTACGCAGACGGGCGAGCTCGTTTAGATCTCTATCCTGTTGTTTTAAGTTATTTCGTGATGACTCCCCACGCGATACGTTGGCCAGAAGATCATGACGGACGGCCCCGGTTCAAGCTTGACCGTATTGGCCCATTAAATCAGCTAGATCAGGATTTGAAGAGGGCACACGACGCATCTGCAGATGTGGCGGTAACCGCGCGACTTGCGCGGCAGCTCGCGCTTCACGACGCTGATTTCTTCTCTGCATGTCTGAAGCGGATCGATAAGCATTTTGTGACCGATCAGATTCGGGCAGATGGACGAAGTGAGGGTCTCATAGAGATAACGCCGTTTGCGGGATGGGAGCAGGGATTTACGCGCGATCTTTGGATACCATTCCGGTTGTCTGAGCGTTCAAATGACTATGTCGCGTTTGATCTCAGAAATGAGCCAGAAGCGTTAATGAACGGATTAAGCTCACTGATTGAGTCCACGAACCTCTCAGCTATTGATCTGAAGAAACAGGCGGGGGAGCTTGGGTTGCATACTGTCCGTATTAACTCACAACCCATGCTGTTTCGTCGGGCTACATTGGAACCGGAGG
The DNA here is from genome assembly GCA_002731015.1 of Gammaproteobacteria bacterium. Taxonomy (GTDB): domain Bacteria; phylum Pseudomonadota; class Gammaproteobacteria; order Pseudomonadales; family Litorivicinaceae; genus HIMB30. The sequence goes on from PBZM01000004.1 coordinate 20,534, forward strand.
TGAGGGCTAGACTTCAAGCATTTGGTCGCGATGAAGACATACAAAATCGGCACCTAGATATCTGGCACCATATTCAGGATTCACCAGCGTTTAAACAATTGTACCAACTAGCTCTCAGGGTGCTGCGAGAACAACCACAGTCGCCGCCAGATGATGTCGACTTTGCATTGTATACCGGCGGCTTTCTATCTACGGCCGATAGGGATCTGTTAGCCGGGTTACCGCTCATGGATCCCGAAGCACTAGCTCAAGTTGGCCCTGTGTTTGATGATCCCAGATACGGGGAACTTCTGTTCCGGTACCGCGCGCGAAACTTTTCATACTCGCTTACACAAGCGGAATGGCGACGGTGGCAAAAAATACGAAGGGATAAATTTACTGGATTTGGTAATCTCAAAACCTCCGTCAAGCGGATCGAAGATGAATTACTCGAGCTAAGTCAGCGAGGAGATCTTGAGCCCCATCAGACAGAGCAGTTGCAACGCTTTGCGAGTTGGTTAGATCACCAACCACCCGTCTGATCTCGACAAAGATTGAGCTCAAAAGGCCTAAACGTTCAGAGTGGAGTGTTCAGCATCGAAAAGGTCAATTCGGGGATTAGTATTAACGGCTACTAGCTCCCTGCGTGATAAGCCTTTAAGACTATCGGATCTTGAATACGTTGTCTGATATAAGCCACGAACCGGTCTTTCGTTAGCGTCTCCAGTGCCTGAGCCCGCATCATCCGGTCGTTGAACGGTCTCCTTAAACCGATAGCACTCCATATAGTATTGGATAACTCCGCCTGCGTTGATGGTGGGTTCATGACTCGATCAAGTAGACCTAAGCGTTGGCTCTCAAACTGTTCCGACGGCATGGATTCAACCATATCTGCAAATCTCCGAAACTCGGCTTCGATGGCCAGAGCCAGTTCATTGGGGTCAACCGTCGGCGACTGGACCGCTCCGGCCAGCACGGGTGTATTAAATAACGAAAACGCGGAAGCAAATGTAATGTAGCCCAGCTGCTTTTCTGTCCTTAGGCGTGTGTAAAACGGAGCCTCTATTAAATTGCCGGCTAGCTGGTTGAGTATTCGAGATGCTGGGTCCTTGTTTTGATCCACGTACAATACTACGGCAGCTTGATCTGGATGCTGGTACTTGAAAATCCTCGATCGCTCACCTGGCCACGAACTGGCAGAGATTTCGACATCGGGTATGTTCCCATCGACAGGCAATCGGCTGACCCAGTCTAGTATTAGTACCTCGCCATCATCTCTTAAGATAGGCCCGTGCAAAAATACTTCTGTTTTAACGCCCGAGAAGAATGCTTTTTGGTACTCATGAAAAGTCACCCTGTCAATGCTCGCCAAGACCTCATTAAGTTCTGTCTGTGGGTAAGCTAGAAGCATGAGTTCGGATGTCATCTCGTCAAACAGACGGCCAGATGGCCGTTGCGTTTGAACACTCGCAAGGCTCTGTGATTTTAGTTGGTGTAGTCGAGTCCAAGTTGCCTCATCGACTAATGGGATAGGTAGTGTATCAAGAACGCGATCTACCAGAGGTATCAGTGAGTTATGAAAACCCGAAAATTCAAGCGAGATCCCAGATTGTGATGCTCGAGCGATGAATCCAACTCCAGCGAGAGCTGCCTCATAGCTCAGGCTGTTGAAGTGCTCATTGATCGCGTCTGCGAGAAGGTCACGCATGAGGGCCGCTTCTGGTGAGTTCGATCCCAGAGGCGTCCTGAGCCGAATAAATAGATCGCTACGGGGCTGCCCATACCGGTTCTCGGTCAGGACATAACCCATCGCTCCATTTGCAATGAAAAGTGGATGCGGCTGGGTGTCTATCGTTGCTTTACGGACAGCTAAAAGTGGCTTACCGGGATCATTTATGAATGGATTTGGCCTTGGAAGTTCCACCACCGATGAGGACTCCGACCGGGCAGCCTTAAATCGAGTTAGCCGGTATTTTTCGAGAGAGAATCGATGAATGGGGGTCGGATAGTATCGAGTAACTTCACTTGGTTCGACCTCGGGTGCAGTGACTCGCATGAGCATCTCTTCGGGCACTAACCAGGTTAGGATATCCTTCACTAACTTAGATTTATATTGAGTAAGCAGCCTGCCTCGCGTGAACAATTCGGGAGCCGGGACCCGATGCAACTTCTCAGAAAGATAGGTCACCAACGACTGGGGATCGGTCTCTTCCTCAAAACGGTAGTTAGCGTCAGCGATCGTCTTCAATTCGTCAAATCGCCATTGTTCTACGCCGTGTTGCTCGATGAGTCGAATGGTTTTAAAGATTTCCTCGACAATATGATCCCGATTAACAAAGCCTTTTGCAGTCAGGCTTAGGCTTATCGAGAATGAGCGACTCTCGCCCATACCGATACTCTCACCTGCCACGAGACCATTGGCGTAACCCGCTTCTTTGAGATAGGTCAATAGGCTCGTTTCTCCCTCATGGCCGATCAAATGTCCGATGAACCTAAGGGTCCCAGATCCAATAAATGCGTCTGTATCAGGTACAGGGAATAACAGTGTCAGTTGTCTTGCTTCGGTTAGTGGCCGAGAGTGAACCACATAAGGTAACCGTTCTCGATCGAACAGTGGTGTGTCCACCGCTCCTCTAGGAAGGCCATGGTTCGGAATATCAGCAAATCGTTCACGTACCATTATTTCTAGATCATCGAGTGATTCTTCCCCCAGAACCACCAGAGCCATTCGGTTGGCGGAATACTCACTGTCATAAAATGTTTTCAGGGCATCGAGTAGTCCCGGTTTTTTCAGTGTATCCAGGTTACCGGCACCGAACCGGGTGAGCGGATGTTTCGGATTCAGCCCCTGTTTAGTCGCCTCAAAACCGAGTCGCGCTGGATCACGCAACTTAGATTGGTACTCCGCATGCACCGCATTGATCTCTCGATCAACATAGTCCGGGTCAAACGTTGGGGCTATGAAAAAACGACAGAACCTGTCGAGAGCTGGCGAGAGTGCTCTTGGATTCACAGAGAAGAAATAATTGGTATGTTCGGGCGCTGTAAATGCGTTATTAGAGCCCGCTTGATTCGAAATAAACTGTTGGTAGTCCCCGGCATCGGGAAATTTATCTGTACCAAGGAATAGCATGTGTTCGAGGAAGTGCGCGAGGCCAGGAAATTCTTCTGGATCATAATTTGTTCCAGTATGGACGTCCATTGAGGCGGCGGCTTTGTCAGTGCTTGGGTCTGAGATTAGTAGAACTTTAAGCTCATTCGCGAGAGTCAGATATCGATAGTCGCGATCGCTCAAACCCGGAGTTTCAATTGAAGCGCCCGAGAGTGTTGGGAGGAGCATAAGCACCAGAGCGATCAGTCGCATATCACCACCAGTACCGGTTCCAGTTTTCAGGGTTCGCCCAAAACTTTGGGTTATTCCAAACGCGGACATGATTGTAGCTGGCGAGGGAGTAGTGAAAACTGGACAATGAAGATGTTTTTTCTTGGCACTTCTCACCGCATTTAAATGCCAGAGCGTAAAGTGCCTCTGGGGCCAGCTTATGACTGGCGAAACATAGGATATCAGCGATAAGTAGGTTGCGTAGCTGTCCCGCGACCAATAGGTCTTTTTCCGTTATCAAAGGCTGAGCGACTAGGGCTGCCTCTGGCATTTCATGACTCGAGCAAATCTCAGCGGGATTAAGGACAGCTACCTCGTTGGCAGCATGAGCTTTATAGTCACCAACCACAGACGGGGAACTTGTGCCAATGACCCACAGCCGCTTTGGTTGAACGGCCTCAAGCCAGGGTGCAATGATCGAGTCTGGAGAGAGCGTCAACGCGCCTCCGGATCACGGATGAAGCACGGCGAATCTGGGTTTGAAAATGCTGGGGCAAACGTATAGCCGTCATAGTCAAAACTATAAAGATCATCAACCGACTGAGCATCTGTTTCAACAATGAATCGCGCCATTAAACCGCGGGCCCGTTTGGCGTAAAAACTTATAATCTTGTAGTCCCCATTCTTCAGGTCTTTAAAGACAGGTGAGATCACTGGAGCCTCTATCGATTTCAGGTCTACCGCTGCGGAATACTCGTTACTAGCCAGATTGACAAGGGGACGCCCAATAAGAAGATCGTTTAATGCGCTGGTCACATTTGCCTTCCAAAAATCGGGAAGTGATTGAATGGTTTTGCCTTTCAACTTAGTGCCCATCTCAAGTCGATAGGGACGCAACGCATCAAAAGGCCTCAACAGCCCATAGAGACCCGATAATATGCGCACGCTGTCTGCGAGTCTGGCGAGCGCCCCAGCGTCGAGTGTTTGCACGTCAAGGCCTCGGTAAACGTCGCCGTTGAAAGCGAAGATCGCTGGTAGTAACCCATCAACCTCATGATTCGGTGTCCATTCCTCGAAACGCGCGGCGTTCAGAGCCGACAGCTTGTCCGATAACTTCATCACACCGGCAAGCTCTGATGGACTGAACTCTCGCATCAATCCTGCAAGTTTCGTTGCTTGGTCGAGGAACTGTGGTGTCGTCGTACCTGAATAATCGACACTCAGATTGGTATTCAGTGATTTGGCTGGCGATAAAATTGCTAACATTGGTCCCTCTTTTCCTTGCGTCGGTCCGGATGAAACTGGACACTGTCTTTAGATGTAATATTTGGACAAATGGACTGTGATCCAAGTCACCCCTGAAATTGCGGCCGGACAATTTTTCGACGAGCTGATAAAAGCAGACGGTCGAGCGAGACCCGGTGCGGATAGTTTACTGAATTTTTTGAAAGACCTCTCGCCGGAAGTACTATCTGAAAAAAGAATGGCGCTGGAGGCCGCCATCAAAAGCCAAGGCATATCCTTTTTGGTCTATTCTGATTCGATGAATATTGATCGATCGTGGCCCTTGGATTTAGTTCCGAGGGTAATGCGCGCATCAGAATGGCTTCATACCGAAAGGGGTCTGAAGCAACGTCTTGAAGCGCTTAATCTATTTCTAAATGATGTATATAACGATCAGTTGGTTATCAGGGACGGGATCGTTCCAGAAGAGCTCGTTACAGCGAGTCCTCATTTTATCGAGCTAGCGCGCGGCGTCCGTCCGCCGTTTGATACGTGGGCTCATATCTGTGGATCTGACCTCGTTAGAGATCACACGGGTAAATTATTTGTCCTTGAAGACAACCTACGTGTGCCTAGCGGGGTTTCCTATATGCTTGAAAACCGGTCGGTTATGAAACAGGTATATCCTGAGCTCTTTCGTAACCACCAAATTCTACCGGTAAGTCAATACGCGTCTGACCTTCTCGATATGTTGAACGCGTTATCGCCTAGGCCCGTTGATCACCCTGTGATCGTTGTATTGACCCCGGGCATATATAACTCTGCCTACTTTGAACATAGCTATCTAGCGCAGCAGGTTGGCGCCGAGCTTGTACAAGGATCAGATTTGTTCGTGGACACCGACGACTGTGTTTACATGAAAGCGGTGGAGGGTGTTAGTCGTGTAGATGTGATCTATAGGCGCATCGACGATACGTTTCTAGACCCGGAATCGCTGAATCCAGACTCTGTACTAGGGGTGCCTGGACTTTTGCGAGCATGGCGGGCAGGCAAGGTCGCCATCGCCAACGCACCAGGGAGTGGTGTCGCGGATGACAAGGTGCTCTATGCGTACGTACCTGAAATCATCCGATACTACTTGGGTGAAGAACCTCTGTTGCAAAACGTACCGACCTACCTTTGCTCAGATCCGGAACAGCGAGCCTATGTCCTCGATCATATGGATGAATTGGTCGTAAAACCGGCTGATGCATCGGGTGGTTATGGAATCATTGTCGGGCCCCATGCGACGGATGAGGACTTGGTAGCCCGTCGGGCAGCGGTTCTCGAGAATCCGCGAGTCTGGATCGCTCAGCCGACGCTTGCTATTTCGACTACCTTAACTGTCACTGATGTTGGTGACCTGGCGCCGCGCCACGTCGATCTCCGGCCTTTTGTGCTCCAAAGCTCGGATCAGTGGTGCTCGACGGGCGGACTTTGCAGAGTTGCACTTAAAGAGGGTTCATTGGTGGTGAACTCGTCACAGGGTGGTGGGTCGAAGGACTTTTGGGTGGTTGCGGATGAGGGTCTCGTCTGATGCTCTCTAGGGTGGCGGAGCATTTGTATTGGTTAGCACGTTACATTGAGCGTGCTGAAGCCACTGCCCGACTAGCTATCGCCGCATCGGACACAATCCTAGATCTGCCTGACGGTGTTCCTTATGACTGGGAGTCCTTGATGCAAGTTTTTGGGTCCGGTGATTCTGGTCCAGGTATTTCTGAGGCCGAGGTCATGGAACAGCTCGTTCTGAGTCTTGAACATCCGGGCTCAATACGCGCCTCCATTGCATCGGCCAGAGAAAACGCGCGGGTCACTCGTGACCTGATTCCAAAGGATGCCTGGATTGCTTTGAACGAATTACACGGTTTCATCGAACGGCAATCATTCGCAGGGTTTGATCGATCCACTCGGATCCGGTTACTCAAGCAAGTGATCTCGAATTGTCGACTCTGGCATGGGTGCTTGGTGGCAAGTCAGGCGCCGGACCTTGGCTCTTTATTTTTGCGTCTCGGTGACCGTTTGGAACATGCTGATATGGTGTCCCGATTGGTTGACCCCCGCGTCACACAGATGGTTCCCGGTGTTCCCACCCGCTGGAGTAGCTATGAGTCTATTGGGTGGCAAAATTTATTGTTAGCTCTAGGCGGTGTCGAGCTATATCGTCACAGTGCGCGCAATCGAATGCGTGGCATTGATGTTTTGGATTTTGTTTTGCGAGATAACAACTTTCCGCAGTCGATGGTGGCAGCACTTGCACAAGTGGACCGCTTATTGACTCAATTACCGCATCAACGTGTGTCAACAGACTTGTTGGATACTATTGTTGATGGTCTAAAAAAAATGGATCTAAAATGTTTGACTCCAGACCTTCTTACACAAAGTATGGATTGGATTCAGCAGGGACTGGTTACATTGCATGGAAACATCAGCTCGGAATATTTCTTTTTCCAACCGAACAATCGCTAATGCGTGGGTTTGCAGGAGGGAATGTTGTATTCTTCAGGCATTCTTGGGGATGAGTTTCTAATTTGACTGAGTCGGTTGCAAATACGAAACGTTTGTCTGCTTCGTCGAGGCAGTGCCTAAGTGTGCGTGGGCTGACAAAATATTTTGGCGATTTTGCTGCTAATAGAGGGGTCGATTTGTCTGTCGATCAGGGCGAGATCCATGCGTTGCTCGGTGAGAATGGCGCGGGTAAATCTACCCTCGTTAAGATGGTTTATGGGGTTTTGAGGCCTGATTCTGGTGATATGGAACTCCACTCAGAACCACATTCGCCCGATGACCCAAGTCATGCGAAGCGTGCCGGTGTTGGCATGGTTTTTCAACACTTTGCGGTTTTTGATGCTCTGACTGTTCTAGAAAATATCGCCCTCGGCTTGGAGGGGCGTTATCCCGGTGCAGAACTAGCCGCTGATATTTTAGAACTTTGCGAGCGCTACGGGCTACATGTTGAATTAAGTCGTCGGGTGCATGATCTAGGTGCCGGAGAAAGGCAGCGCGTGGAAATCATCCGGGTCCTGATGCAAGATCCGCGTTTATTGATCCTCGATGAGCCCACCTCGGTATTGACGCCACAAGAGACAGAACAACTGTTTGCAACACTCGGTCGACTCTCTGATGAAGGACGCTCAATTATTTACATTTCACACAAACTCGAGGAGGTGAGAGTGTTGTGTGACCGAGCTACGTTGATGCGTGCGGGCAAAATTATAGATGTAGTCGATCCGAGGCAAGAGAGTACTCGCTCCCTCGGTGAAAAAATGATCGGTGAGCGTTTGAAGGACACAAAACGCAGCAAGGTTAAAAAGTCATCGGATTCAAAACCTCGTCTCACAGTGCGAGTGGGTGATGTGTATCCAGATTCTATTAGAAGTGTTGCGCTGAGTGATCTGTATTTATCAGTTGCCCCTGGCTCGATCCTCGGTATATCTGGTGTCGCTGGAAATGGTCAAGATACGCTATTTGATGTTCTTTCTGGGGAGGTTACCTTACCCAATCCCGACAGTATTATGCTTGACGATACGCCAATCGGACGCATGGGCGTAGAGCAGCGCAGGATTTTGGGTCTGCTGGGCGCTCCGGAAAATCGTTTGGGACATGCTGCTGTCCCTGACTTAACGCTGTGGGAGAACATTATTCTAACTGCTCGGCATACTCGCGGTATCCTGAAAAATAAGCATTTGATTAGTGGTCCGGCGGCCAAGGGGTTTGCTGATGAAGTGATTCAGACGTTCGACGTGAGAACATCGTCCGTCAATGCAAAGGCGTCTAGCTTGTCAGGTGGTAACTTGCAGAAGTTTCTTATCGGGCGTGAGTTATTGGGTAACCCCAAGGTTTTCATAGTATCGAATCCGACCTGGGGAGTTGATGCAAAAGCACAGCTTTTTATTCACGAAATGCTTATTAAGATGGCTGACGCCGGTGCTTCGATTGTTATGATAAGTCAGGATATTGACGAGCTGTTGTCTGTCAGCGACCGTATTTGCGCGATTTGTCATGGTCGTTTGAGCCGAACTTATCCAACCGAAGAGACAACCCCCGATTATTTAGGTGCACTGATGCTTGGTCAGGAAGTTGAATCGTGATCTTCGTTGAGGCTCGCTCCGAGACACATTGGTACCACGAATGGGTTGCTGTATTTGCTGCCTTGAGTCTGACCGTGGTTACGGCGTCAATTCTTCTTGCTGTTATGGGACTCGAACCAGTTTCGAGCCTCCAGAGGATCTTCATAAGGCCTCTTAACTCGGTCTATGGAGTGAGTGAACTGATTGCGAAGGCCACCCCACTCATTACGATTGGCGTTGCCTTGGCGCTTGGTTTCCGAGCAGGTGTTTGGAACATCGGCGCTGAGGGTCAACTGGTGATGGGAGGGCTGTGTGGCGGTGCTGTGGCTCTTGGTTTTTGGGGAATTGATGGGTTTTGGGTTATGCCGCTCGTGTTGTTGGGCGGGAGTCTTGGTGGCCTGCTGTGGGGTGCGATTCCAGCATTCTTAAAGGTTCGATTTAATGCGAACGAGATATTGGTGTCGTTGATGCTGACCTATGTCGCGATTTTGTTGCTCAGCGTGATGGTGCATGGACCGCTTCGAGATCCAGACGGGTTTAATTTTCCTGAAAGTCGGCTGCTCCACGAGGCGGCGACGTTACCAAAATTATTTCCCGCAGGTAGAGGTCATTTCGGATTTATCTTTGCAATTTTCTTTGCATTACTTGGGACATGGATCGTCAAGCGCTGGCACTTGGGATTCGAAATGCGAGTTACGGGACTCTCTCTGAATGCCGCAAGGTTCGCCGGTTATAGCCGTGATCGAACGATTTGGACGGCGTTACTTATCGGTGGTGCTGTTAGCGGATTTGCGGGCGTAGTTGAGGTTACCGGAAATATCGGACAACTGGTGCCGAATATTTCACCGTCCTACGGATTTACAGCGATCATTGTGGCGTTTCTTGCGAGACTTCATCCAATGGCAGTAATCCCAGCCGGTCTCTTAGTGGCTTTATCCTATTTGGCTGGGGAGGCCGCACAGCTGTCACTGGGTATTCCTGCTGCCAGCACACAAGTATTTCAGGGTTTGTTATTATTTTTCTTACTCGGAACATCACTGCTGGTGAATTATCGCGTTCGCTTTGGGCGGGCAACCTGATGGATTACGGATTACTGTCATCAATTCTGCACGCGGTATTGGTCGCCTCTACGCCACTGGTATTTGCTGGTTTGGGTGCATTGATTCAAGAACGGGCTGGTGTTTTGAATCTGGGTATTGAGGGCCTAATGATTGTGGGGGCTTTGGCCGGTTTTGCGACAGCGCTCTCGGGTTTCCCACTATTAATTTCTATCATAGCTGCCGCTCTAGCAGGTGCTTTGCTGGCATCAATTTTCGCTCTGCTCGTGTTGAGATTGTATGCGAATCCAGTTGCTACCGGGCTTGCCTTGACGCTTTTTGGCCTTGGCTTGAGTGCACTGGCGGGTGCTCAATATGTGGGTCAGGCTGCACCTCAAGTCGATGCATGGAATATTCCAATATTGAGTCATTTACCAATAGCAGGTCATGCGCTCTTTTCTCACGATCCACTTGTTTATTTGTCCATCTCTCTAGCTGTTTTAATGTGGTGGTTTATTACAAAATCACGCGCGGGCTTGATCCTTCGGGCAGTTGGTGAGAATCACTCCGCAGCCCATGCCCTTGGATTTTCGGTGACGAGAATTCGTTTTTTAGCCATAATCACTGGTGGTGCGCTTGCCGGGATTGGTGGTTCGTACCTAACGCTTGTCCAGACGCCACTTTTCGTCGAAGGCATGACAGCAGGCCGGGGTTGGATTGCACTGGCGCTTGTGGTGTTTGCTTCTTGGCGTCCGCTACGGGTGATTGTTGGGGCCTATCTGTTTGGTAGTGTCTCTATTATCCAGTTGCACGGTCAGGCGCTTGGTGTTTCTGTGGCCTCTCAGTGGTTGTCAATGTTGCCATATCTGGTCACTATTGGGGCGCTAGTAATTATCGCTGGGCGAGGAAATTTTTCGCACAAGGCTCCTGGATCATTGGGAGTCACTTTTAGAGAGAGTAAATGAGGAACGGTGGAACTACCCATGAAGAAATCAAATCTGGTAATTGGTTTATTGGTACTTGTGGCTGTGATCGCGGCCATAGTGTCTTTCGAACCTAGTGAAACGAAAAAGACGGCGGCAGTCTCGGACAAGGTTAAAATTGGCTTTGTATACGTGGGACCCGTTGCCGATGCAGGTTGGACATATGAGCACGATCGAGGTCGTCTCGCAGTTGAGGCTGAGTACGGTGGTAAGGTTGAGACGGTCTTCGTTGAGAGTGTGTCTGAGGGCCCCGACGCTGAGCGTGTAATCGCTCAGATGGCATCAGATGGGGCAAACGCGGTATTTACAACTTCGTTTGGATACATGAACCCGACTATAAAAGTGGCGCAACAGTTTCCGGATGTGAAGTTCGAGCATGCGACCGGGTATAAGCGGGCTGATAATGTTGCGACGTATTCATCGCGCTTTTACGAGGGTCGCCACGTACTTGGTCTGATAGCAGGAAAAATGACTAAGTCAAATACGATCGGTTATATTGCATCCTTCCCGATTCCGGAAGTTGTGCGCGGGATTAATGCGGCATACTTGGCCGCCAAGAGTGTTAATCCTGACGTAAAGTTTAAAGTGATTTGGGTCTCTACTTGGTTTGATCCAGGTAAGGAGGCCGATGCGGCGAAGGCACTGATTGACCAAGGCGCAGATATTTTGATGCAGCACACTGACTCCGCTGCTCCGATGAAGATCGCTGAAGAACGAGGCATCTATGCGTTTGGCCAGGCGTCAGATCAGGCAGCTTATGGACCAAATGCGCAATTGACCGCCATTATTGATGACTGGGCACCCTATTACGTGAGAAGAGCAGGTGATCTGATTAATGGAACTTGGTCGTCCACAGACACTTGGGGAGGCTTTGACACTGGAATGGTTGCTTTAGCTCCATATGGTAAGGCCGTTCCAGATGATGTCAAAGCCATGGCTGAGGAGGCTCGAAAGGCGATCACCGAGGGCCGACTGCACGCATTCACGGGGCCGGTTAATAAGCAGGACGGTTCGCCATGGTTAAAGTCCGGTGAGACGGCGGACGATGGTACCTTGCTCGGAATGAACTTCTATGTGGAAGGCATTGAGGGCTCGCTGCCATAAATGGAGTAATACAGCTCAGATTACACATTGGCTGTATACTTTTGATCGAACCGGAGAGTTATCCGGTTCGACACACTCCAGATTATTAAAGCTTCCGCGCATAACACTACCAGAGCCGCGAACATCAGATCGGTCTGACCCCGAGCATTGGCATGCAACATCAGATAACCCAGCCCGCTTGATGAGCCAACCCACTCCCCCACTATCGCGCCTATGGGCGCGACCGAAGCAGCTACCCGAATACCTGATAGGGTATAGGGGATTGCAAGCGGAAGTCGCACATAGAAAAATAACTTTGCTCTGCGGGGCCGGAGCGTTTGAAAAGTGGCGTCCCAGGAGTCCGGTAGAGCTCTAAATCCGGCTAGGGTGCTAGCGGTCACCGGAAAAAAGACAATTAGCGTAGTCATGGCGAGTTTGGATGCGAATCCATAACCGAGCCATAGCATGAGAATTGGCGCGATCGCGAATACTGGCAGGGCTTGACTGATGATTAACGCCGGCATGGTGATTGACTGAAGTCGTTTGGAATCACCAATCAGACACGCGACGGTAAATCCCATTATGGAACCTAAGAGTAGACCACAGATGATCTCCAGCGCCGTTGTGGCCGCGTGAGCACTGATCAAGGCGAACCTATCGAATAAGACAGTAGCGACCCGATCAGGTGCGGGGAGTATAAAGTGCGGGATATCGAACAGGATAACGATTGACCACCAGACCGCGATTAATAGCGTCACGGGCAAAAAGTAGCCAATGATCCGGTTCATAAGTCACCATCCAGGGCCTGAATCAGAGCGTGATCGTTTTGGAAGTCAGCGAGATTGAATGGACCTCTGAGCCCACGCGATGTCAGAACCACTGCCATGTCTAACCAGCCTAGTGCGTCTCTGGGATCGTGTGTAACCAGGATCACTGTTTTGTTTGCGAACAATTTTTTACAGAGCTTTGTCATTTGAATTTTGGTTGATCTATCGAGGGCTGCAAAGGGCTCGTCTAGTAACAGAAGATCAGCGTCCTCGAGTAGTGCCCGTGCCAGCGCGACACGGGACCTCTCGCCACCACTGAGATGATTAGTCTTGTGGTACTGAAAACCGCAGAGTTCCACATCTGTCAGGAGTTGGTGGGCGCGCTTCAAATGTTTCGAGACGATCGTCTCTCCTCGTAACTTAAAGCCTAGAAGTATGTTGTCGAGAACGCTGACCCAGGGCAGCAGGGCTGGCTGTTGGGACAAATAAGCGACTCGCTGAGTCTGACACTGAATCGACGACGAACCGCGGATAATTCTATTCAAAAGAGTTGATTTTCCGGACCCAGATTTTCCGAGGAGTGCGATCTGTTGCCCACGATGTATAGCCCATGAAATCGTTGCGAGCGGATCCTGTTCGGGGAATCCGAGAGTGAGTTGGTCAATGGACAGCACTGTTTCGTTTATTTGGACTTCTTTAATTGCTTTTGTCACAGTATTTTGAAGATGCTCGGGTGGTCGAAAACGGGTACTCTAAGACAATACTCTTAGATTAAACGACCTTGGTGATATTTGTCGCGTAAGATTGATGGCGTCATTAGGTGCACGGAAATAGTTTATGGTGACAGAAGAAGATCTACGCAGTGATATCAAATTCTACTTCGATGGCCAAGTAAGAATACTGGACAACGTCCGCGCGACGGATATGGTTATGCCCTGGCTCCGATCCGAAGCAATGCAGACCGGCACTAAAGAGGGCTGTAATGAGGGTGACTGCGGTGCCTGTACCTGCCTGGTCGGCTCTATATCCGAGTCCGGTGATCTTCGGTTTAGCGTAATTAATACATGTATTTATCCGCTCGCATATCTCGATGGGGCGTGGCTGATCTCTGTAGAGACTCTCAGCAGGTCAGGGTCATTATGTTCAGCCCAAAGCGGAATGCTGCCCCTTAACGCGTCACAGTGTGGATTTTGTACGCCTGGTTTTGTGATGGCGATGGTGTACGCTCAGATAACAAAAAAAGACCAAACACCAGAACAGGCGTTGGCTGGGAACTTATGCCGATGCACCGGCTATGGCGGTCTGATTGAGGCAACTCGACTTGCCCAGAGTCAGCCTCTCGATAGAGCCTTTGTCGATGAGATCGAGGGCGCTACGGCGGTCCTAAGACAGTTGTCTCGAGGCGGATTTTCCATTGCCAATCACAACTCGAGGATTGACGCACCAAAAACGCTCGAACATCTGCTGGATCTTAGAAAAAATTTTCCATCCGCTACACTTGTTTCTGGGGCCACCGATTTTGGGCTGTGGATAACGAAGCGCTTAGATAGGCCTTCCCACATCATCCTCACAAAATTTTGTGAGCAGCTCCTTTTGAGAGAAATACGGTCCGACATTATAGAAATCGGTGCCGCGGTAACGATTGAAGAACTTGAAAATAGTTTGGTATCCGAATATCCCGAGCTTCAGGAATGGTTTCAAAGATTCGGGGGGCCACAGGTTCGCTGTAGCGGAACGCTCGGCGGCAATATCGCCAACGGTTCGCCGATAGGTGACTCGGCCCCGGTTCTGATTGCTCTTGGCGCCTCATTGACGATACATTCGTGCCGCGGCCATCGAGTTATCCCGATTGAAAATTTCTTCATTGAGTATGGAAAGCAAGACCTGCTTCGTGACGAGGTGTTGGTCTCCGTTCTAATTCCCAGACGAGCACGCATCAGGCGTCTTGCGGTTGAAAAAATCAGCAAGAGATACGATCAGGACATCAGCATCGTTCTAGCAGCGATGGCTGAGATTTCCGGTGATAAGCCCAGCTATCGGTTCGCTTTTGGAGGAATGGCGGGCACACCAAAACTCGCCGAGAAAACAATGGAGTCTCTCAATCCCGATGATCTAACCTCTGACTTCAGTCCTCTGTCAGATCACAGAGCAGAGGCCTGGTATCGCCTCGCTGTATCGAAAAATTTAGTGCGTGACTTTTTGGATGGGGATGCTTCTCGTGAATGATCTAACCAAGCCGTGGGGCACCTCGGTTATTGGGGCGCCAGAATCTCACGACAGTAACCTGGAGCACTTAACCGGCGAAGCGGTATACTGCGACGACATACCAGAGCCAAGTGGTTGTCTGCACGGTGCTCTAGTTCTGGGCCCGGCAACACCTAGTCGGGATTTAAGCATCAACGCTCCCGATTCAGTGCAACTCGAGGGCCTATGCTTGGGCCATCACCGGTTTCTGAGCGCCGCAGATATTCCTGGTGAGAATAATGCAGGGCCTGTTGTACACGATGAACCGCTTCTGCCCTCTAATGAGACAAGTTACCCGCACCAGCCAGTGGGGATCGTTCTGTGTTCGGATCGAGACGAGGCGCGTCGGATTGCTCGAGAGTATCAGGTCAGTGGACGGCCGTTGGAACCGATAGTTTCTACCATCGCCGAAGCGGCAGGGGCAGGGCAGATCCTCCACGAACCGCTGATTCTAGAAAATCATTTTTCTGAATTATCGTTCGTTGAGTGCGACCATATAACTGAGTGTGGCATGTCGGTTGGTGGGCAGGATCATGTCTATCTTGAGGGTCAAGTTGCGCTGGCGATGCCCTCATCGGACGGTATCCATGTCGTAAGTTCAACCCAACACCCGACAGAGGTTCAGGATCTGATTGCCAACCTTCTTGGCGTCAGCGCGGCGAATGTGACCGTCGAGGTCCGACGGATGGGCGGGGCATTCGGTGGGAAAGAGACTCAGGCAGCGCATTTCGCAATATTAGCCGCATTAGGAGCTCATGTAACAGGTAGACCTGTCAAGGTTCGGCTGGACCGAGATGACGACATGCGTGTGACAGGAAAGAGGCATGATTTCCTAGTGAACTATAGGGTCGGGCACGACGCCGAGGGCCTTATTACGGCAGCGGATATTGAACTGAACTCTCGCTGTGGTTGGAGTTCTGATCTGAGTCGATCTGTAAACGATCGGGCCCTATTTCATGCTGAGAACGCGTACTTTATTCCATCTGTAAAGATCGTCTCGAACCGATTTAAGACCAATACTGTGTCGAACACTGCGTTTAGAGGTTTCGGCGGTCCACAGGGAATGATCGGTATCGAGCGCTGTATGGACGTAATCGCTAGGGTTACAGGCAAAGATCCGCTTGATATTCGGTTGCTCAACCTATACGGGACATCTGGTACAGAAACACCGTACGGTATGTCCATTGATGAGGGTGTTCTTCCAAAAATAATTAGGAATCTTGCGGAGACGTCGGACTATC
The DNA here is from genome assembly GCA_002731015.1 of Gammaproteobacteria bacterium. Classification (GTDB taxonomy): domain Bacteria; phylum Pseudomonadota; class Gammaproteobacteria; order Pseudomonadales; family Litorivicinaceae; genus HIMB30. Next base: position 36,520 of record PBZM01000004.1, read on the forward strand.
GTAATCGAAGGGAAGAGATTAATTTGACGAACGATCAATCAAAACGTATCAAGAGAGGGATCGCGCTCACTCCTGTAAAGTTTGGTATCTCGTTCACCGCTAGCTTTTTGAATCAGGCCGGCGCATTACTCAACGTCTACAAAGATGGTTCGGTCTCCCTGAATCATGGTGGAACCGAAATGGGTCAGGGGCTGCATACAAAAATCAGACAAGTTGTCGCAAATCATCTGGGCATAGACCAGGAAACGATTCAGGTCACGGCTACCAGGACGGATAAGGTTCCCAACACCTCACCGACAGCGGCCTCCAGCGGTTCTGATCTAAATGGGATGGCCGCCTTGACGGCTGCCCGAAAGATCAGGCAAAGATTAGAGATTTTTCTCCGAGAGACCTACCAAACCTCCGCTGAAGTTCGATTCTCTCGTGGGTTGGTTAGGGTTGGAGGTAACGAAATTACCTTCAGTGAGTTAGCTAGGAGGGCGTGGTTCGCGCGTGTCCCGTTAAGTGCGACCGGGCACTACGCGACGCCGGATATTGGTTGGGATCCGAAGACAGGTAAGGGTCGTCCATTCTATTATTTTGCCAACGGAGCTGCCGTAACAGAGGTGGCGATAGATACCCTGACCGGCGTTCCTAAGGTCTTGCGAGTGGATATACTCCACGACGTTGGGAAGAGCCTCAATCCAGCCATTGACTTAGGTCAGATAGAGGGAGGTTTTGTTCAGGGGATGGGCTGGTTGACGTCAGAGGAATTGGTCTATTCGAGCGCCGGCGAATTGTTGACGCACGGCCTCAGTACGTACAAGATTCCGACCGCCACTGATCGGCCGAAGATGCATATTCATTTGTGGGATGGTGCGAATCCTCGGGAGATGCTTTATCAGTCAAAAGCGGTCGGGGAACCACCCTTTATGCTTGCAATCAGCGTGCATTCGGCGATCTGTCACGCGATTAGCAGCGTTAGCTCAGACAGCAAGTTTTGGCCACAGCTCAACGCGCCGGCAACTCCTCAAGAAATCCTAAGGTGTGTCCAGTGCGCGGCGAATGGATCCTAATCGAAATTGTCAGGGTGTTAGGAAGTACCCCACGAGGTGAGGGTACCAAGATGTGGGTGAATTCTGACTCTCAGGTTGGTTCGATTGGTGGCGGTCAGCTGGAATTTTTGGCGACCAAGAGGGCCCGGGAAATGATAGCCGAGGGATTAACCGAGGCCGTGGCCAGCCTACCTCTGGGCCCCGTCTTGTCTCAGTGTTGTGGTGGGATTGTAGACTTGGCTTTCAACGCTGCTGAGCGACCCGAAACCCCGCCGGATCAAGGGTTTCCGATGGTTCTGTACGGGCTGGGGCACGTGGGGTCTGCGGTGTCTAGGATTATGGAAACCGTTCCTTATCCTCTGGTGACATTCGACGATAGGGAAGATTTGGGGGCTTCTCACATAGATGCCTCAGCCGTGATTGATTCGATTCCTGAAAAGGCATACCACTTGGTTATGACCTACAGTCACGAGTTGGATTTTGAGATATGCAGGCGGCTTGTTGAGCGGAATGCGGAGGGCTCTATCAGCTTGATCGGTTCAAAATCAAAAAAAGCTAGATTTGCGAGTCGACTGCGAAAGCTCGGGCTGAACTCGGAGAGGATTAATTGTCCAGTAGGTGTTGTTGGGATACGTGGCAAGGAGCCCGCAGTTATTGCGGTCTCAGCGGTGGCCGAGTTTCTTCTTTGGCAAAGTGCAGAGGCTTTGTCCGAATGAGAATGGATCGCGACCTTTTCAAGGTCCTCCTTCGGTTTGGTGGTTTATGACGAATGATTCTGATGCGGCAGAACTATGCGAGCCGTTTGTCGTTCAAGGCCCACTATTTACGCTTCTCAATGATAGGAGTGTAGGCACGTATACTTACCTTGATAACGGTTCTATGGTGGTGGGTGATCAAGGTAAGATTCTGTATGTTGGTCCGAGCGTCCCAGCGGAGTATTCACATTATCAGGTTAAGAAAACTCGGCATCTTATTTTCCCTGGGTTCATTGATGCTCATGTTCATTATCCGCAGCTACCGGTGATTGCGTCCTACGGGGCGTCGTTGCTTGAGTGGCTCGATAAATATACGTTTCCTGAGGAGGCTAAGTACAGCCAAAGACCCTACGCTGAGAAACGCGCTCGCCAATTTTTGGAGCTGATGCTGAAGAGAGGGGTCACCTCAGCAGCCGTATTTTCAACGATTCACGAAGAAGCTTTCGACGCGCTGCTGGGTGCGGCCTCGTATTCAGGCTTTAACCTTGTCTCGGGAGTCACGGCTATGAACCGGGGTGCTCCAGATAATGTACTAGTTGACGTCGGTTTGTTCAAAGAGGTTAGCGCAAAGGCTATAGAATCTGGACGGTGTGTCGAGAGATTTCGTTACGCAATTACGCCCCGCTTTGCTATCTCCTGCACAGAGGGAATGCTGGAATATTGCGGCCGACTACTGGAGTCCAATCCAAGTTTACTGATGCAGACGCATATCAACGAGACAAAAGAAGAGGTCTTAGCCACATCAAATTTATTCCCCCATGCTACTGACTATCTGGATGTGTATGACGCATTTGGATTGCTAAGTGATCGATCATTATTTGCGCACGGGATCTACACGACCGAATCTGAATACGAGAGGTGGGCAGCGTCTGGTGCTTCTGTGATTCATTGCCCCACGAGCAATACGTTCTTGGGGTCTGGTTTGTTCGATGCCTCTGGATATATATCAAGAGACATTAATGTAGGGATGGGAAGCGATGTTGGAGGTGGCGTCTCGTTAAATCCGTTCGTGACGATGTCGGAGGCTTACAAGGTAGCCAAGTTGGGTGGCCGAGTATTGGATCCCTTTCAGTTGGTTTATTGGCATACTTTGGGAGGTGCCAAGGCTATCAACCAAGCAGGTTTTATTGGTTCTTTAGAGCCGGGTAAATGGGCTGATTTTTGTCTGATTGATATCACTAGTGACGATTTAGGCTTCGAGGCGTGGGAAAGATCTAATAGTGTTCAAGAGAAATTATTCGGGTTGACGTTTTTGTCGCATGACTCGATGAACAAAGTGGTTGAGACCTATGCTGGCGGTATCTCACGCTGGAAAGATGCAACTTGTCAAGGACCTGAATAAGATACTGCGGGTAAGAACCTTGCTAAAACCAAGATGGTTTCAGTGAGTACGCCTAGAGGTAAGAATGTCGCGATATTTAGATTGGCTTTTGCTGGTAATCATCGTCATCATTAGTTTAGCTTCGCCTCTCGTAGTACTCGAATTCGTCAGCGGGAAATACTAATTAGATACGAGATTTCAGCGCCTTCTCTTGCAACCGTAGTATTCGCTTCTCGATCAGCTTGTTGTTTGGCATGAGTCTGAGTAGTTGCTGTTCTGCACGAATTGCGCGCTCATATTGTTCTGTAGTTTCAAAAATCATCGATAATCCACTGAGCGCTCCAAAATGTCTTGGCTCTAAAATTAATGTTTGACGGATATCCAGTAGCGATGACTCGAAGTCACCTAGCACAAAATATGTGGTTGCACGTCTGTTCCATGCCTCAGCGAAGGCAGGCGCTGCATCAATAACCTGGCTGAATTGGGTAATAGCATCCTGAGCCTGCCCCGACTGTAGAGCCTTAACGCCTTGATCAAAGACAGACTGTAGCGGACGAGCGTTCCCAGGAAGTTCATACCAGTGGGACCAAATCTTATTTTGGATTTGAGAAATTTCGACAAGGTTATCGGACTCTCGGAGTGCATTGAAGAGTTTGCCGAGCTCGGATTTTGTCTGATCAGCCTCGGCGGTAGTAAAACAGGCTACCAACAACGCTGTTACAACTTTTGCGAAAAAGCGCATGTCTACCTCCGTCTTCCTACAGATTAGGACGAATCACTCGATATAAAAAGTACTTCTGTGTGCGGATTGAAGCTTGTGATGGTGGAACTGGACAGCTTGGGTGGAACAAACACTAGAGCGCAAGGGACAGAAAGCATTTTTCATATTCAAAGGGTTTTCCGTGCGACATGGATACCCGGCTCATTTGGGTGCATAAAGCTATGGATCCAGATTCGCGAGGAGATTCAGACAGTTTCCAAACTGCCCTTGGATTTCTATAACTTAATTCTTGTGGGCCTTAAATGTCGACGAACGGGGCATCTTATCAGGCGTGACATCTCATAGTGTTCCTAGATTTTCCGACAACTGGTGCAGTGCCGGAGCACATGGATATGGCGCCTGTGTTCATCCTTACAAACCACAAACTTTTTTGCTGACTCTGTTTTGAGCACCCACCTCAAACTCGACTCAGAAATCCAACACTCTATAGATTGTGCTGATATTGAATGACTCTATGGACCGACTATTGGTGTGGTCTCAGAGATCATAAGCAGTTACTGGTCCGTCCACTATAACCAGGGCCCGAAATATTGCTATCCGCTGGGGTGTGGTGGTCTTTCCGGCTTAACTAATTTGCTCGGGCAGCTTGATATCATCGATCACCATCAGCACCGGGGACGACCGGGATCATGTCCTCTTCAAGGTTAAGTGTAATGATCTTAGACGCTGCCAGACTGTAGCCGCTATCGGCTATCTCGAAGCTCTGAGTGCCGACAGACAGTCGGCCCCAGACGATGATGGGCTGGTAGAGATCTCGTAATGGTGTCGGTGTAGTGGTCGTGTCTACAAGCAGTGTCTGATTCAGCGGTGGTGGTGGGACATGAATACACTGTCCCGCCTCCGGGACAAGCAAGAATTGTAAGACATTCTCCTCCCGCACCTCTATCGGGACCATGAAGCCCGCGATCTCGACAGATTTACCCTCAAGAAGAGGATTGATCACCCTACCTGCTTCATCGAGTTGACTCTGGAAGGTGGGATTAAACAATAGCTCGAAGTAAAAATCTTTCGGCACAAAATCGTAGGCGCCGGGTGGAATCAAGCTGTCCCAAGCGGTTTCCCAGCGAACAAAGTCTTCCTCAGTAGCCTCATAGCCGGAGGCAACGGCGCAGACCACGGAGATTGCGTTGAAAAAAATGAGTGTGGCTAAAAGACCTACTATTCGTATCAATTAGCGAATCCCCTGTGCAATGAGCGTCTGTATACCATACCCGCGGGTATGAGGCTCGCTCCTAGCCCCGCTAGAACTATGATCATTAGCGTCACCAGCTCGTTGCCGGCTAACCACGTGAGTTGCACGCGAATACCTGCCCACTCGCCCAATAAGTCTGCGGCGCCGAGCGTCAGGATCCGGACTAAAATGACAGCAGACAGGATCGCAGTAAGACTAATCACAAATGTTTCTAGGAGGACGAGGCAGGCCAGCTTGGGCGGCGAGGCCCCGAGCGCGCGGAGTATTGTCATCTCACGCGTCCGGCCGTCTAGTCCCGTTATCATCATCGTTACCATTCCTATTATGCTGATGCCGATAATCAGCCAGTTGACGAGCTTGAACACCGAATCTACTGTGCCGACCATTGACCACAGTTGGGCAAGCGCAACACCGGGGATGACGGCACTGATGGCCTCCTCAGGGTAGTCGTTGATCTTCCGGATAAATTTAAATATGCCCAGCTTAGATTTCAGTCCGAGATAGACCGCGGTTACTGTTTCGGGATATAAACGATCTCTGGGTATTGCGTCTATGTCGAGGCCCTTTAGGCTTATGGCCTTACTACCATTCCTCCATCCGAGATGAATCAATTCGTAGCCTTCTAGGCTTACGAAAACCGCTCGATCCGTTGGAGTACCCGTGGGTGCAAGAATCCCGGCGACATTAAACGAAAAGTCATCATGTAACTCACCGAGCATCTCAGAACCATGTGTCACAAAAATTGTTGTCCCCAGGGTGTAACCTAGTGCCTCTGCTACACCACTGCCTAGGACAACCTCGTCAAGATCGCTGAATGCATTCCCCTGTGCAAACACCAGTGGTTTATCGCCGGCAAATTTGATGCGATCGAAGTATGCTTTAGTCGTCGAGATGACCCTGAAGCCACGATGGCTGTCTCCAAGCGCTACTGGTACTGACCACTCGACCATCGGATCGCTGGCGATGTCTGATACCGTTGCTGTTGTGATGTTGTTTGTTGGCTTCCCCAGATGGAACACGGTGTAGAGGACCAATTCCAGTCCGCTTCCTCTTGGTCCAAGTACTAGATCTACCCCGCTCAGGCTTTGGTTAAATCCGCTCTTTGTACCCTGTTGGATTCTGTCGAAGCTGAGAAGAAGTGCCATAGAGGCTGAGAGAGCAACGACGACGAGACCAACCGGGATCAGCCTCGAGCGCATCGATGCTAGTGCTAGCCGAAACATTATTCTCGCCCGATCCTGACCACCCGGTCGAACCATGGGATGATCTCGGGGTTATGACTGACAACGATAATAGCCTGAGCCGAGGCCTCGACTGAGCTGTTCAGTTCTGACATAAATTCCTTAGTTGCAGCAGGGTCCAGTGCTGAGGTCGGCTCGTCTGCAAGAATAAGCTCAGGGCTTCCGAGCAGCGCCCTGATGACTGCGACCCGCTGTTGTTGTCCTACACTGAGCTTGTTTGGTCTCTTCTCAAGAATATCGGGCATTAGGCCCAGCTGATGTCCTAGTGAGTAAGTTTGGTAGGTGACGTCATCTATCTTGGCCCGACGTGTTTTTGAGAACTCCAGTCCGAGGACCGCATTCTCAAAACCAGTTAAATAGGGAATGAGATTCAGCGATTGAAAAATGACTCCAATGTGATCCGCGCGAATTTTGTCGAGTCGGAGTGGGCTCAGATCATTATAAGAATGGCCGAGAAGCCGAATCGATCCAGATTGGATGGGCAGCACGCCGGAGAGCAAGTTTAAGAAAGTTGATTTCCCGCTACCAGATGCCCCCACTAGTGCAATTTTTTCGCCTGCAGCTACTTTGAGGTCTGGGAACTGGATTTTTTCACCAGACCCGTAGTCGTAACTCAGAGCGTTGGTCTCGACAATCAAATTGAGGTTAATACTCTTTCTCGTGTTAGCGAGTCTGATAATGACTGATCCCCGACCAAACCTTCAACCTGAATCATTGCAAGATCGTCAAATCGCTCGAAGGCCGGCCCGAAATCGAACGACGTAACCTTATCCGGATGCCCACAGGTTAGGTCAGCCTCAATGACCACGTCCTTATGCCCCGAGTCTCCGCTAGTTTCTCTGTCTAAAACGACGTCCCTCACTGATTGGTCTATCTTTTTTTGAACACATTCAGCAGAGTCAGGTAGGCGCACGAATTCGAATATGCTGGCGATTTTTTTTAGATCTTCGGCTAGGTGGGCGTGATCCTTGTCACCCTTGTGTTCGTTGTGTTTGTGCTCATCGTGCTTGTGTTCGTCGTGCTTGTGTTCGTCGTGCTTGTGTTCGTCGTGCTTGTGTTCGTCGTGCTCTCGAAGTTGTGCGATTGGGAACTCGTAGACAACTTGTAGCGTTGCCCCTTCTAAAACTATCTTTACGTGGTTAAGACCGTGGACGTGTGCCCCAGCGTGCCGTTTTTCTGCGTGCACAAAGCCAGAGATTAAGATAAGAGCCAAGGTCAAAGCGATCCGCATGGATTACTCCTAACGACTTGTGAAAACGTAATAATATTGCAACACAAACCCGCGTCAAGGTCTTGTTTCATAACTTTTTTGGCGACACGATCTACACTTTTCAGGCCGAGATGTAATCTATTTATTACAATGTTGCGAACGCGGCAAGTTGAATAAAAAAATTGTCTCGCCCATCAGAATGCCAATTTGTGGTTGCCTTTTCCGTGGGATAAATCAATACCTTAAAATAAGGGTCATCACTTCCCTTACTTTCCTCATATCTGCCGACCAATGCGTTACCGCCCCAAATTAAAATCGGTAAAAATCTGGCCTCACGAATCTGTGGCCCAGCGAAATAGGAAATTTTTTGTCCTCCAAAAGAGTAGCTTGATCCAAATGAGTCACAAATACCTCCCGAGGCGAGACGGCACAATCGACTCATGCAACCAGCCAAGCTGGAGGCTCGTGCGCCGCGAAACCCGAAATCGCTGCGTCCACACAGTCCCTTAACGACCCCAGTCTAGAGTGTCTGTTGCTTAAACCGTAGGCGTAGTGGGCGTACTTACCGGAGTTGGTCATTAGACCTTTCGCCTCTGGCGGGAATATAGGCTCAACAATTGAGCACCAGCAGAGGTCGGGCATTATCTGTACTCCCGCATCTTCCAATTTTTTGGCAATTCCTTCAGCCTCTGCACGTTGAATCGTGTGGCGAGCAGCAGTAATTTTCATTTGAGTCTGGACGTGGCGTCGTCTGTCAGCAAAAAGAGCGCTTATCTTTCTTATTTCTTCGATCGATGCGTGTGGGCTTCCAACAGCGACTAAATCTATTTTTTCGAGTCCACGGTTAAGCTCGAACCAAGCATCCTTTAGGTTTTCAGGATTGATCAGGTATATCGGAAGTCGTTCAGCATTCTGGGTAGATGATTCAGGTGTTTGGCCGAGAATATGTAGCATTGGTGCACCGGAAGTTGTTCCGAAAGCAGCGCATAGAGATTTTAAATCATCGATTGTTGGTGACAGACTTTCTAGCCCGGTAATCAAGGGGACTGAATCAGGCGACAATTTACCAGCGAGCCAACCAATTAGCGGCCACAAGACCTCATCATCAGATGACCACTTCTGAGGAATCGTTACCTCGATTTTTACTCGAGCTTTTCTGCCAAGCGTTGAATACATTCCAACGGACGGTGCCCGTCCCGTTATCGCTATAAATAGATCGAGATAGTCAGGATGTTTTTGGGTTCGCGCACCGAGAACGGTATTCGCGAAAATCACTGCGTTTGATTCCGACCAACCTATGTTTTCCCCGAGTTGAGGTTTGTCAGCCAGAAGATATGGTGCACAGGTAAATGTCGGTTTGACCCCCATCTCAATGTATGCATCGGCCAAACGGCTTGCGCGTTTACCGAAGTCCTCATCGAGCCCCGAGTTCTGCCAATTCTCACGATCGACCGAGATGGCATTAATTGTTGTTGGTATGATCACTTTAGCGCCGAGCTCAGCCATTCTCTCAGCAAAAATGAGATTAGCGTCGTGTGCCAAGATACAGCCATCGATGTGACCTCTATCCACATCGATCAAACTCGATGCGTTTTCGACGGCTGCCATCACGCAAATCGTTTCCATCGCAGCTTTTGCGACATCACCATGGTCGCCCTTCAAATAGGCGTGATCGTTTTCAGATAAGACGAGTAGATCTTTTGATATTAGGTCTAGGCCGATAGTTTGGTTAGCTAGAACGAGCTGATGATCGTGAAGTTCAACTAACTTTTCTCTCGCGACAGCATAATAGTTTTGCCGAGAAAGACAGATTATAGGAACCGGGACCCCAAATATCCGGTCGCATACGATTGACCCCAAAGTCAATACTTGTTCTAGCTCGTTAAAAATAATCATCGCAGGAGCACGCTCATTGAGGGCCAACTGCAGTAAAACACCGCTCCCACTGCATGAGCCTCTGGATGTTGGCATTAATAAACATTTGCCGGATACAGAATCTCCGTGGTTGGGGTGGTGTGCGTCGATAATTGCCCCAGTGTGTGGATCGACGCCTCCCCAGAAACTCAATCCTTCTTCACAGACTAGAACTTTACCGCTGGCGGATCCTTCCACAATCAATTGATTTTTTTCGATCGAACCGTCGTGTTTATTTCTCATGCATGTCGAGCCCTGTATGAAAAGTTCCTCTTTATGTGAATCACCTAGGTAAGGTGGGAAATGAAGCTAAAGGCGATTACTCAGCTCCTAAGATGTGACCCCTAGTCGTCCCACCGCCAATTCTGCATTACTTGAAAGGCAGGCGTCGAGAATCGCTACATGCTCTTGTTTAGCTATATCTATACCATCAATTACTACCAGTTGGCTTCTGATGGAACGATTTAATCTGTACATAGCGTTGTCAGCGACTTCTTTGGTGGGAGTTCCGTCACTATCAGCATAGAGCGTGCGATGAGAAAATCAATTGAGGCCACCCCGTGCAGAAGGATCGTTCGATTCAGAGAAATCATTGCACTGAAAGGCGGCCAGCTTTTTTGTTGAGTCGTTAATCTGCGGACCCGAGTCCGTCAAGGCATCACGTGTCAGCAAACCCCTGAGATTGAAGATTTCGGAGGCTTCATCGGCTGATAGCAC
>PBZM01000005.1 GCA_002731015.1 Gammaproteobacteria bacterium
TGGTTGCTCGGTTGATACACCACCGAGATGAAGGATGCCATCACAGCCTTGAACGAGTTGATCGACAAAAGCGGAATCTGCTAAATCGCCAATCACTGTCTCATCCGAATCTGACGTTGAAACGAAGTGCCTAATATCGGTTAGACGGAACTTTTTAGAAACACCAACAAGTCGTGGCCTAAGGAGATTGGCGACCCCGCCCGCGGCACCCGTTACTAGTAACCTTTCAAGCATCGCATCCCCGGGTGAAGAAGCCCTTTGAGCGTAATCCTATCAAACTAATATTAATGTCTAGGAACATCGCCGATCTCGCTCATCTTTGCGTCTAGCAGGGCCCGCATCCGGCTCACTTCATCTGAATAACGGCTATCCCCATAACAATTAATTAATTCCAAGGGATCTTCAACGCAATCGAAAAATTCCCATTCAGGGGGCTCTGCCTCGTCGATTGCACCCGGAATACCGAGCCCTTCGCTGTACCAATAAATCAGTTTGTATCTTTGATCTCGTACACCGTAATGAGCATAGACGTTGTGCTGGAGATCCTTGTGCATCCAGTATCTGTGATACGCGATCTGTTCCCAGTTCGGGGGCGTTTCGCCCATAAGAAGTTTTAAAAAACTGCGGCCTTGCATGTAGCTTGGCGAAGGTAGACCAGCGATATCTAGCAACGTGGGCGCGAAATCGACATTGGAAACAATATCTGAGCAAACACCACCACCATTGATTTTCTCGGGATACCGAATTATCAGTGGCATTTGAAATGATTCTTCGTAAATGAACCGTTTGTCAAACCAACCATGCTCACCAAGAAAAAAGCCTTGATCGGACGTGTAAACCACCACCGTATCGCGGGCGAGCCCCATCTCATCGAGATAATTTAGAATATTACCAACACTTTCATCGAGTGAGAGAACAGTTCGAAGGTATCGCTTGATGTATCTTTGATATTTAAATTCTGCCAAATGCTCGGGATCAGAAAACTCAAATTTTTCACCCGTTTTCTTATCAATCAAGGTAATCACGTTCGAATCTTTCAGGTCTGGGATTTTTCGTTCTCTGCTCCCCGGCTTAATTGGCTGACCGACCTCGACTCCACCCTCGGGTTGAATGAGACCCAGGTCATCGTACTTTAGATCTTCACGGATTCTTATTTTGGCTGCACTAGCGGCCTTGGCCCTATTGTCATAGTTATCATTGAAGGTGTCTGGCAGCCGAATATTGTCTTGAAACTCGTTATCATATTTCGGGTGATTCTCCCATTCCCTGTGAGGGGCTTTGTGGTTGATCATTAAGAAAAATGGTTTTGAGACATCTCTGGTCTCTAACCACTGGACTGATTTAGTTGTGATGACATCGGTAACATAGCCGGTACTGTTGGTAAGTTTACCGTTTAGATTAAATGCTGAATCGTGATAGTCGCCCTGCCCTAGCAGAACATCAAAGTGATCAAACCCCGAGGGTTCTGACGACTTGTCGTCCCCAAGATGCCACTTACCAATTATCCCTGTCGAGTATCCGGCCCGTTGCAAGTGCTTCACAAAATTTGGGAACATTGAACTGAGCTTCGTTTTTAGGGTGTAAACCCCGTTCACATGGTTGTAGGTCCCGGTTAGGATAGCCGCCCGAGATGGTGCGCAGAGCGAATTTGTCGTGTAGCAATGTGTAAAACACATCCCGTCGGATGCTAATCGATCAATGTGTTTCGTGTTAATGAGGCTTGAACCATAAGCGCTTATTGCGTTAACGGCGTGGTCATCTGCCATGATGAAAACAAAGTTCGGAGACTTCACTGCGGTACCATTCCCCCAAGAAACAATAAGCTCGACATATTTTCGACCGGACAACTAATCCTCATCACCCAATGCCTTGGAAGGCTAAGCAAATTAAAATAGATACCCTTTCCTAATACTGAATATGAAGCCTCGGTTCAACTGCCGCCTAATATTTTACAACTTTTCCCCAAAGCGACTGACTTGGACCGTGGCCGGTCCGGGCATCCTCCATTTTGAGGACTCTCGAGTAATCAACCATCATATTTATATTTGGACCATATATTTCGATATATTTGCTCAAAACATCTTGATCATCCGCCTCAACCATAAATTGTGATAATGCTAAGGGGCTGAGAAGCCTATCGATTAACTGCCACCGAAATTTGTCTCGCTCCAAGTTCTCCGTAATACCCTCAGATTCCAACAAAATTTTCCAAGAACCTGCGTCTAGAAATCTTTGTATCTGTCTACCCAATCTCTCGCTAAATATCATATTGTCCTGTACTTCTGAATGAGCGAAGGCGACCCCTACTTCATTTATTACCTTCAAACCTCGCTTGGAAGCTACATCGATTAAACGGCATATGTCGCCATCGTCCGCCGACCTAGCAATGCTCGAAATCTCGATAATGTCCACCCCATAGTCGACCGCCCTATCAAGATAATCATCGACTATCTTACGACCACCATTAAGTGCCATATCCATCAACGGGTTGCCGATTGAGATCATCACTTTGTTGGACTTGCATGTTTCTAGGAACCGCAATAACGAGCTCCGAGACATCTGACCAGCCTGCTTCCCAGAAAGCTTGAAAATATCAACGATGTCGCTGTAGGCCTGTAAGTAATCATCAATACATTGTCCTACCAGCACCGGGGCTCTCACGTAGTTAATGCCCGTCTCTCTTGGTTTCTTTTCGCGTTCGAGAAACGGAAGATTAGGGAAAGATAATTCAGTCATGGGTATGTTCCTTTAGTAAATCCTAGTTGAGTTCTCCACCCAACCACCACGGCATATCGATAAATGTCCCAAGTAAACCATTGGGAAACTGGAGCGTGAGCAATGACGATAAGATCCATAAAATGAAGAGGAGCGAGAGCGAGATAGAAAGAGAGATTTTTAGGTCCCGCTTATCATGAAACAAAATAAACAGGTTAATAAAGAGTACCGAAGCTATCGGAAAACCAAAGATAAAATTCATTGCCAGATAGCCCAATATACTCAAGTAGTAATATAACTGATTATTGAATCCCGCTATATTTTCATAGATGTTTGTATTTACGAACCTGAGGAAGCCACCGCCAGCGAACGCTGGTTTCCTCAGGTCGGCTAATTGGACGGCGAATATCAAAATCAAAAGGAACATTGATATCAGGCACACACCTATCGGAAAAAGGGTTGCTCTAAAATCCGGTATACCTGACACATCCCACATGACAGCCAGAGGCAGACACATCAAGGCAAGCGATAGATAAATTTGCTTTGACTTATTTTGAATCGATCGCGAGTCATAGTTGGTATTGAATCGCTGTCTCAACAATAAAAAAATTGTGGCAAAACACAACACGATCAATATGATCGCGACTGGTCGATACAAAAAGGATAGCCCGTAAACGGCCTGTGTTTGATAGCTTAACAACTCAACTTTTGACGAAAGGAAAAAACCGATCAACAGCGCGGGTCGGGACCAGCCATAATGCTTGAAAGTGATCCCCACCAGACCAAAACCTAGAAGTCCTATGAAGTCGTACCAGTCACGATTCACGTTATAGGTAGCAAAAAATATTAGGGTAATCATCACCGGTGCGAGGATGTAATATCGGATCAGGGTGAGTTTTGAAATATGCGGTGCAAAACCGATACATAGGCCAGCACCTAAAATATTGGCCACAGCCAATGACCAAATCATCAAATATGTCAGGTCGAGGTGTGTGGTCACCATATCCAACCCGGGCTCGATCCCGACAAGAATAAATCCTCCCAGAAGAAGCACCTTATTACCCGACCCCGGAATACCAAAGAGCAAGGTTGGAATTAAGGCTCCTCCCTCCTTAGCATTATTTGCTGACTCTGGGGCGATCACCCCTCGAATATCTCCTTTACCCAACCGAGACGTATCTTTACTGGTTTGTCTCAAATGGCTGTATGCGATCCAGTCAACCACGGTCCCGCCTAGCCCCGGTAATGCTCCCACCACACAACCGAGTGTCGAGCACCGGAGTACCAGCCACCAATTCTTAAAGACATCAGCTATTCCTGTGAGCCAACCCTGCTCGATCCGGAGTGATTTCGCGATCGCACCCTTGTTGTCGAGTAGCCCAACGATTTCGGGTATCGCAAATAAACCCAGCCCAACTATTACCAGTGGGATGCCCTCGATAAGGTAAAGCGTATCGAAAGTGAATCGAGGATCGCCAGTAATCGGCGCAGATCCCACTGAGCCAATTATCAACCCTAAGAAACAAGCAGTTATCCCTTTTACAAAATTGTCTCCCGTCAAGGCGCCGACCATTAAAAGAGCCAAAACAATTAGGAGAAACTGTTCACCAAATCCGAAGGTCATGATGATTGGTATCGCGTAATAGATTGAGACCGATAGAACCATCGCGCCGAATACGCCGCCCAGTAGCGATGATAAGAATGCTGCACTCAGAGCCCTCGCCGCCATCCCCTGCTTAGACAAAGGAAATCCGTCCATCACCGTGGCTTGTGAACCTGACGTGCCTGGTACACCCATGAGGACCGCCGGGAATGTATCAGATGTGGTGGTTGGCGCCAGGACACCTATCATCATGGCCAAGGCATGAGACGGTTCTAAGGCGAACACAAAAGGAAGCACGAGGGCCAAGCCGGAGGTGCCCCCAAGCCCAGGAAGTATCCCAACCATCAGCCCTAAGAGCGTTCCCCCGAACAAAAATAAGAGATGACTAACCTCGAAGAGCTGACTCAGAGATGAAAGGAACTGTTCCATAATTTTAGAGAATTCCGCTGCTGGACATCCAACAGCGGAGTCCTAATCATTGTACTCGATAGACAAAACGATTCTTTTTCAGGACCGCGTTTAACTGCTCCTTCGTGCTGTCCGAGAAAATTGCAGCCTTTTTGAGAATTGGACCAGCCTCATCACCAATTATCAGTGGGTAAGGCCCCAAAACTTTTGTCGCTTTCTCTTTGAACTCTGGATCGTTAACCATCGCCGTGACAGCTTTCCGATACGCCTCGACAATCGCGTCAGGCGTTCCCTCGGGCAGTAACATGGACTTAGATGCCTGAGCCCACGCAGCCGCAATCGAATAATACGCCTCCAGATCCGCGCCACCCAACTTCTTACCGTTAACTTTTTCATACATCTCGGGGAAGGTGAGAACATCAGGCGCAAGTGGGTTTCGGGAAATACTACCGTCTGAGCCCACGATACCAAGGGTCATAACATCAACAACCTTTCCTTTCTCAATTTCGGGCTTAACTTTCTTGACGTAGTTGGCCGCACCATGGGAACTCAGGTGGATTTCGCCACGTAAAAATGCTTGATAACCCTCTCCAGACGACAGCCCTGGAATCGGTCGCGCTTTTTTAATGCCGAGTTTGTCAAAAACCCAAATGTGAAACAAATCTGCTGATGCTGGGGTCTTCAACGCATATAGAACTAGACCACTTTCCTGTAATTTAGAAATATCGCTCGTGCCGCTCGCTAGATCACTACGAGTAAACCAATGAGTATTTTGAGGTAGCAACAAAACTGGTTTATAGGCACCTAGATTGTATTCCACCAATGGGTTACCAGTGGCGACGTTTACTATTACTGACGTTGAGCATCCAAAAAGATATGTGCCGTCTGGCTTCGCATTTTTTTGGAAATAATTAGACCCTTTGATGGCACCACCGCCCGGAATGTGCTGGATCTGGACCGTTGGATTACCTGGTAGATATTTCGTCAGGAAGGGTTGTAAGAACCGGGCAAACCGACTCGTACCGCCCCCCTCTTTAAAGGGAATTATCCATGTGACCGTTTTTCCCGAAAGGTCTAGGTTTGCGGACACACTTGGCGACCATGCAAAGCATGAGACCAATAAACAAATTATGAGATTACGCATGCTATTTTCTCCGTATTATTCTTCTAGCTGACGGGAAAAACATTCCTTAGGGGAACCTACAAACACACCCCACGGAACGCTGTTCTCCAAAGCCAACCGAACCTTCTGACTCTACAAACACAACTCTTAATTTTTGAGACCGGTCTCATTTTTGATTAAAAAAAACGAAAGATCGATCGTTAGATAGAAGCTATCAAAAGACCTACCGCATAGTCAAGCGGCCCAATCACGCCCCGTGTTTCGTGATTGGACCACTGGAATCCCGTATCACCAAGGTACATTCAACGAGCTCGTTTACCACCTCTTTGACCGCTGAACTGTCACTGTGGATCTGGTTCAGCAAGTTTTTAGCAGCCTGAGTACCCACCTCGAAGCGATGTTTAGAAACCGAGGTTAGGGCCGGGGACGCACTCTCAGCTGAGAATAAATCATCCATACCAACAACCGACAGATCTCCTGGAACCTCCAAGCCCTCAATCTGTGCCATTTGTAGTGCGGCCAAACCAAGCATATCGTTGGATGCGAAAATTGCTGAGGGACGTCGAGGCGAGCGCATAAGATCAACGATTAGCTCCTTCGCCATAATGAAAGTGTCACTTGCCCGCGTCTTAAACGGCACGTCAACAATCAATCTTTCCTCAACTTTCAAACCGGCGCCTTCATAAAAATCCAAGTAAGCCCGCTTACGATTAGTAATTTGCGAAACTGAGCCACCCAGTAAAATTCCGATTCGATCATGACCCATCGAATGCAGGTACGTAAGCGCCTTCTTCACGCCCCCCACCGTGTCAGTACTCACTGTGCTCCGGACAGCTGAGAATACTTCGTTACTGGTCAGAATCACTGAGGGAATATCGGGCAGTTCTAACACGTCAAGCTCGTCGGATGGATCTTGCAAAATCAGACCGTCAAGCTGATTTCGAACGACCGCCAGCAAATTCTTTTTTTCCTTATTAGGGTCCCAATCACTATTAAAAACAACAAGATCATATCCGTGTTGCGCGAGCTCATCTTGTATTCCTCGAATCAACGACGGAGACGAAGGATTAGTTATGTCATGAATGCACAAAGCTATTAAATATGTTTTTTTCGATCGCAAACTCGCCGCAGACAGGTTGGGCGAATACCCCAACTTATCTGCTGCCTCAAGTATCCTAGCCTTGGTCTCTAGCCTAACGTTTGCTGATTTACTTCGACTAAAAACACGAGCGGCTGTAGCCTTAGACGTATTCGCGAGTTTTGCAACGTCAACAAGCGTAGGGGATTTCTTCATTGGATGGCTCACTGGACGTTAACGACGATAACTCGGAATAGCGATACATTACAAAAAACCAGATCATTTGTAATTAAAGTCCACGACTTTGGTGCCCAAGGTTTAATTAATTAACGGGTGAACTCACAACGATTTGACTTAGTGTTTTCCGGGTGTTACTACTTTGAGACCGGTCTCAAAAACAGATTATTTGGAAAGTTATGAATGTTAAAACACATGGATCAGGATTCCCTGAGGTACAGCTCAAACATAAACCGAGAAAGCTCCGACAAACCTGGATCAAAGATGTTGGATACCACGAGGCACCCCACTATCTTGAGAGGATGGGACTGCTAGAGCTGGACGACTTCTTGCAAGTAGCCGCCGACAGAATCGATTATGCAAAGCTCACAACTCCTCAGGTTCTGTACTCTCCTCCAGAGTGGCTTTCGAAGAAGCTAAAACTTTATAGGGACTTCGATGTAGAACCCTACTTGGACCACACCTACTTTAAATTTGCTTATAAAAAAAACTGTGTCGAAGAGGCGATCAGGCATGCGCGGAACCTTGGGTTTTCGCTGATGGAGTTCATGAATACGGGCAACGACGTGAGTGAAAAACAATGGATGCAGTGGAGACGGTTCGCAATAGATAACTCGATGCGATTTATGTACGAGCATCATCCGCTCAGAAACTGGAAAGAAGGAAGCCCAGATCATGCCTCATCAGCGGAAGATATTCTTAACACCGCAGCCCCGTTTCTCGAAGACGGGGCTGAATACATTGTTTTAGATCATGAGGAATTTGAAATTCAACAAAGTCAGGCGAAGGGAGTTTTCGATCAGATAATTACAAAGGTCGGTCTGGAACGGGTCTGTTTTGAGGTAACCTCACCAAGAGAAGGACTCAAGCAGTGGCTCGCAGACCTTTCAGAATATGTCAAACTTTTCGGTCCCGACTGTAACACTTGTAACATCATGCCGAGCCAACTCCTGCAAGTCGAACCGATCCGCGATAGTAACTTACTCAGGCAATTTTAGGATTTACGCTTTTATGACTCTAATATCGAGTGTCCAAACCCACATCCTTGACCACGAGCTCGAGACAGCGTTCGAAAGCGCCTCGACGAGCTTTAACCGCCGACAACATCTTCTTGTCGAAATTGAGTGCGAATGCGGAACAGTTGGTTGGGGAGAGTGCTTGGGGCCAGCGTTGATAAATAATGCGATTGTCGATCAAATGAAAGGCCGACTCATCGGAAAGAATCCGCTAGACACAGAGGTTATTTGGCTTGACCTTTATCATACATATCGAGACCAGGGACAGCGGGGTGTCACAGTTACTGCCATTTCTGGCATCGACGTCGCGCTCTGGGACATCAAAGGGAAACTTCTAAGTCAACCGATCTCGATACTTCTTGGGGGACGTTTCAGAGAATCGGTCCTAGCATACGCAACAGGCGCATTTCGGCGCGAAGGAGTAGATCGTATCTCCGACGTCGTCGCTGAGGTTCTGCGCTACAAAAATGAAGGCTTCCACGCGATCAAACTCAAAATCGGTTTTAATGCGGACGAGGACTTGGAGTTGATCAGACAGGTCCGAGATGCTATCGGTCCAGATATGAGGGTCATGATCGACGCCAACCACGGCTACGATGCGACGGAAGCGATAGCGGTTGGTCGCGCTGTAAGTTCTTACGCTATCGATTGGTTTGAAGAACCAGTATTACCGGAGTTATTAGACTCCTATCACGACGTACGATCAAGGCAACCAATACCAGTCGCCGGTGGTGAAACTTGGCACGCGCGTTGGGCCATGAAAGCGGCGGTTGAAGCTCGCGCTGTCGATATTATTCAACCAGATGTTTGCGGAGTCGGCGGGTTCTCTGAATTCAAACGGGTGGTCGATCACGCTCAAATGAATGGTGTTAGGGTGGTTCCTCATGTCTGGGGCACGGGTGTCCAAATAGCTGCAAGCTTGCAAGCGATCGCTGCTATCCCGCTCTCTCCATGCAGAAGAGAACCGTTGGAGCCAATTTTCGAGTTCGATCGGACCGAAAATCCATTCAGACAGGCAGTCCTGAAAAAACCTTTAGAGCATCAGCAAGGGACTATGAAGATTCCTGATTCGCCAGGGCTTGGGATAGAGATCTCTCGCGAATCGCTTGAGCACTTCAAATACAGCCCGTGAGTATTGAACGTACTCTTACAGGACGAGCATCTAGGCACGTCCTCCCCGACGGAATTATCGACACACAAAATCATATTTATGCCCCAGATTTCCCGGCAATGCCCGGTGGGCCCGGTTTACCTATCGGTATGCCCGACAAGAAGCAGTATCGACGATTATGTAGCTGGCTGGGTATTTCGAAAACGGTCGTTACGGTAGCGAATGCCTACCAGAGGAATAATGATTGTCTACTAAACGTATTACAGAGATTTGGAATAGATGCACATGGCGTCGCAGCAATCCCCCCAAATATCAACGACAAATCATTAAAGACACTGATTGATAAGGGAATCGTTGGAGCACGGATAATGGACCTACCCGGCGGCGCGTACGATTTTTCTTACATAAAGGATTTAGATCAGAAAACCTCCGCCAACGAACTTATGATTGCGGTGCAGTTCGATGGGAACACTATTTCTGAAAAGTTTTCTACATTGATGAATCTAGAATCTAATTTTGTAATCGATCATCATGGCAAATTTTTTAAGCCTATAGAACCAAACTCCATGGAAGTTGATCGTCTTAAACAGCTGATTGATCGAGGCAATTGCTGGTACAAATTCGCAGGATGCTATGAGTCATCAGCAATCGGTGCCCCTCACTACACGGATGTGGCCAAAATCGCTAGCCTAATCGCCAACTACGCACCCGAGCGCATAATTTGGGGAACAAACTGGCCCCACAACGGTGCGAAGTCACAAGAGGATTACCCAGATGATATGGACCTATTAGACCTGGTGTTAGATTGGGTGCCGACTGAGCATCATAAGAAATTGCTGGTCCATAACCCCGCAGAACTGTTCAGGTTTGCCTAGTGGCGAGGCAACTGCCACTCAAGCTACTAGATCGCAACAATACCACTCAAAGGTTCAAATACATTGGACCTGTTGTGGGGGTATCTTGGAATCTAAATACTCTCCACTGGCTGATGATGAATTACCAACAATCGGTGCCCTTTAGCTAGTCAATCGGGTCAAAGAAAATGACTACCCCAGAATTAATACAGTCAAGTTTAAAACCTATAAATACTAGCCTCCCAGTGACTTGGGCATGTGCAGCGACGGATGATTTTCAGAGGGAAACAAATAAATATTTACAATACGAAATATACACACCACAAATACTGCAATGACTGTGGCCAGTAAAAAGGAAAAAAATAATCTGCGTAATCGCTGTGTGTCCAATTCAACCTCCGGAAAATTGTTGTAGCTAAAATAATGAATCACCGACATAACGATACACCGTTAATTTTTACTTCTGAAGATTTGTTTAATGTAGTTTCGGATTCGTAGACGAAATTATTATTTATAGGTGCAAAAATAGATTTATGATTTGCTATCCCCTGCAAAGAGCGGTGTCCAGCCAACATAATCATCAGGAAGGTCATCCCCATGAAACTATTTAAAAGTTACAAACTGGTTCTACTCATCGTTATTTGTTTTGGGCCCGATATTACTTCAGCTAGCAGCAAAAATACGTTTGACGGTAGTGGCATGATCTGTCCAGCCGAAAATGCGATCGCTAGTAACACCGAAAAAAATACGGCTGGCCGACCCAGACACTCGTGTTTTGGTTTGAACGAGGCTCCGTAGTAAAAATAAAAAATTACCAGAACAAATATGATTCAGATCTTGATGCTCAATCACAGACAGCAAATTACTATTCAAATGACGAAGAATTATGGTTCGATTTGGGCTACACGTTTCCCCTAAATTTAAAAACGTTACAGTTGTATTGGGTTATCTCGATGGGAGGTGATACCACACTGAGGAATAAAAAATGCCTGCACCTTGTCGGAGACATGTTCTGGAAAGAATTGAACTCTGGCGAACCTTAGAAATTGACCCTCAAATAGCGTCATCATGGGTTTTTCAAAATTAGACCAATGGAACGAATAAATTTTTTTCGGGTCTCTTTTTCAAACAACTTATCCGCCAAAGAAGATTAGATACTGAAAAATAAAACCACTAGCAATATCAGCCACCCAGTGCTGTATACTACATACAATTTTTTCCTTGCAGCTTTAGCGTGTTGGGTGAATTTCCCCTCTGTCATTATGAAATATCCTTTTGTTGAGATTTAAAGGTTTAAAGATCTCTTTACTGAATTAAAACAAGTCGAAACAGAATCCACTACGAAGCTGAATAGACGAGCTACAGGCCCGAAGCTCGGATTTTTAAACACCCTCGAAACTACTTAGGCATTTTTTGGAACCTAAACCTTTACCATAAACTGGTGAGGTTCTGGTGGGAGAAACAACTGAATTCCCTCACCCTTCGAAATTTCTCCGGTCACTAACACAACACCCATCACGCCAATTTTGTAAGGAACCTCGGCCTCCTTCGTATCAGACACAGTCAGCCTCAACAATCCAGCTGAGAAATTATCGACCTGGTGACATGGCTTTCGCAGGCCGGTCAATAGAATCTCAGCGCCGCTTCCAAATCGCATTCTAGTGCCCACAGGTAGGTGCTCAAGATCAAGCCCGCTGCTGGTGATATTCTCGCCTAAGGATCCGCACCCGACAGGATGACCGAGGGCGTTCCACTCGTTGATTCTCTCGAGCGCGATCAGGTGCACCTGACGAAGATTAGGCCTGGTCGGATCCTTTTTTATGAGATGGAGATGTTGGACTGTCGTACCAAAATGAGCATCAGCCTCGACGCCATGGTCGCGAATCACCCGAATGACATCCATGTTCACCTTAGAAAAACCATGATCTGTGTTTACTGATACTGCCTCAACCTTTGCTTTTAAGCTCATCCTGACTAATCCCGTATATCTTGCAGGAGCCAATCTGTAGGGATCTCTCGGCCCATGTCTCGTTCTATAATCTTCTCGTAAACCAAACCACCGACTGACGAAAACTGTAGCCCTTGGTTTCCCACATTCCGATAAAACGTGATCTGATTACTCGTCGTTCTTCCCTCACACTTACCGGTGACGAGATCTTTGAACTCTGGTTTATCGCCACCCCTGCCACGATCCATAAATTCAGGACTATCGCCACCAAATCCTGGCGATGGATTCTTCTCTGGTATAACGCACTGTTGCTCAGCGGTTCCACCAATGAACGCCGCGGGCGAGTGACCCCTCTCGGCTTGGAAAATATCGGTTTGTTTCATCTGAAGACCAGCCACGCCCTGCCTGACAACCACATCAAACCGGGAGATTGCTTCCTCTGGCATCTCCCGCCGTCCAAGGTTTGTAACGTGTTGTCCCTCCTCCAACCAAGCCGCATCGTAAACAGGGACCATGCTGTCGGTCGCAGATGAGACGATATCTGCACCGGCAATAGCCTCTTGTGGTCCAGATACCGCAACAACCCGTATCCCGAGCTTATCTGACATCTCCTCGGCGAACGCCTCTTTGTGGCCTTTCGTTGGACTGAAAACACGACACTCTTTAATTGGTCTTACGCAACAGAATGCGTCGAGGAATGTTCTAGCCATCCCGCCCGAACCGATCAAACCAACCACCTCAGAGTCTTCCCGGGACAGATATTTTGCACCTATTCCAGCGCCGCCTCCGACCCGAAAGTGTTGCAAAAGTCCATCGTTGATCAACGCCAACGGCTCACCATTTTTGGTAGACAACAAAAAAATCAGCCCACAGTAGGTTCCGGGTTCAATACAGTGCTTCTCTTCAGTCCACCCCCCGTCATCAGTTTTAGGCCAGCTAACAATGTCGGACTTCATGCGGATCGCAAAATATTGCGAGCTAGCACCCTCCATAGACCCCCAACGAAAATAGCTCTCAGACCCCTCTGCCGGGTAGTAAAGATCAACCCTCGGGCGATGAACAGCACCGTAATCAACTAATCCCCTGAATGCCTCTTCCTGCACCCGTATGCAGTCTGCCATCCGAAGCACGTGATTCACTTCATCGTTGTTGATAAGCCTCATCTCTAAGTCTCCAAAGTGACCTCAGCGAATAGCGCCTCTGGCGGCCTATACTCTGCGCCAATTCCCTGGTCTACTGCATACCGCATCAGCATGTCGATGTTTGATCGATTCGCCTCAAATCCACGAGGCCATTCCTTGCGCTTAAACCGGTCTCGGTCTTTCTCAAATTGATGCCTACAGCCGGGTAACATGGACCAGTTTGGGTCGGCGTAATAACCCTCAGCGATATCAAACGCAGAATGAAAAATTTTCATTAGCTCCAATGGTAACTCGGGCCTTTTGTTAGCCAGTGATTCCTGTATAGCTATCACGTGCATTATCGGAAACGAGCCGACTTCGTTAAAGTAGCGTTCCTCCTCCAATTCAGGGTCTAGAAACAGGCGTCTTGCAGGAATCTCTCCACTCATCACGTTAGCTGGGGGGTGGGGCAAGAAGAACGCATCGATCTCGCCGGACTGGAGCCGATCGCCCAACTGGTCACGCTCGCCAATGAATTCAACACTAACGTCAGGACCATGCTCTAGCGGTATTTTCTCCCTGGTCGTGAGCTTCCAATGAATCGAGCGCCACGGCACTTCGTAATGAAACTCAAGATCTCCCTTCGCGAGCAATGACAATGTGGTCTGGAATGCACTAAGCGCTACACTCCGTCCAATCAAATGTGAGGGCTCGGTCATCTCTGAGTCCAAACTCACCCACATCTGACTAGTACTGAATAAACGTCTGGGAAAAACTGGTATCCCCACGATGGGGTAGCCTCTCGTTTTTGCAGCCAGAAAAGACGACATTGAAAATTCGGCGACATCATACTGTCCCCTCAGGAACGACTCGTGCCTGTCGGTACCGTGTTGTAGTTTTGCGCTTTGGCCGACCTGAAAAGGTTTTATATCCAAATCAAAGTCATGAGATAATGAGCCATCAAAAAACGGAAAATGTCGATCATACCTATCGACAGCGAGCGTGATCTCCATGAACTGCCTCCAGATTAACCTCGCCGGTTAGTAGTAGGTCTGGGTAACCTCTCTCACGTAAACCGATTCCACCGAAAGCTTTCGCGGTTCAGCATCTACACCTTCGACCTTTGAACAATTCTCAAGATCCCCAATTTGCAACAATTCAAACGCTTCGTCATCCATGGCACTCTCGAACCAATACCGCTCACCGCGCGGGATCAGTGTCCCTCATACTTACCAAACTCGCCAATCAAGACATCGGCGAGCCCGTAACATCGGACTCGTCCTGCGAGCAACGTCCAGAAACCGTCGATACCACGATTCGAACAGAGATTATTCTCACCGCCCTCGTACGCGACCTATGTCCAGCCGCGCATAATATCCCTGCGCGCGAGTTGAACGATAGCTTTGTCTCTGAGCATATCAGATGGTTTCTGGTATTTAAAAAACTGATTACTACCTCCGCTCATACAGCTCAGTCCTTTGATCTAGTTCCTTATCTGTATCGAGAGGTTGATCGAAATATGATGATAAGACTNATACCGATCCCATCTCACCGCAAAAATATCGTTACGATNAAAAAAGCACTTGTCATNCAGACAAATGAATAAGGACTCCTATACCGGCAGAACATAGGACCACAACCCCTGGATCCCAGCTCTTGAGCCACACCCCAAAAACGATCAACGCCACAAAAAGATACTCGACAGGATCGATTGTGATATTTAGAGCCAGACCAGTCCCAGCCGTTAGCATCATCCCTGCGATTACGAACCCAGACGCAGGAATGAAAAGGGCAACGTACCGCTTGAGGTGATCGTGCCAGTGCGCCGCCAAAGACGCTCCGACAACGGTCGGTATGGAGATACCCACCAAGCAAGCTAACGCACCAGGGAATCCCGCCAAAAAATAACCAATACCAGCGACGAAGCTGCATCTCGGGCCCGGGACAAAGTTACCGATTGCGTAGGCCCACGCAAAAAGGGCAGGACTTAATATACCCGGATCTACCCAGTAATCTTGGATGATCGCAAGCTGTCCATTCCCGCCGCCCATGGAAAATAACGTACTGAACGCAATCACTGCAAGAATCTCAACGAGGAAAGAGGCGTTACTCGACATCGGCGGATCCAGGTCGTGTGTAATTGCGAATCGTTAACGAACCAATCGCAAGACTCGTGCAGGCAGCGATGATGAGCGACCCCTCGTATATGACAACGTAGACTGGAATTCCCAAACAGATAAGCAAGCCAAACAGTATTGAATCTCTCCCAATCCCATCGCCGACGAACATCCTGATCGAATTACCCACTAGAAGACCGATTACCCCCAGACCCACATAACGTTGAATAGTAACCAATACCGGGTGTTCAGATGCTGTACCGGTTAGGACGCATGCGGCAATCACTATTAAAGCACCAGGCAGAAGGATGGAGACCGACGACCCAACTGCCCCCCATATCCCACCTACCCGGTATCCAACCATGGCCGCAAATGCAAGAAACTTCGGTGCCGGAATCATGGCGGCGGTGAGCATTAATGATTTGTGATCCTCCGGCGTTAAAAGTTTCCTGCGCTCAATCAGCTCTCGCTGTAGCCGACCAATGGCGGCCCACATTCCGCCGAAACAGGTACAACCCAGGACAAGAAATAGCCAACAAATACTCTGTATTGGTAATTGGGATTGTTTGTTGAGACTCTTCAATTACTGCTCACCCGCGCCCGAGGGATAATCGTTGATGGATTATAGACCTATCGATGATGTCATAGATGTTCTTATGTATGAAGTGGATAGGAATTCAGTTTATGATATCAGTATCGTCATATAACGTCAGCCCCTCCACCCCGGCGAAGTGCTCTTTTTGAGTTTCCGGTGTAGCCTCATCGATCCCGTAGCCGAAGAGTTTAAAAACCGTGAAGAAGGCATCCCTGTAGCTACAAGCGACTTTATAATCTGATGTTTGAGTGGAGATCTGGTAAACGCGCCTGCCCTTGAACTCCGAAATGTGCTGATGGGTCTTGGGTACACGAAAATTCAGATACCAGTTCGGTGAGCGGCGATTCTTGGTCAGATAATCCTGTCGGTTACGTCTTGGCATATAAGATAGTATGAATTAAGTATGAATTAAATAAAACCCTGAGTGAATTTAAAAATTCGCAAAACCGACCAAGCGTCATGAGGAGCTTGCTACGTGAGCAATTACTTATCGTAAAACATGTACCGGCTTAAGACTTAAACCCCTGAAAGATTTCGAAATAGGTGCAGCTCTTTCTTTTGGTGTGCGTCGAGCTGATCGAAAAACACTCCCAACAGGATCTTTGGTTATCAGGTGACCACCAGACCACCATCGACAATAAATGATTGCCCTGTGATAAATCCTGCCTCGTCAGAGCACAAAAAACTAACCAGCCCTGTCAGGTCGGACACTTCTTGTGGGCGTTTTATGCAGCGGGCCTGGATCATGGCCTTCATTTGTTCGGGTGAAACAGTCTCTCTGGGCACCTCGGTCACAGTAGCTCCGGGCAAGATCGCATTGACAGTGATATTGAAGTCTCCGACCTCGCGCGCCATCGCACGGGAAAGACCCTGAACCCCTGCCTTGGAGCTAACGTAATGCAAGTAATTCGGCCTCCCCATCGGCACTACGGCCGACGAAAAATTAATGATCCGGCCCATGCCCGACTGTTTCAACCAAGGAAGCGCCGCTTTACAGGTGTTAAATGTACCCTTTAAATTAACATCGATAACCTGATCCCAATCAGCGGATTCAATCTCCCAGAATGGTTTCATAGTCAAAGTTGAAAAGATTGAGGCGCAATTTATGAGTGCATCAATACGCCCTTGATCGGCCCCAATTTGTGCGAACGATGCGTTACAGGCCTTGTCGTCCGTGACATCCAAAATAAGGCTCTTCAGGGCCTCTGACGGATCTGGTGACGGCTTAACATCCAGATTAAACACGCAATGGCCTAGCTCAGTAAAATAATCGGCGATCCCTCTCCCAATTCCTTGTGAGGCTCCGGTAATACAAATAACTGACGACGTCATCTAGATTTCCTTTCAAAGTAAGCTCGGTATAAGCGTAACGATCCAAGGGTTCAGCACAAGCAATATGCAGAAGAAGAAATAAATCATTACGAACGGTAAAACAGACCGGTAGATGTCTTGCATCGAAATAAGATTTGTCGCGCCTTTTAGTGCAAACAGAGTGTAGCCAAAAGGAGGTGTTATTCCACCAACCGTTATATTGACCAAGAGCAAAAACCAGAAGACCAGTGGCTCGACGGGCATCAAGTCCATGAGTGATTTGTAAAGTGGGACGATGATTAATAGCAGTGCGATTTGATCGATCAGCATACAGAGCAGAAACGGGACAATCATCACTACAAAAAGCAGCAGATACGGGGAATCAGAAAACATCGCCAGGAGAGACTGTAGACCTCCGGCGATCCCGCTCATCGCCAGGAGCTGTGAGAAGAACTTCGCACAGATCATGATCAAAATGATCATACATCCGAGTTTTGCGGACTCAAATATCGACTCGACGAGGAGATCTACATTCAGACTTTTATACAGGCGAGCGACGCACAGTGATCCCAATACGCCGACAGATGCCGCCTCTGTTGGCGTCGCAATACCTGTGAGTATCGCTCCCAACACCAATGCAATTAAAAATAGCAATGGCATCGTATCTTTGAAGGGTGAAGTATCGCCTTGATCAATATCTGTATGTTGATCAAAACCGCGGGACCTAAATATGATAAAACCGGTAAAGATCAGCGCGAGGAACAAACCAGGAAGTATCCCAGCCACCAATAGTTTCGCGATCGATTCCTCGGCAAGAGTGCCTAGAATGATCACGAGCACGGAGGGCGGTACGATAGGCGCAAGACTAGCCCCAGCGAGAATGGTACCGGCGCTTATTTTTCTGGGGTAGCCCTGATTTAACAAGGTGGGTAGAACCGTCCGACCCAGCATCGCCGCGACGGCCATACTGGCCCCTGATAAAGCGCTTAAAACCGCCGCCAGCATCATCGTAACAACATTTTGTCTTCCCGGAACAAATCCCACGACGAGCTGTATACTGTTGAATAGACGCTCAACCGCGCCCGCACGAAAAATAATCTCGCCCATCAGAATAAATAATGGAATTGTTGCAAGCGCTTGTGTCGTGGCTGTATTCAACATGCTGTTCACAAACATGCCGTATCCAGATGGTCCTATCTGGAACAATACGATGGCCACGTTAACCGTTAGGAACACGAGGAAAATCGGAAGACCTGAGACGAGCAAAAGAAGCAACGCGATCGTTGCGAGAATCATTAAATCAGCCATCTTGTTCAGAGCCCGAACGACGAACCTGTAAAAGAAACTCCAACGAAGCGACCGCTAAGCCCGTGATAAGACCAATATTTAACCAATATTTAGGTATAGGGGTCGCACTTACTGTCTGGACACCAGTCGCCAGTTGAACAAAAAAAACCTGAATGGATATGTAAACAGTCACGGCAACAACGAGAAAGGCGACCCCATTCATCACCTTCACCAGAATCAGCCGGTTTGGAAGGTTATCAGTGAGAAACGTTATCGCGACATGGCCCTTGACACGCGTAACCTCCGGAAACGCAAAGAAGAGAGAAAAAGCCAACCCGTAACCAACAAAGTCATTGGCCCAAGAAGTGGGGCTGCCTGCATACCTTAGGATTATTTCCATTACAGTGATGCAGGCAATACCAAAAAGACACAGGCCACTCGTGAACAGGAGAGTCCGAGTCGCGTTATGGACCAGTCTTTCCATTAGGTCCTAAGGAGCTAACTTAGCGCTTCGCGCCAATTTCGCAAACTCTTCTCCTTT
This sequence comes from Gammaproteobacteria bacterium, assembly GCA_002731015.1. Classification (GTDB taxonomy): domain Bacteria; phylum Pseudomonadota; class Gammaproteobacteria; order Pseudomonadales; family Litorivicinaceae; genus HIMB30. The sequence continues at coordinate 19,066 of PBZM01000005.1, forward strand.
AGATCCGTTTTTCTTTATCACCAAACCAAACAAGCCGTCTGAAAAAACTTTGGGGAGGTCGTTTGCGAACTTGGCTCCCAGCTCCGTTTCCTTCATTCCTAGCTTCTTCAATTCCACAACCTCTGTATCAGCGAGCCCGTAGAATTGACCCCACGTCTCTTTTTCTAGGTCGATACCGACTTTAGTGAGAGCTGATTGCTGTGCCGAGGAAAGATTGTTCCAGGCGCCGAGATTCATCAGAATTAGGTGGGTTACATCACCAAAGCGTGGGCGCATCATATAACCCGCGGTCTCATACCACTTGAAGCCAAGCGCACCCAAGACAGGCCATGCCGCTCCATCTACGGTTCCTTTATCTAGAGCAGAATAAATTTCTGCGGGGGGCAAAACCACTAAGGAGCCGCCTAAGTGCTCAATCAAGGCCTTGTAGACAGGCGTACCTCTCACCTTGGCCCCATCAAGCCCGCCTGAGGAGCCAATTGGTTTTTTGAGCACCATGTGATACCCGTCACCAGAAGTAGGCATAGCGATTAGCTTCAGACCGATCTCGTTGTAGCTTTTGTCTACGAAGTCCCAGATTCCTGAGGCGCGACGCTTGTCAGGATCACCATCAACGCCATCCATACCCATGCCTATTCCAGTGGTACCGTAATGATAGCCGCCGTGCGTGTAAACGAATTGGTAAAGACCAGCCTGAACCGGCTCCAGCTGTTCAAAGGGTGACACCGCTTCCGGACCCTTCACATCAAGGGTTAGATCTGGGACTCTTTCCTTGACCATCTCAGCAAACTTAGGGACCGTATACTTCGCACCTGCATAGTTGGTGTTCCAACTCGATAGCATGTTCAGTTCTGCTGCCTGCGCGGATACGACAAAAAATGCCGCAGCGCACGACGCAATATACTTATTCATTTCTTTTATCCTCTATTTTTTTAAGTTATTGAAACCTTTAGAACGACCAACAGTTACTCAAAACTGACGAAAAATGGCAACCCCCATTCTTCGGAAAGACAGGTATCACGCCAGTTATGGTAATGAAAAGACAAATTATTTGTGCATAAGTCCCAAATCAGATCAAGCTCGTACCCGTTCCGCGACTCCTTGACACTCAAAATGAAAATAAATTTACTATCAAGAAGAACCAACCGCTGGCTGCCCGGCCATTTGAAATCGGCCGGCACTAG
>PBZM01000006.1 GCA_002731015.1 Gammaproteobacteria bacterium
GCTAAGAAGATGGTAAAACCAGAAACAAAGACTGTTACACGCACTGTAGCTGTTCCAAGGACAAAGATAGTCAAGCAAGAACAACAGCAGCAGACGACACCAAACGGTACAGAACTAACAGACTTCACACGTATTCGTCCGCAACCACCGTTACCAAATCAACAAGACGACAGAGCTAAACACTGAAAACAAGCCAAAAGCGCACGGTTTGTAGCTGTTGAATGAGTGTTTGACACAGTGACTGACTGGCATAGTGATGCAATGTGAAAACACTGTAGTCACAATACAACACGTTACAGCAAGCGTAGAAAAAGCGTGCTATTTATCTTCTTAACAAATGTAAAACATAGGACTAACGCTTGACCATTAGAGGTTTGAGATGAAACCTTATGACGAATTGAAAGCTGAAATGGAAGCAATTCAGTAGCAGATGGTTGAAGCTAAGAAGAACGAGCGAGCTACTGCATTAAAAGAAGTAAAGCGTTTTTGCAAATCATTACGCCCCTGAGGATTTAAGAAGTAGATGGCAAAAGTTAATAGGAAGCTGGCTACCATTTTGGCTACTGACTGCGTGGACTTCAGTAAGTTCATGGAAATTCAGGAGGAGCTTACACTTACCAATTTAAGTGCGTGTCGTGAAATTATCGATCCCATAATTGAGGAGCATGGTGGGAGAATTTTTCATACAGCGGGTGACTCGGTTATTGCCGACTTTGGAAGCCCTGTTGAATGTGTTCATGCGGCCATGAAATTTCAGGAAGCTCTCACCTCCCGGAATGAAACGGTCGACGAAGGCCCAAAATTGGAATGGCGAGTTGGTATTCATGTGGACGATGTTATTACGGAGGGTGAAAATATCTATGGAAGTGGGGTGAATATTGCCGCGCGTTTGGAAGCACAATGTGAACCTGGCAGAATCCTTTTATCTCGAATAGTCCAGGAACAAGTCCAAAAACGAGTCGATTTTATTGTTAGTCCAGCCGGCACCCGCGCTCTAAAAAATATTTCAGATGAATTCGAGGTTTTTTATATTGCTAAGAGTATGGATGACAGATGTGTAGATGATAAAGCTCCACCCACCAGAGCAAAAGAAACTCCTCGAGTTAATACGAAGGGCGCTAGAAAAAAACCGAGGTTGGCGATTCTTCCGTTCACGAACGACGGAAGAGATCAAGACAGCGATTATCTTGCTGACGGAATTGTCGAGGACCTGATCACCGAATTTTCGATGATACGGGAATTTGAGATCGTATCGAGTAAAACCAGTTTTGATTTCAGAGACAGAGGGGAAGATACCGCAGAATTCGCAGCCACCCACAAGCTGGACTTCATCATTTCGGGAGGGATTAGATCCTCCGGTAAACGCGTCAGAATCTCGTTAGAATTGAGTGAAGTTGAAAGTGGCAAAGCTTTATGGAGGGACAGGTATGACCGCGTAATAGAGGACGTTTTCGATTTACAAGACGAAATCGTCCGTACTATTACAATATCATTGTTGGGAGAAATCGAAATATCAAGCTTACAGCGAGCTAAGCGCAAGGCTACAGAAAACATATCATCTTATGAATCCCTATTACGCGGTAAGGAAATGCATCACAGGTTCACCAAACAAGCGAATAGCCAAGCGCTTGAATTTTTTGACCAGGCGATCGAAGCTGATCCATCAAACGCGCAAGCTCACGCGTGGAAGGCATGCACCATCGGACAGGGGATTGTCCGTGGATTTCTTGAGGGGGATCCCGACAAATTCATAGGCGAGGCTATGGATAGTATTGCTAGCGCGTTGGAATTGAACGAGAACGACTTTGAATGTCACAGAATGTTGTCAGCTGTTTATTTGAGTCAGCACGAGTATCAATTAGCAGAAGAGCATGGGCGAAGAGCGTACGACATAAACCCCAATGATCCCCGAGTTCTTGCTGGTTATGGGGAGGTATTGGCCAGATTAGGGAAACCAGAAAAAGGGGTCGAGTTGCTCGAGAAAGCTCTCTCCCTCGATCCTATCCCCCAAGGTCAAATGAATTCAGATAACAGATATACAGACCTAACACTCGCTTATTTCTATTTAAAGGACTATGAAAGGTGTATTGAGATTGGAAAAAAAGTTGAACACATAAACTTCAAGTCGTGGTTATTCGTAAATTATTCAAAGTCTGAGCTTGGCAGTTTTGATGAAAAAGATGCGTACTTGAAGCAGGGCCTAGAGGAATTTAACGAAGGTGATTGGGATCTGAAAGTCGACAGACTTCATCTTCCTAATGAAAAGACCCAATCAGATTTGTTAGAATTTCTAAACGATCTGTAAGGTCGTTTCTAGCTTTCCGCTGTTGTCGAGCGGATTTCCAGTTTTTCTGAGTCACCAATGGTAAATCAGCATGTCAGCACTTATTCTTCATCATTACTGGCAGTCTCCTTTCGCTCATAAAATCCGCTTGGCACTCGGATTGATTGGCGCTTCATGGACTTCGGTTGAGATCCCAAGGATCCCGCCCAAGCCATTTTTGATTCCATTAACCGCGGGATATCGGCGAACACCCGTCTTACAGCATGGCGCAGATGTCTTTTGCGATACGCAAAATATTGCGAGGGCTATAGGTGAGCTTACCGATGATTATCGATTAATCCCAAGATCTAAGAGTGGACAAATTCTTACGTTCACTGACTGGATTGATGGCACCGTCTTCAACCTAGCGGTGCGAGTTATTTTAACATCGGCGATGGATAAAGCGCCCCCGGAATTTATCCGAGACCGAGCTGGGTTGTACTTCGGATCAAAATGGACAGCGGATGGACTCAAAGATCAGTTATCAGGGGTTATTTTGCAGCTGGGCGCCCACTTAAAATCAATTGATCGGGGCCTGTCTGGATCTGGTGGTTTCGCGACTAGAGCACTGTCATACGCGGACATTTCGATTGCCTGTATAGCTTGGTTTATCAGAGGTCGTTGGGAGCATGGCCCAATTTTTTTAAAGCAATTCCCGAATATTGAGCGAATTGAACGGGAGGTTCATGAGCAGACTATTGAGTGCTATGACAACCTCACTGGTGAGGCGGCGCTAGCTATTGCTCATGATTCACTTTCCCGTTCATCCAAGGGTGCTCAAAGTCGGATTGGATGTTCTGTGCACGAGGGCATGCGAGTTTCGATCAAGCCACAGGCTGAGACTTCGGATCCTTCTGTGATTGGTCAACTCCGTTATTTGGATGATGTCCGCGTGTCGATTGATCACAATGCGCCAGAGGTTGGTCATGTAGTGGTTCACCTACCAATCGCTGGGTATCAGATTCAACCTTGTGAGTAAGCAGGCGACCCCAGAAGAAAACATTCGTTGTATCACGTTCATGGTTATCGCGATGGCCGGCTTTGCCGTCGAAGACGCAGTAATCAAACAGCTGTCATACACGATGCCAATTTCGCAGGTACTCATTCTCATTGGGATCGGTGGACTGTTGATGTTTGGACTGACGGCACTCAAAACCGGTGTACGTTTGGTAACCAATGAGATGGTGAAGCCTTGGTTTATCATTAGAACGATTTCTGAACTCGCTTCGGCTATATGTTTCGTGATCGCCATCGTTTACGCATCACTCTCAATTTCCTCGGTGATCCTTCAAGCCACACCGCTGGCTGTCTCTCTGGCCGCGGCGCTATTTCTTAAACAGCACGTCAGTGTTAGGCAATGGTTGCTGATCAGTATTGGATTCATCGGAGTTCTCTGTGTTATCCAGCCAGGCTTCGATGGCTTCAAGCCGGCCGCGCTGTCCGCGGTACTAGGCGTGGTATTTCTCGCGTTAAGAGACGCGATCACTCGCTCGATTTCTGTATCGATTCCCGCTGTCTCTGTATCCTTTTGGGCATTCTTTGCGCTTTTAAGTGCAGGTATTATTACCATACCGTTCTTCGGAAAATTTGGCGCGATTACTTCTTATGATTTTGGTCTTCTGGCGATTTCTGCTTTGGCCGGTAGTGGTGCATATTTTTGTATCGTTATGGCAACTCGGGGGGGTGATGTAGCCGTCGTAGCTCCCTTTCGCTACACGCGTCTGCTATTCGCACTCGCACTTGCTATCACCTTCTTTGACGAGCAGATCAATCCGATGATGCTCGTAGGCAGTTGCCTGATAATTGGATCCGGCATAATAATGTTTGTATCAGGGGGTACCGTCCGGCAATGACTGCAATAGTGCGCTAACGAGCGCGGCATTGTTCTCGGCAATCGTTCCATCTGGCAACCATATACCATTTTCGAACCCGATACGGAGATCGATACCTTCCGAAGCCGCTCGCAGTAAGCAAGGGATCTGGCCTTTGCCAAACGCACAGATCATTTCTCGAGTAAGGATATAGGTCTTTTTGAATCGGTCTCTGATATCCAAAAATGGATCAAGTTGATCAGGGGTGCTCTCCTGATTAGCTGAGTACCGACCAAGGACGTAGAGCACTTCAATTACATCGGTCTGAATAATTGACCGATCAATGAGCGCCGCGAGTGTTTTGAGATCATCCGCGTCATACAAAATAAACTGTACTCGACTCTTGTTAAGTAATCGAAAAAAAAATGTTTGTAATTTTTCTAGATCCTGAGAACGCATGATCTCCCGTATTGCAACGGAAACCCATGGCGCGTTTATCCGCGATAATAAATTGATCTGGGCATCTGATTCGTACACTCCTGCGGCCTCTGAGGTAACTTGAACTTCCAAATTTGGTAATCGTTCGTTCAGTTTTGAAATCAGTGTCTCATACCGCTCAACATCCAGAAGATGTGTTTGTTTTTCAGTACGTATGTGCGCGTGGAGGCCGCGGGCTCCTGCGTCGTAACAGGACACAGCGGTTTCAATCAAATCTTCGTCAGTCACCGGAATTGCTGGATGATCCCTCGTGGTCCTGCGAGCACCGTTCGGTGCGACCATGACAAATGTCACGCAGCACTCTCGGCATGGCTACTTAATTCGCTTGATTTTCGATGGGTTTGTGTAATTTTTACGATAGCCGTCATAGCATAGAAAGGTTAAACAAGCTTTTTCAAAGCTTCGTTTAAATAAGAAACAGTGCGATCGACATTCAAAAGTTTGTCAAGACCGAATAATCCAATACGGAAGGTTTGAAAATTAGGTGATTCTCCGCACTCGAGGGGAACGCCAGGGGCGACCTGCATACCGACACCTGCAAATGCGCTACCGTTTTTGAAATCAGCTCGGTCGGTGTGGGAAACCACAACGGTCGGAGACTCGAACCCTTCGGCGGCAAGACTCTTAAACCCATAATCGTCTATCAACGAACGAGTCTCATTCCCTAACTCAATTTGCCGGGCTTTGAGGAAATCAAATCCAAGTTCCGCCATTTCTTTATATGTTTCGTGAAATTTTGCGAGACCGTCGGTCGGCATCGTCACATGATAGGTATGGCCTCCACTAAGGTAGGCGCCTATAACGCTGTGCCACTTTTTGAGATCAAGAGCGAAGCTGTCTGACTCAGTGATCGCCATCCGCTCCAACGCGCGATCGGAGAGCATGACTACTCCCGCGCATGGAGTCGATGACCAACCTTTTTGTGGGGCGGTGATCAATACGTCAATCCCAAGTGCTCCCATATCCGTCCAGATCGCGCCGGCTGCAACACAGTCCAGAACAAAAATTGCGCCGACTTCGTGCGCTACATCGGTGAGTTGTTTGATGTAACCATCAGGTAGTAGAATCCCGGCTGATGTCTCTACGTGGGGCGCAACAACAATATCAGGCCGTGAAGACCGGACTGAAGCACAGATTTCGTCCAAAGGCGCTGGCGAAAACTGCTGATCTGATCGATCACTATCAGCCTGCGCTTTTGCTACCTCGACATGCGCCGGTGTCACACCATGATCAAAAATCTGGGTCCAGCGAAAACTGAACCATCCATTACGTAATACAACTACCTTTTGGTTTTTAGCAAATTGTCTGGCGACAGCTTCCATGCCAAAGGTTCCACCACCCGGGATTAATACGCAGGATGACGCGTTATATAAAGATTTAAGACCCTCATGTAGTCCGCGTATGGTGTCCTGAAAGGCTAGGGACATGTGATTTATCGAACGATCACTGAACACAACCGAATACTCGAGTAGTCCGTCCGGATCAATTTTTGGATATAGTGTCGACAACGTTTCTATCTCATCTTCTGCACCATTCAATAGACCGTGTAGGAGAACCTATTCGGGATGGTTCGTCAACTTACACGAGCACGCGGAAATCTTATGAGAGCCATTGAATTTACAAAGGATGACGAGCTCTGGATGAGGCAGGCACTCGAGTTGGCACAATACGCTGCATCACTCGAAGAAGTGCCAGTCGGCGCTGTTTTGGTGCGAGACGGAATCCTGCTTGGTGAGGGTTGGAATGCACCGATCTCTAGTTGCGACGCCAGTCATCACGCCGAAATTGCAGCAATTCGTGCGGCCAACCGTTCGGTCGACAATTATCGGCTGCCAGGCTCCACGCTTTATGTCACTCTTGAGCCTTGTACTATGTGTTTTGGCGCACTCATCCATGCGCGAGTTGAAAGAGTTTTTTATGCTACGGAAGAGCAAAGGGCAGGTGTTTTGGTCTCTCAATTACAACTTGCAAATACCGATTTTTACAATCACCAGATTCAAGTGGCTGGAGGTCTTTTGGCAGAGGAATCGGCTGCACTCCTCAGGAAATTTTTTAGTTCGCGACGTGCTTTAAACCGGATGGCTTCGGAGTAAAAAATCTACGGAAAACTCTGGTGCGATCGCTGGCTCTGCTAAACTCTCAGTTTAACTTCTCAATCGTATCAAGGACCGATTGACATGCTCATTCTGCAGGGAGATCGTGCTCTCTCCTCTTTTCGTATCCAGTCACTCATCGCAAGGGCTCAGGCGAATGGAATCCAGATCAAGGGTTTGAATTGTACCTACTTGTTCTTTGTGATGGGGGAGGTCCATGATTCTAAAAAATTGACGGAACTTCTGGGTGCGGGTCCCTTGAATATTGGCTCGGGCAGTGTAGTAGTACCACGGTCTGGGACGACCTCGCCATGGAGCTCTAAAGCCACTGAAATCGTGAAAAATTGTGGGTTTGAGAGCGTTTCGCGGATTGAACGCGGCATGCATGTGGTGATCGAAGGTGAGTATGGAGACGCTGACCGGGGGCTCCTGAATCGACTAATTTCTGACCCGATGATGGAAGACGTCCTTGACGAACTTCCTCTTGATGCCTTCTTTACTCCCGAACCACCTGAGCCACTTGGGATAGTCAGGCTCGGGGCCGAACCTACTAGGGCCCTCAAGGCAGCTGATAAAAAATATGGGCTGGCACTGTCTCAGGATGAGATCGACTACCTCGCAGATGCTTACGATAGACTTGCTCGCGATCCGACCGATGTAGAGTTAATGATGTTCGCACAAGCAAACTCGGAGCACTGCCGTCACAAAATTTTCAATGCATTTTGGACGCTGGATGGTGAGGATCAACCGAAGACTTTATTCCAGTGGATCAGGAATACTTATGACATCTCTCCAAGTGGAGTTCTGTCTGCCTACACAGATAACGCTGCCGTTGTAGAAGGGCCTTTAGCCGAACGGTTCCACGTTAATCCACTCACGAACAGGTACCAGTCAGTCCTCGAGCCGGTTCACCTCGTGATGAAAGTGGAAACCCACAACCATCCGACAGCGGTGTCTCCGAATCCGGGCGCAGCAACGGGCGCCGGCGGCGAGATTCGGGATGAGGGTGCAACTGGTCGCGGAGCTAAGCCCAAGGCGGGCCTTACGGGATTTAGCGTAAATTATCTCAGGATCCCAGAACTTGAAATGCCATGGGAGCATGATCTCCCGATGCCCACTCGTCTGGCCTCATCCCTGCAAATCATGCTGGAGGGACCAATCGGTGGCGCCGCCTTTAACAATGAGTTTGGCCGACCGAATCTGAATGGCTACTTTAGAGCTTATGAGGCCTCTGAACCTACACCTTCAGGGGATCGTCGTCGTGGTTATGTGAAACCAATTATGGTTGCGGGTGGTATTGGGTCCGTTGCGGATGGTCAAGTTCATAAAAGGTCCTTTTCTAAAGGCACACCCTTAGTCGTATTGGGCGGGCCAGCTATGCTTATCGGATTGGGCGGAGGGGCAGCAAGTTCGCTCGGTGAGGGTACCTTAGGGAGTGATTTGGACTACGCGTCTGTTCAGCGTGCTAATCCGGAGATGGAACGTCGTTGCCAAGAAGTAATCGACCGCTGCTGGTTGCGGGGACGGGATAATCCGATTGTCTTTATTCACGATGTTGGAGCCGGTGGTCTGTCAAACGCTTTGCCCGAATTGGTCAAAGACGGAGGTGTGGGCGCAAAATTCTCGATGGACTGGATTCCATCGGCTGATCCATCGTTATCTCCACTGGCGCTGTGGTGTAACGAATCCCAGGAACGCTACGTTCTCGCGATTGATTTGAACAAGTTGGATACATTTGAATCTATTTGTGTGCGTGAACGATGTCCCTACGCAGTGGTCGGTTATGCAAATGATAAACCGCATTTATCTGTCGAAAAAAAAGGGGAAAAAATCGCGCCAGTCGAACTTCCGGTTGATGTACTTTTTGGCCAACCACCTAAAATGAAACGTGATGCATCGACGATCTCAGTTGATCTTGTACCCGCTGACTTTTCTGATATTACATTTCTTGAACTCGCTCATCGCGTCCTCAGGCATCCGACGGTGGCCTCCAAAAACTTTCTCATAACCATTGGTGACCGGACAGTGTCTGGCTTGGTTCATCGAGACCAGATGATTGGTCCGTGGCAGGTGCCGGTAGCGGACTGCGCAATCACTCACTCTGCAATCGGTTCTGTAACCGGTGAGGTAATGGCAATGGGTGAGAGAACCCCTCTGGCGACGGTTAACGCCCCAGCATCCGCTCGGATGGCTGTGGCAGAGACCATTTTGAATATGGCGGGTGCTGCTATTGGTGATTTGGGTCAGATTAAACTCTCTGCAAATTGGATGTGTGCAGCAGGTACAGAGGGTGAGGATGCCAGGCTTTATGATGCAGTAAGGTCTGTAGGTGGTCAGTTCTGTCCGGCACTTGGGATTTGTATTCCTGTGGGCAAGGATTCTATGTCCATGAAAACAGGATGGAGCGATTCTTATGGCGTCCACGAGGTAGTCAGTCCGATGTCTCTAATTTGCTCAGGTTTTGCGCCCGTTACAGACATCGAAAAGACAAAAACTCCCTTGCTAAGGGGCCACGATTCAGCATTGATCGCGATTGATCTTGGACGGTATCGGTTGGCTGGATCAATCGCATGTGAGGTAACGTCACAGTTAGGTGATATATCACCAGACGTCAATCCCAATGAATTAAGAGCATGTTTCGAGCTACTGCAACGATTAAATTCCGAGGGCCGACTACTGGCCTATCACGACCGCTCAGATGGTGGTCTACTCGCGACCGTCGCAGAGATGCTATTTGCATCTCGTATGGGTNTGAAAGCACAAACTCCCAGAGGATNGGATCCAATAGCTTTCTGGTTTAATGAAGAAGCAGGGTGTGTTTTCGAAGTCGCAAACGCAGATGTTGTCGCGGTGCTTGACCAATGCACGGATATAGCTCTGCGCGCGCACGTGTTGGGTAAACCCGATCACACACAGACTTTGACGATTATTTCCGACGGCTCGGTCATTCTTGAGGAGAGCCGCGTAGCACTAGAGCGATCGTGGAGTGAGGTCAGCTTCGCGATGGCAGGATTACGCGATAATCCGAGTTGTGTAAAGGAAGAGTCTCTGAACATCGAGAACGAGACGAAAGGCTTAGCAGCCTCGGTGATTCCTAAGAAGCTAGAGATCTCTGGTAGACGTCGAAGCGAGGCCCAGGTACCTCGTGTCGCAATATTACGTGAACAAGGAGTCAACGGTCAGATAGAAATGGCCTACGCATTCGATTATTGTGGATTTGAGGCCATCGATGTGCACATGTCAGATTTAACGAGCGGTCGACAGACCTTGGAGTCTTTTGATGCATTAGCAGCGTGTGGCGGGGTTAGTTATGGGGACGTCCTTGGAGCTGGATCCGGATGGGCTCGCTCAATCCTTTTCAATGACGAATTATCGAGAATGTTTTCTGATTTTTTCCATCGAGAAAATACCGTATCACTTGGCATCTGCAATGGATGTCAGATGATGGCCCAGCTGGCGCCATTGATACCCGGTGCGAATCACTTTAAGCCTTTGTTACCGAACAAGTCTCAGCAATTTGAGGCGCGTCTGACACTGGCGACTCTGCCCCAGAGCCGATCAGTATTGCTCAAGGATTTAACGGGCACACGTTTCCCGATTGCTGTCGCCCACGGAGAAGGACGGTTTGAGCATGCTGCTCTGGAGGTACAGGCATTGGCTGACGCTGGACTCACAAGTCTCGTGTATACCGACGATAGTGGACACGCAGAAATCAGCTATCCCGGTAACCCGAACGGATCGGCAGCAGGGCTTGCTGGTCTCTGTAACGAGAACGGACGAGTTACCATTATGATGCCTCACCCGGAACGGGTCGTGTTGCGTTCACAGCTTTCCTTCGCACCAGCAGGCACATCACGGGTCACACCCTGGATGGGGCTTTTTGATAACGCCTGGCGCTTCGTCACGGGAATCTGAGTTGGCGATGAGTTGGATTGGTGTAGATCAACTCTGTCAAGTGGTGAGCCGAGATACGGCCATGGCTCACATTCACTGGCTAAGCGTTCATTGGCAGGTTGATGTTCCGGATTCCGGGCATTACTTGTGGTGGGACGACAAAGGCTTGTCGCTGAAGTCAGCCGCGTTTGATTTCCGTTCCAGTGTTCATGTTGATTTTGTGGAAGGTACTCGAGCACGCCGCATCAGGGCTGTAACGGGTGAAGCACTGACCCGTGCGATGGGTTGCCAGAAGGGATTACGTCCCGCGATTTTTGATGCGACCGCTGGTCTAGGTGGTGATTTGAGTGTTCTCGCGAACATCGGGTGCGCAGTGTCTGCGGTCGAGCGGCAACCGGTTGTGGCTGCTTTGTTGAGAGATGCGTTACGTCGTGCCGAAAATAGCGACACTGGCTGGTGTGAGCGTGTGCAAATGAAGTGCGCGGACAGTCTTGATCTCATGTCGCACGTTTCGCACGGAGTCGTTTATATTGACCCAATGTTTCCAAAAGACCGTAAAACAGCGCCCTCGTTGTCAATGCAGGTTTTGCATACCCTCGGAGGGACAACAGAAAAACCCGAAAGACTGCTTGACGCCGCTCTGGATTCGGGTGCGGCCCGGGTTGTTGTAAAACGGCCAATCAAGGCTGATTTTTTGGCCGGTCGCGTGCCCTCATCGCAAGTAATGGGTAAGACAGTTCGTTTCGATCTTTACCCTCGACGGAAACTAACGGATGAGGATTCACATCCACATCAGGGACTGATTGACGGATGATGGATTGGAATACATTGCTTTCAACCGTCCGCATGGGGCGCGACGATGTTTGGGTACCAAAGCAGCCAGAAGATGATCGCAGTCAGTGGGAACGTGATCATGACCGCTTAATTTTTTCTGGTGCTTTTCGGCGTTTGGCGGTTAAAACACAGGTGCATTCATTATCAGATAATGACCACGTGCATACCCGTCTCTCGCACTCCTTGGAGGTTGCGTCGGTCGGTCGATCGTTGGGCGTGAGGCTAGGTCGTTGGATGCATGAGCAAGGATTACTGTCGGACCAGCATTCCGATCTTGGGATTGGTGCGTTGGTTCAGACTGCCTGCTTGGCGCATGACATCGGTAACCCACCATTTGGGCATGCGGGGGAAGGGGCTATACGTCAATTCTTTGAATCTAGGCCAGAGTATTTGGAGGGATTAATACGCGCTGAGCGTTCAGATCTCTTGGGTTTCGAGGGAAACGCACAGGGATTTCGGGTAATTACTTGTCTCGAGCGCCACTGGTTTGACGGGGGAATGCGTTTGACAGCCGCTACCCTTGGCACCTTCTTAAAATATCCATTCACTGCCGATTCTGTGTTTGGTCAGACCGAGCGCAAACACGGAATTAATCAAGCGGAACTCCCATTCATGCGGGAGCTAGCATCTCACCTCGGCCTAGTGGAGAAAATGCCGGATGCTTGGGCTCGTCATCCGCTTGTGTATGCGGTCGAGGCTGCAGACGACATATGCTATGCATTGATTGATCTGGAAGATGCGGTCGAGCTCGGACATCTTGATTACGAAGAGGTCTCTTCGATTATGAAAGAGCTTGTTGACCGCGGCGCGAGACGAAATTTATATGAACAACTACTGGACGACTCGGAAGCTAAGCTCGAGCTCTTGCGCTCTGCAGCGATCGATGCTTTGGTCAACGAAGCACAAATAAGATTCCAATCGCACTATGACGATATTCTCAAAGGTGTCTTTGAAGAGGACCTGTTAGATTGGCGGCGGGCATCTGCCGGCGAAGTTATTGAGCGAGCGAAGTCCCTGGCCCGTGAGCGGATTTACGTCGATCTAACAAAGCAGTCGGATGAGGACCGATGTGATCGGTTATTGGGTGGTGTTTTGTCACACTTGATTGACGGTGCAGAGGCTTTTTCTCGCTCTGTTGGAGGTGGGACCAATGTAAGCTCAAAAGCCCACGACGCACTGATCCGTCTCGGTAAATTCAGACCTCAACCAGAAGATTCAAAATATCAGCGGTTGATGAGAGTGACGGATTATGTTTCTGCCATGACGGATAGGTATCTGATCCGGTTGGCTGATGATCTGGCTCGGTTGAATTATCTCGACATTGATTCGTAAAGGAATCGACCAACGTATTCTGCGATGATAGGTTGTGCGTCCGCCGTTGGGTGTAGTCCATCATCTTGAAAAAGACTCCCATCAAGTGCCACGGGCTCTAAAAAAAAAGGCAAATAGGAGATACCGGTCTCTCTGGCGACCGAATCCTGAGCGCTCCGAAATGCCCGCGTAAAGGGTCCGCCGTAGTTTCTTGGTAATTCAATGCCGGCATAGAGCACTTGAGCCCCACTAGCTTCCACCATAGCGAACATGGATTTTAAGTTGTCTTGCATGGTGTCTAATGGTAACCCGCGCAGTCCATCATTTGCTCCTAGCAAGATGAGAACAGAATTGGGTTGATGGCGATCCAACAAGCCAGGTAGACGTGACAGACCACCAGTAGTGGTCTCTCCTGAAATCGAAGCGTTTAAAACTTGTACATCTGTCCCCACTAAACGCTTGGCGTTGTTGGCCAAGATATCGACCCAACTACGACCCGGGTCAAGTCTGTAACCCGCACTCAAACTGTCACCAACGACCAACAACGTCGGAGCGGCGAAGACGGGGGAAATAAGAGTTAACCAGAGGGAAATGACGCGTAATGTCTGCACAACCAGTCCTTCATGTTCGTAATGTATCACACGGATTTGAAGACCAAACCGGTCTTTGTCTTTCAGTTTTAGAGTCTCTCGAACTGAAGATCAACCCCGGAGAAAGTTTAGCAATTGTTGGCCCATCGGGCTCCGGTAAGAGCACGCTGTTGTCTCTATTAGCCGGTCTCGATGTACCTAGATCTGGCGATATTTTGCTGAACGGAGAGACGTTCAGCGGTCTGACTGAAGATCAGCGCGCGAGTATTCGCCGCGGCCGTATTGGGTTTGTATTTCAAAGTTTCCAACTTCTGCAGGGTCTAACGGCTTTGGAAAACGTAATGTTGCCGCTCGAATTGATGGGCCTATCTGTAAACGAATCCAAAGAACGCTCGATAAAGTGGCTCGATAGAGTGGGCCTCGAGGCCCGCATCCATCATAGACCGCGAATGTTATCAGGTGGTGAGCAACAACGTGTCGCTGTNGCTCGNGCGTTNGTTAATGAACCGGCTCTTTTATTTGCTGACGAACCNACCGGTAATCTCGATCGTAAAACCGGTGAGTCTATTACTGAACTATTGTTNAATCTAAATCGAGACACCGGTACAACTCTGATTCTCGTCACNCACGATGAGCGCCTGGCTGGTAAATGTCAACGAGTATTCCATCTCGAAGATGGACACCTGAATGAGGTCGCTGCATGATTGCGTTACGTCTACTGTGGCGTGAGTTTTCGAGCGGCCAACTAACACTTTTGGCTTTGGCAATTGTTGTATCTGTCGCTGCGATGACCACCACTGAAGTACTCACCGATCGCATAGACCGGGCTATGCGTGCGGATGCGGCCGCTTTGCTTGGCGGCGACCTAAAGCTGAGAAGCCCTCGTCCCATTGAGACCGATTGGCTGGCCGAGGCCAAATCAAGGGGTGTTCTCGCAACGGAGACCATTGAATTTCCCTCGGTTATTGGCAGTGGTTCGACCTTTGAGCTGACGGGTATAAAGATTATCACTGATGGGTATCCACTCAAGGGGCAGCTCGAGATCGCCGACAGTCGAGCGGGGATTGGCTATCCGACCTCGAGAATCCCGGATCCCGGCACCGCTTGGGCTGACCCTCAATTAGTATCAAAACTCGATGTCGAAGTCGGAGATTGGGTTTCAGTCGGTGAGACGGAGCTCGAAATCACCAAGATTCTTGTTTTTGAACCAGACCGAGGTGGTTCGTTTGTATCACTGACACCAAGACTGCTGATGAATCAAGCTGATTTGGAGTCTTCTCAACTCATTCAACCAGGTAGTCGTGTTCGTTATATAACGCTATTTGCAGATGGCGACATTCAGGGTTTTCAAGCCTACGTCGAGCCAGAACTCGATATCAGTCAGCGGTTAAATGGTGTGGTGGATGGTCGTCCCGAGGTTGGTAATGCACTGACACGAGCAACCACCTATTTGTCGTTGGCAGGACTCTTGACGGTTCTGTTGTCCGGGGCCGCAATTGCTATGACCGCCAACCGGTGGGCCTCGGATCACATCTCTGATAGTGCTTTATTTCGAACATTTGGGCTGAGCGGTCGTGAGACTTTCAAGATTTTCGCTACCGAGATTATGGTTCTCGGTTGTCTAGCAAGTAGTTTCGGTGTTGTCGTCGGCTACTTTTTGCAGATCGTCCTGGTCGATACCATCGCGGGGTTGCTGACAATCAGTTTGCCTGAACCCACTAGTCGACCCGCCTTTTTAGGCCTGTTGACTGGCTTCGTTATTCTCTTTGGGTTTGCGGCACCGGCATTAATACTGCTTTCTAACGTACCACCTATCCGTGTTTTTAAGCGTGATTACCCGCTCACGATTATGGGACAACTTGGTCAATACGTGTTCGCACTTTTCTCCGTCGGGACACTTGGATACCTCTACAGTAACGACTGGCGTCTAACAGGTTGGGTGTTGGTAGCTGTTTTCATCCTGGTTGCGCTGGTTACTTTAACTGGCCGTCTTGTAATCCGGGGCCTTAGTCCATTGGAGCGATTTGGTCCTGCTTGGCGGTTTGGTATACAGCAGCTGATTCGAGACCCTGCATCCTCAGGCGGTCAACTAATGGCCTTCTCGCTCACGGCACTCGCTGTTGCCATGGTTGCGTTAATTCGATTCGACCTAATTTCTACCTGGGAAAGACAGATCCCAAACGACGCACCCAACACCTTTGCCTTGAATATTACGGATCAGGATCAAGCCGATTTTATTAAGGCGGTGACATCGAAAGGTGGAGATTTGGCGCCTTTGTATCCGATTGTCCGTGGGCGTTTGGAAACAGTGAATGGGGCACCATTGGCTGAGTTTTTAGGCGGGACGGAGCCTCCGGGCTCGGTAAGACGTGAATTGAGTTTGACAGAATCAGGTGTTCTTGGTCGTGATAATTTAATTGATCGCGGGCGTTTTTTTACGTCTAGTGATGGTCCAGGGCTTGTCACTGTCGAGTCAAAGCTATTCGATGAACTGGACTTAGCAATAGGTGATATAATTGCTTACACTATTGGCCCAGATCGTATTTCAGCTGAGGTCATTGGTACCCGCAAGGTACAGTGGGAATCGATGCTTCCAAACTTTTTTATGATTTTTTCACCGGGGACTCTTGAGCCATTTCAGTCGACGCGGTTGACCAGCATGCGACTTCCGAATCCTTCAGCGCAAACCGCCGAGATTAGCAGTGAGTTCCGGCAAGTGACGTTGCTATCGGTGGACGCAATTTTGAATCAGGTACGCGGTATTCTGGGCCGTGTGTCTCAGGCCGTCAGCGTAGTCCTCTACTTTGTTGTGGTGGGCGGAATTCTGGTTCTGGTGGCAAGCATCCAAACATCACTTCCTGAGCGCCGCAAGGAGTCAGCGATCCTCAGGAGTCTTGGTGGCTCTGACGATTTATTGTCGCAGTCTCAGTGGGCTGAATTTCTTACCTTGGGGGTTGTCAGCGGCTTTTTGGCGGCGCTGGGTACTGATTTTCTTAGTTGGTTTGTCTACTCAAAAATCTTTAACCTCGAATGGTCGTCGAAGTGGCAGGTCTGGTTACTTGCACCGTCAATAACAGGTGCTATCGTTGGCGTGATCGGGCGTTGGTCAGCGAGGCAGGCGCGACAAATGCCGCCAGCTCTGTTACTGAAAATTGCAGATTCATAGAGGTGGATCCATTGAAGCGTTATGCACCATTAGTTGCCGCATTTCTGTTAGCTGGGTTGGTTGCATTTCCGTTCCTGCGCAACTTGGCTACCGGTGAGCGCGGCATGCCCGGTGCTCAAATTGGTGGGCACTTCACACTTCAGACGTTCGAAGGTCCTTTGGACACAGCATCCTTGGAAACGGAATTAATCATGATTTATTTTGGTTATACCTACTGTCCTGATGTCTGTCCGACTGAAGTTGCGAGGATGGCACAGGTGTATGCGGGGCTTGGCAACGACAAGAAGCGTGTCTCTGGGCTTTTTGTTACCGTTGACCCTGAACGTGACACGGTTGCAACAGTCACCGAGTACGCGCGGGCATTTGAACCCACTTTTAAGGGCCTGTCCGGAGACCGCGTAAGGATCGAGCAGGTTATGCGTCGTTATCAGGTGTACGCTCGTAAGGTCGGGGAAGATCCTACCAACTATACGGTTGATCATTCATCACGGATTTACGTGATGGACAAGGACGCAAAGTTGATGGCTCTTTTTTCGATGGATACTGACATTTCTACTATGATCGCTCAAGTGAGGACCTTCCTCTGAATATCATATTTTAATTTAGGTTTGTCGAGACGATCGTCGTATTGGGAGTTTTTCGCTAAAGGTTGAGAATTTAATCATTAAGTATTTTATTGAGGAGTCTTCATGACCGATCCCAAGTTGTATCCGGTTGATCCTGCGCTTTCGGCGAGTGCTTGGGTAGACGAGAGAACTTATGAAGCGATGTATCGTCAATCCATTGAAGACCCAGAGACGTTCTGGGCAGAACAGGCCAAGCGTCTCGATTGGATTCAGTTTCCAACCAAAATTAAGAATACCTCGTTTGCTCCTGGAAATATTGACATCCGGTGGTACGAAGACGGTGTTTTGAACGTTTCATATAACTGTCTTGATCGTCACCTTCTGGTTCGTGGTGATCAAACAGCGATCATCTGGGAAGGCGACGATCCGAGCTTTGATGAGAAAGTGACTTATCGGGAGTTGTATGAGCGTGTGTGTCGTTTTGCGAATGGTTTACGCGCTCAAGGTGTTAGGAAGGGTGATGTCGTCACTCTCTACATGCCAATGATTCCGGAAGCGGCCGTGGCGATGCTAGCGTGTACCCGGATTGGTGCTGTTCACTCGATTGTTTTTGGTGGATTCTCTCCAGACGCGCTAGCCGTGCGTGTTGAGGAATCGGGTTCTAAGATCATTATTACTGCCGACGAGGGTCGTCGGGGCGGTCGTACTGTTGCATTAAAGGCCAACGTCGATAAGGCGATGGATCTTGAATCATGCAAGGGCGTCGAAAAAGTCTTCGTCGTGAAATCTACAGGTGGTGATGTCGCCATGGGTTCGAAGGATGTGTGGTACCACGATGTATGTGCCGACCAGGCGGTCGACTGTGATCCAGAACCAATGAATGCGGAAGACCCGCTGTTCATACTCTACACCTCAGGCTCAACAGGCAAGCCAAAGGGCCTAAAACATACTACTGGCGGCTATCTCGTTTATGCCTCGTTGACCCACCAGTATGTGTTTGACTACAAGGATGGTGATATTTACTGGTGCACGGCTGACGTGGGTTGGATCACAGGCCACTCATATATTGTGTATGGGCCGCTCGCCAACGGTGGAACCACCCTAATGTTCGAGGGTGTGCCAACCTATCCTGATACTTCTCGTGTCGGTCGTGTTATTGAAAAGCATAGGGTCAACCAGTTTTACACAGCGCCTACAGCTATTAGATCCTTAATGGTCAAAGGGGAGAGTGTGCTCGGTGACTCGGATCTCTCATCACTTCGTCTCTTGGGTTCTGTCGGGGAACCAATTAACCCAGAGGCGTGGGAATGGTATCGCCGTGTTTTCGGGCAAGGAAGATGTCCAATCGTTGACACATGGTGGCAGACAGAGACCGGCGGCATCATGATCGTGCCGTTGCCGGGAGCGACCGCGGCTAAGCCTGGTTCCGCTACACTACCGTTCTTTGGAGTACAGCCAGCACTAGTTGATAATGACGGCAATATTCTAGAAGGTGCTGCGGATGGTAATTTGGTGATACTGGACTCGTGGCCGTCGTCAGGCCGCAGTTGCTGGGGAGATCATGAGCGGTTTGAACAGACCTATTTTTCTTCATTTGCAAATCGCTATTTTACCGGCGATGGCGCGCGTCGCGATGAGGACGGATATTACTGGATTACCGGCCGTGTCGATGATGTATTGAATGTTTCGGGTCATCGGATGGGTACGGCTGAGATTGAGTCAGCGATGGTTGCCCACAGTGCTGTCGCCGAAGCAGCGACAGTAGGTTATCCGCATGACGTCAAGGGCGAGGGTATCTATGTTTATGTGACCCTTCAGCAAGGCGTCGAGCCCACAGAGGAGCTTCGTACCGAACTCAAGACCCAAGTGCGTTCTGAGATAGGACCTTTTGCATCACCCGACTTCATTCAGTGGGCACCAAGCCTACCGAAGACTCGGTCTGGAAAGATCATGCGACGTATTTTGCGGAAAATTGCCGCGAACGATTACGGTGCATTGGGCGATACGTCAACGCTTGCGGATCCATCAGTGGTTGACGAATTAATTGAAAATCGTATGAATCGCTGATTTACAATTGCACGTCACAATACCCGCACGCTCACAACTATTGCGGGTGTTTTTTATAGCTAAACAGCGCACAAATTCGCGGTTGTTTTCGCTTCTCTCTAAAACTTTGGTATCTTTGGTGCCCCGATAGTACCGGATTTACGTTATGCATCATTGCAAAATTGTGATCGCAGATGATCACCCCTTATTTCGAGCGGCTTTAAAGCAAGCTGTATCCAAAGTAGCCAAACAGGTTGATATCGTTGAGGTGTCGTCGATGGCTGAGTTGCAAGATGCAGCATCGGAGCACAATGATGCGGACTTGGTGCTTTTGGATTTAACGATGCCGGGAGCTAGCGGTTTTTCAGGTCTTGTCTATTTAAAAGGACAGAGCCCAGAAATGCCCGTGGTCGTTGTATCTGGAAGTGAAGACCACACAGTCATCCGTCGTTCTATCCAGTACGGTGCGCTTGGATTCATTCCGAAGAGCGTTGCTTTAGAAACGATAGTCGAGGCGGTTCAGGCTGCGCTCGATGGTGAGGCATGGATACCTGACGATGTGAATCTGGATTCGCCTATTGTTGACGATAAAGAAGCGAAGGTCGCTGAAGGAATTGCATCGCTCACTCCACAGCAGTTTCGCGTTCTGGTGATGTTGATGCAAGGGCTTCTGAATAAGCAAATCGCTTACGAACTGGATGTCAGTGAAGCAACTGTCAAGGCCCATGTCACAGCTATTCTGAGAAAACTCAAGGTGCACTCACGCACGCAGGCGGTGATTGCCGCCCGATCACTGGATATTGAGTCACTGGCTAGCTGAGTCCTCGTTGGGATCCCACCCACCCAGATCGCGCCATCGATTGACGATTTCGCAAAACAGTTGTGCGGTTAAATCGGCGTCATAGCGGGCGGAGTGCGCTTCGTCATGATTAAATTCCAAACCAGCCGCATCGCAAGCTCTTGCCAGTACGGTTTGACCATATGCGAGTCCGCCAAGCGTGGCGGTATCAAAACATGAGAAAGGGTGAAAGGGTGCGCGCTTAACCCCTGAGCGCTCGATCGCCTGGTTGAGAAACCCAAGATCGAAGTGAGCATTGTGGCCGACCAATACAGCGCGATTACATCCGTGATGCTTAATAGCGTCGCGAATAGGTTTAAACATGCGACTGAGCCCCTCTTTTTCAGTCTCGGCCATACGCAGAGGGTGATAGGGATCGATGCCGGTAAACTCGAGAGCTGCGGGCTCTAAGTTGGCACCCTCAAACGGCTGGATATGGGCGTGGACCTGATCTTGGACGAAGATCGTGCCGTCTTCATCCATATTCAATATCACCATAGCGACCTCGAGCAGCGCATCTGTTTCGGCATTGAAACCGCCGGTTTCTAGATCAACCACGACCGGTAAAAATCCCCTGAAACGCTTGCCAAGCCGTGTTTTCTTTTTTGGCTTCTGTGTTTCGTTAGAGTTACCGTCACGCGACATTACATCGGGCTCAATCATACGAGGCTCCACGTAACGGGTTCTCCACCACGGAGTAGCCGGACTTCGTTTTCGCCGAATGCTTTGGCAAATGGGATTATCGATTCTTTTTTGATCAGCGTCACCGTGTCGGTATTTCTTGGGAGACCATAAAAATCGGGACCGTTATGGCTCGCAAATGCCTCAAGTCTTTCAAGCTTACTGTAGGCCTCAAAGATTTCGGCGTAGAGCTCCAAAGCGAAGGGTGCTGTATAGCAACCGGCGCATCCACAATCAGATTCCTTTTCACTAATCGCATGAGGTGCTGAATCGGTTCCGAGGAAGAACTGACTGTCTCCAGAGGTCGCTGCCTCGATGAGAGCATTCCGGTGTGAGCTACGTTTCAGTATCGGTAAGCAGTATAAGTGGGGTCGGATACCCCCGACGAGCATGTCATTACGTTCATACATCAAGTGATGTACGGTAATAGTTGCACCCATCCTTGGGTGCGCTTTGACAAAATCAACAGAGTCCTTGGTAGTTATATGCTCGAGGACCACACGGAGAGTGGGTAGTCGCTCTATCAACGGGTCAAGGGTTTTATCAAGAAAGACAGCCTCGCGATCAAAAATATCGACTGAGCGGTCTGTGACCTCACCGTGGATTAAAAGTGGAAGACCGGTCTCAGCCATTGTTTCGAGCGTTGTCATCACACCATGAAGATCCGCGACCCCAGCATCGGAATTGGTTGTCGCACCCCGGGGGTAGAGTTTGACTCCCTGAATATTAGCGGATGCGACGGCTTTCTGAATCGTACTTGGACTGACTTCTGGAGCGAGATAGAGGGTCATTAGTGGATCGAATGACATACCCGATGGAAGTGCGTCAAGGATACGCTTGCGATATGCAAGCGCTGCCTCTACTGTCGTCACAGGAGGCCTGAGGTTCGGCATTATGATAGCGCGATGAAACGTTCTAGCAGTGTCAGGGACAGTGGTTAGCAACGCGGCGCCGTCACGGAGATGCAGGTGCCAGTCATCGGGACGAGTGAGGGTTAATTCCACAAAATGATCCTTTATCTATGAATAA
>PBZM01000007.1 GCA_002731015.1 Gammaproteobacteria bacterium
ATACCGACCACCGGTGACTCAAATCGAACCCCTGTTCAGTTAGGTGCTGAAATTTTCGGAAATACAGACATTTCGGCTGATATCGAGATTGTGCGGTTAGCTCTTGAGACAGTCAGGCTATTTACTGATGAACCGCTGATGATCGACTTTGGTCATGCAGGCGCCTTGAAGTCCATACTCGGCAGTCACACTGAAGCATTTCAAAGCCAGGTACTCGATGCGCTCGTGCGCAAAGATCTCGACGCGCTGTCAAAGCTCGAGAGGACAGTGCCTGAGATAGCTGTATTGAAAAACGCCTATGGTAATTTGGATACGGTTTTGAGGTCTTGTGAATTAGAGGATATTTTGCAGATTGCTTGTTCGGAAGTTGCTGCGGTTCGTGAGGGTCTTGAGGCAGAGAATGTGTCCTGGTACTGCGACTTCGGCGAAACTCACGGATTCAGTTATCACACGGGCCTTGTTTTTGGAATTTATTCACTGAAACGTGATCAGTTATTGGTTCGTGGTGGTCGTTATGACTACGTTGGTGAGGCTTTCGGTAGGGCGCGCGCCGCGACCGGGTTTAGCGCCGATTTAAAAACTCTCGTTCGTCTAGCAAATTAAGCTGGGTCTAGTTGATATGCATCAGAGTTTAGTGATTCTCGGTAGCCAGTGGGGTGACGAGGGTAAAGGGAAAATCGTCGATCTACTTACCGAAAAAGTGGACTACGTGATTCGTTATCAGGGTGGCCATAATGCCGGTCATACGTTGGTGGTAGATGGAAAAAAAACGGCACTTCACTTGATTCCGTCTGGGATCCTTCGGCCACACGTTCGTTGCGTGATCGGTAACGGCGTTGTGTTGTCTCCTGAGGCGCTTACGGAAGAGATAAGGATGTTACAAGAGCGTGGCCATTCAGTGATTGATCGTCTGCATGTCTCGACCAATTGCCCTCTTATATTGCAAGTGCACGTCGCTCTAGATCGAGCCCGTGAAACTGCGCGGGGCAATGCAAAAATCGGCACTACGGGCCGGGGTATCGGCCCAGCATACGAAGACAAGGTCTCTCGACGGGGCCTGCGCGTTGCAGATACGGCTGACCCGGCTGGCTTTTCCGAGAAAGTTCGCGAACTAATGGAGTATCACAATTTTACTCTGACAAATTGGTACAGAGCCAAGCCTGTTGATGTTGAATCGATGATAGAAGAGACCCTAGAAGCCGTTTCTTATTTCAAAACCGCAGTCTGCGATACTGTAGATTTAATACACCGCTGCCGTCGCAATGGAAAAATTATGTTGTTTGAGGGTGCTCAGGGTAGTCTCTTGGATATTGATCACGGTACGTATCCATTTGTAACAAGCTCAAACACGACGGCCGGCGGCGTTGCGACAGGGTCTGGTTTAGGACCACGATATATTGATTCTATCCTTGGGATTACCAAAGCCTACGCTACTCGTGTCGGCTCGGGTCCAATGCCTACAGAACTATTTGACAATGCGGGTAAACATTTGGCTGTCAAAGGACAAGAAGTGGGTACCACAACGGGCCGAGGACGCAGATGCGGGTGGTTTGATGCGGTCGCGGTGCGCCATGCGATAGAGGTGAATTCTATTAGTGGTATTTGTCTTACCAAGCTTGACGTTCTCGATGGGCTAAGCGAGGTGGAAATATGCGTTGCTTATGAGTTACCGGATGGTAACGTCGTTGATTACTTGCCGGGCGGTGACGAGTATCTGAGAGTGAGGCCCGTGTATGAAACATTGCCAGGCTGGGACGAAACAACTTTTGGGATGACTTCGCTTGACGAAATGCCTAAGGCCGCGAAACAATATGTTGAACGATTGAGTAGAGTAGTTGGTGCGCCGATAGACATTGTCAGTACCGGCCCTGATCGCGAACAAACCATCGTGATTTCTACGCCTTTTGGTGTAGACTAGTGTGCAGAAGCAGCATGAGCTGCTTTCTAATAAACAACAAAAACGCATACATAGACCGTCGTGGGTGATCACACCCGCCTTAGGAGCCGCTGGAAAAGATTGGCTCCACGACCGTCCGGTATCGGGAGGTAATTATGTCAAAAGGGCACTCGCTTCAAGACCCTTTTTTGAATATTTTGCGCAAAGAACGCGTTCCGGTTTCGATCTTCCTAGTCAACGGGATCAAACTCCAGGGTCAAATCGAATCATTCGATCAGTTTGTTGTTCTTCTGAAGAATACTGTGAGCCAGATGGTATACAAGCATGCCATTTCAACCGTGGTGCCAGCTCGGAATGTTAAGATACCCGCCAGCGGGATAGATGAAGAAGATGGCGAGGATCGTTACGATCTCGACAATTGAGTAAATCTGTCGATTGCAATAGGCCGCAGGGTCGACTACTATCTGGCGCCGGTTTGTCGACCACGTCGACAGTCTCCTTGCCAATCAGATTGTCTGACTGGCGAAACCCGTAAGGAGTTACAATGAATCACTACGAAATTGTTTTGCTGTTCCATCCTGATCAGTCAGAGCAGGTGCCTGCTATGATGGAGCGATACACCAATACCGTGACTGAAGCAGGCGGATCCATCCATCGTTCAGAGGACTGGGGGCGCCGGCAGCTAGCTTATCCGATTAACGATCTACATAAAGCACATTATATTCTATGGAATATCGAGAGTTCGGTTGAAANTTTAGATGAGCTGANAACGACCTTCCGGTTCAATGATGCGGTTTTACGCAACATGGTCATTAAGCGAAAAGATGCNATTACTGAGATATCTCCGATTAAAGCCGCTGAAAGTAGGCAGGACCGTGAGCGGTCAGAGCGGCGCACTGATAGAGATGCGGAGCAATCACATGATGCCGTTATAGAAAGTGCAGACGATAATAATGGCGTAGACATTGTTGACGTTGAAGAAGCAACTGGGGAATAGGAGAGAAGTATGTCACGGTTTTTCCGACGTCGTAAGTTCTGTAGATTTTCGGCCGAAAATGTTGCGGAAATTGACTACAAAGATCTGGATACTCTGAAGCAATACATCACCGAAACCGGTAAGATCGTGCCTTCAAGAATCACAGGGACAAGCTCCAAGTACCAGCGACAGCTCGCAACGGCCATTAAGCGCGCACGGTACCTAGCTCTGCTTCCTTACACTGATTCGCACGATATCTGATAAATAGGGGACCTCATGGCACGGCTGGCGCACTATGTTATGGCGTCTGAGTGGAGGGCAGCTTTGATTGCGTCATTGCTGTTATTCTTGCCCCTGTTTTCATGGGCTGGGGCATCCGTGGTCGCTCTATACGCACTGCGCCGAGGCATTGAGAAATCTTTGCTAGTGACGGCGATACCAATGCTGTCCGCGTCTTTTATGGCATTTGGTTTTGGTGATCCATCAGTATTGCTGGTCCTAGCGATTACGATTATTTTGGCAGCGGTGCTGTATCGCACACTCAGCTGGATTTCAGTTCTTTTGATCGCACTCGGGCTCTCACTGGTATTGGTGTTTTTGGTGGGCGCGCTCTACGAAGAAACGCTGAAGGGACTGGTGGCGGCGATCAAAGAGGTGATCGCTGCGCCGGCTCAACTTGCTGCCCTTGGGGTGGATGGCGTGACCGTTGACGCGTGGATGGCATCGTTATCTGTTGGGGCATTGAGTTTTGTGCAAATGACCAGTGCAATATTTGCACTTATATTTGCTAGAGCTGTTCAAGCTCAAGCCTTTAACCCAGGGGGTTTCAAGGCAGAGTTCGAAGCGGTAATCCTACCGCGGATGTTTGCGGTCGGATGCCTGCTCTTAGCAACTACAGGATTTCTGATTGATCCGTGGATGCTCCGGTTTACCCCGGTAGGGGCATTACCTTTGATGTTTGCGGGCATTGCATTGGTTCATGGGCTGACGAGTATGAGGGAGTCCAGAGGACTCATTATCATGTTTTATGCAGCTTTGGTCTTTTTTACGCCATATCTTTTAATGTTGCTGGCGTTGTTGGCAGTGATCGACGCGTTTGTGGATTTTCGGGCTCACTCGCGTCAGGAACCACCCGAATATGAGGATAAATAAATGGAAGTAATTCTACTTGAAAAAGTTGGTAAGCTTGGTGCCCTCGGCGATCGTGTTACCGTGAAAGGTGGCTACGCACGAAACTTCTTGCTCCCGCAAGGGCGAGCGGTATTGGCAAATGAGGCGAATATCGCTGAGTTTGAGGCACGTCGTGCTGAGCTCGAGAAAACTGCTAAAGAACAAATCGATGCTGCGATTTTGCGCGCTGAAAGTTTGAACGGGAAAACGGTTACGATCATCGCCAAAGCGGGCGATGAGGGCAAGCTTTTTGGTTCGATCGGTACTCGTGATATCGCTGAGGCGGCCGTTGCCGCTGGTTTGACACTGGATAAGAGTGAAGTCCGTCTTCCAGAGGGTCCACTGCGCACCACAGGCGAGCATGAGGTGCAGTGTCAGGTCTACTCTGAAGTATTCGCGACTATCACAGTCACCATCACCGGAGACTAGTAAATGGCGTCATTTTCAACAAATGAGTTCAAATCAGGCCTCAAGGTCTTGGTCGACGGTGATCCTTGCACGATTGTTGAAAATGAGTTTGTGAAACCAGGTAAAGGGCAAGCGTTTAATCGCGTTAAGATCAAGAACCTTAAGAATGGTCGCGTCGTTGAAAAGACGTTTAAGTCAGGCGATTCTGTCGAGGCCGCTGATGTGATTGACTTGGACATGGAATACTTGTACACCGATGGCGAGTTCTATCATTTTATGATGACCGATGGTTCTTTTGAACAGCACGCGGCTGACACAAAAGCGGTTGGTGACGTAGCGAAGTGGCTGAAAGAGCAAGAGATTTATGGCATCACATTATATAATGGAGCGCCCTTAGCAGTGACTCCGCCAAATCACATTGAACTTGAGGTGACCGAGACAGATCCGGGTCTGAAAGGCGATACGGCTCAAGGAGGCTCGAAGCCTGCTACCTTGTCGACAGGTGCTACTGTTAACGTACCACTGTTCATTGAAGTTGGTGAAATTCTCCGCGTTGACACCCGAACAGGTGACTATGTCTCGCGTGCAACAAAAAAATGATAGGGCGGCCCACGGCCAGCGTTGAAATGCTCGAAGCCCGCGCCAGTTTGCTAGCCGGGCTTCGGTCGTTTTTTGAGGCAAGACAATCTCTTGAGGTGGATGTTCCTGTCATAGCGACAGCGCCCGCCTCGGATCCATGGCTTGATAGCTTTACGGTTCATGATCCGGCCGGAATCCACATTGGTTACTTACTCACATCGCCTGAAACCTATTTAAAGCGTCTGCTATCGGAATATCCGTACCCTTTACATTCGATTGGTAAGGCGTACCGTGCGAATGAAGACGGGCCTCATCACTCAATAGAATTCACGATGCTGGAATGGTATCGCCCAACAGCCACACGTCCATTTGAAGAAATGATTTGTGAAATGCAAGATTTGATAGAAACACTCACAGAATTTAGTCGACCGGAAGTGGTTTCTTACCGTGATTTATTTATTTCGTTTTTTGGGTTAAATCCTCACGATGCCGAAGCCAAAGAACTTGTTCATTTTGCGAGCCACCTACTCGAATCAAAAGTAGCTGCAACAATGGATTTAGACAGTCTCCTTAATGTTTTGTTTGCGACAGAGATCGAGCCAAATTTGGTAAATCACATCGTGGTCGATTTCCCGGTCATTCAATCGGCATTGGCGCGGATAGGGGTCGTTAACGGGGAGTCGGTTGCAAAGCGTGCTGAGCTCTACATTGCTGGAAGTGAGATAGCGAACGGGTATTACGAGTTAACTGACGTGGTCGAGCAATCCGCACGATTTGAGATGGACTGTCAGAGACGAGAGGCACTGCATCGGCCAATACCTCCAACAGATCAGGCGTTACTTGAGGCGTTGACGAAAGGCTTGCCCGAAAGCTACGGTGTAGCCTTGGGTGTCGATCGGCTGTTGAAGGTTGTCACGAATGCGAGAACCCTTTCCGAGTGCATGACGTTTACGGGACATTTATGAAAGACTCTTTAAATCTGATCTGGATTGATTTGGAGATGACAGGGCTATCACCGGCTCGCGATCGTATCATCGAGATCGCTACTGTTGTCACGGACAAAGATCTCAATATCCTCGGCGAGGGCCCTGTGTACGCGGTTAACCAGCCTCAGGCGTTACTCGATGGTATGGATGAGTGGAACACACGTCAGCACGGAACATCAGGTCTTACAGAGCGTGTCCAGAACTCACAAACTACAGAGGCAGAAGCTGAAGCAAAAACCATTGAGTTTTTAAGTGAGTTTCTCGATGCACGACAGTCTCCAATGTGCGGTAATTCAATTTGTCTAGACCGACGTTTCCTGTCCCATTATATGCCCGATCTCGAAGCATTTTTTCATTACAGAAATCTAGATGTGTCGACACTGAAAGAACTTGCAAGGCGCTGGAATACAAGTGTCTCTGTAGGGTTTACCAAATCCGGTCAGCATTTGGCCTTATCGGATATTTATGAATCAATTCATGAGCTCAAACACTATAAGACACATTTTCTGAAGCTCGGTTGTTAAGGGTTTTGATGGCCCATAGGATGTGCTCATCAAGTACTGGTCCATGCGCCCCGACTTTTTCGTTGAGTAAGTCAAGCGTCTGAGAAATCTTATCTTCGCTGTTACCAAGCCCTATTGCCAAATTTTCGAGAAATTTTACATATCCTGCTCGTCTGAGTGGGCTACCCTCAGTTTTTTCGAGGAACTCTTTTTCAGACCACTGAAAGAGATCGATTAATTGCCTTTTATCAAGCCCATTTCGAGGTCTAAACTCGGGATCGCCCACGGATGTATATCGATTCCAAGGACAAACCAACTGGCAATCATCGCATCCAAAGACTCGATTACCCATGGGTTTACGAAATTCTTCGGGGATTGGTCCCCGATGTTCAATTGTTAGGTAGCTAATGCATTTCGTTGCATCTAGTTCATAAGGTGCGTTGAATGCATCTGTAGGACAGATATCAATACATGCAGAACAAGAGCCGCATCGGGATTGCTCGGATTTTGCAGAGATGGGGAATGGATAATCAGTAAATAGTTCTCCTAGAAAAAACCAACTCCCTGCGCTTCGAGACAGCAATAAAGTGTGTTTTCCGATCCATCCGAGCCCAGCTTTTTCTGCTAAATGTTTTTCAAGGATTGGTGCTGAATCTGAAAATACCCGAAAGCCATGTGGGGCGATTTGCTCAGAAAACCAATCACCAAGGCGCTTCAGACGTTTACGCATTAATTTGTGATAGTCGCGTCCAAGTGCGTATCTTGAAATGTAAGCTTTATTAGGATCATTGAGGACTTCGATGCATTCTGTATTTTCGGGGAGATAGTCAAGACGGACTGAAATTATCCGCTGTGTTCCAGCAACTAGTTGGGTGGGATCCTTCCGTAGCGCTAGATTTCGTTCAAACCAGTCCATGGTTCCTTGAAAGCCAGAGTCAAGCCAAGCCTCCAAAAAGGGAACATGCTGAGAAACATTAGGATCAGTAACACCTATAGCTGTAAAGCCAAGTTCTAATGCTTTTTGTCTGAGCTTCTCGAAAGCTTGATCTGATTGATGCCATGACGAGTCCATGACCGTTACACTACCAGAGTGATCATAAATCGGAACACCTGATGCAAGTAGAACTTATTGATGAGTCGATGACAAACAAGCTCGGAAAAGCGCTTGCCAAGAGTTGTCCAGAGGCTCCTTTTTTTGCGACATTAAGGGGAGATCTCGGTGTCGGAAAAAGTCATTTAGTGCGGGCTTTTTTGAAAAAGCTTGGAGTGACCGATGCCATTCCATCCCCGACCTATACCTTATGCGAGACATATATAATCAATAGGAAACTGATAATCTCGCATATGGATTTATATCGGCTACAAGATCCTGAAGAGTTGGAATTTCTTGGGTTTCGGGACATGCTAGACCGGCAAGGGGTGCTGATCGAGTGGCCAGAACGTGCGGCGTCCTTTCTTCCCTTTTCAGATCTCGACTTGCATCTGATCTGGAATGGCGAGAGGCGTATATGTGTACTGGCCGCAAAATCCGAAAAAGGAGAACGTTGGCTATCTAATTTGGAGGTAATAAACGCAGCATGATGCGCGTCTGTCTAACTGTTGTTTTCTTTGCCGTAACGTCTTGGGCACACGCAATTGAACTGAAATCAGTGCGGTGGTCTACTGATCAGGATAGCTCACGTGTTGTCTTGGAGGTTTCAGGTCAGCCGAAATTTTCTTACTTTAATTTGAATAATCCGAGTCGTTTGGTTTTAGATGTGACTAATCTCAGCGCAAAGATGTTCCAAGAGCTTGTTGCTGTTAAAGATAGGAGAATAAGGCGTGTCCGCACAGCATTGCGGAACAGAGGTAGTCGGCTGGTTTTTGATCTTGCTGGTCATTATCGATCAAATATCTTTGCACTCGAGGCC
This sequence comes from Gammaproteobacteria bacterium, assembly GCA_002731015.1. GTDB lineage: Bacteria > Pseudomonadota > Gammaproteobacteria > Pseudomonadales > Litorivicinaceae > HIMB30. The sequence continues at coordinate 8,430 of PBZM01000007.1, forward strand.
AAAGGAAAATTTCCTAATCGACTGGTGATCGATGTTGTTGGTTACGTGGCAGGTGAAAAGGCCTCAGTACGAAGTTCTAAACCTGAGGAATTAACCGAGCCTCCGGTTGAAAAGCGCGACATAGTTGTCGCTATTGATCCGGGCCATGGTGGCAAAGATCCCGGAGCCTCGTCGTACGGTTTGATTGAGAAACAGGTTGTATTGCAGATTTCCAAACGGCTAGCGCGACGGTTTCAAGGTGAGCCGGGTTATCGTGCAGTCTTGACACGCGTTGACGACCGATTTATTCCATTGAAGAATCGGCCTCGTATCGCTCGTGAGGCTGGCGCTGATTTCTTCCTGTCGATTCATGCGGATAGTTTCCCGAAGAATAAAAGTGTTCGCGGAACCGGTGTGTATGCGTTGTCGTTGCGTGGCGCGAATTCGGAATTGTCTAGGTGGTTGCAGAATACCGAGAATGCCGACGATTTGGCGGGTGGAGTCGATTTGGGCGATGTTGATAACTCCACGCGCCAAGTATTACTTAATATGTCGATGGAATCCGCCATTAGGATTTCTAAGCAGGCTGGAAAGTTTGTATTAAGTGATTTGACTGATATGGGTAGGGTACATAAGAAACAACTTGGTCTTGCGAACTTTGCGGTCTTGAGGAGCCCAGATATTCCCTCTCTCCTGATTGAAACGGGTTTCCTATCTAATAGGTCTGACGCCAAGCGGTTGTCGAGCTCTCGGGAACAAGAAAAAATTGCGGGGGCTATTTTTGAGGGTATCAAACGGTATTTCGAGAAGAGTCCACCGGCAAATACGTTTGTAGGCTGGCGCAAGCAGAATATGGGTAAACGGATGACCGTTGAGGTCAAACGTGGCGATACTTTATCTGAACTTGCCTCTCGGTACGGATTATCATTACAAGCTCTGAAAGAGCTAAATGGCCTACAAACCGACGTTATTAGACTTGGCCAGACTTTAGAGGTACCAATATCACCACGATAGCGTGCACGAATATGGTGAAAGCTAAATGGCGATTCCTTTACCTGAGTCAAAACCCTCATCAGGGACGATAGGCAGTTACCAACGCAAGGTATGTAAAAATTTATGAAATCTGAGTCTCCTATTCTCGTCCTCTCTCCGCGTCTTGCCAATCAGATCGCTGCTGGTGAGGTGGTCGAGCGCCCGGCGAGTGTGGTTAAGGAACTGGTAGAAAATGCGCTTGATGCTGGGTCTACGCAGATCGATATCGATTGCGAGGCCGGTGGTGTTGGTCGAATTCGTGTTCGTGATAACGGCCACGGAATTTCTTCGGATGAGCTAACGCTCGCATTATCGCGTCACGCCACTAGTAAAATTTCAGATCTAGATGATCTTGAGGCTGTCAGTACTCTTGGATTTCGGGGTGAGGCGCTGGCTTCGATTGCCTCGGTATCCCGTCTCGATCTGACTTCAGCCATAGAGGGTGAGGCTGGGTCTACAGTCTCAGTTGAAGGCCGTGAAATGACTGCGATAGTTGAACCATCTCCGCATCCTCGAGGTACGACAGTAGATGTTCGTGATCTGTTCTTCAACACCCCGGCTCGTCGAAAATTTTTAAAAACCGAGAAGACGGAGTTTGGGCATATTGACACAATTATTAGCCGCCAGGCGTTGAGTCGTTTTGATGTTGGATTCCGATTAGTCCACCAAAGCCGCGTGACTCGGCAGTTAACCCCGGCGCTTTCAGGAAATGCGCAGACTGCACGTGTTTCTCAGTTGCTGGGTAGTGGTTTTATGGATGCCGCTCTTTCTGTGGATGCCAGTGCCACTGGCCTTTCACTAAAGGGGTGGTCTTGTAGGGCAACGTTCAATCGGGCACAGGCTGACTCTCAGTACGTCTTTGTCAATGGGCGATTTGTTCGTGATAGGTTGATTACCCACGCATTGAGACAGGCTTATCGCGATATTTTATTCCACGGTAGACACCCCTGTTTTCTGCTTTACTTGGAGCTAGACCCGGCACAAGTCGATGTGAATGTGCATCCTACAAAAAATGAGGTTCGATTTCGTGACTCGCGTTTAATTTACGATTTTTTATTACGCACGGTAAGTCGAGCTCTGGCTGATGATCGGCCCGAGCAAGTGTGTAGTCAAAATATTTCGGTCGAATCATTGGGAACTAACCAAGGTCACTCAATTTATCACCAACCAACGTTGGGACTTAGTCGTTCTAAACCAGTTGACTCTCTTGATATATTCGCGCGATTGGTAGCGTCTAATCGCAATGGAGAAGAGCCACCTGATTCACCAACTGATATTCCCCCAATGGGTTATGCCATAGCGCAGCTACATGGGATCTACATTTTGTCCCAGACACAGGATGGTATGATCATCGTTGATATGCATGCTGCACATGAGCGAATCACATACGAGGCGCTCAAACAAGCGCTAGACGACAACGGACTTGTGAGCCAGCCGTTATTGCTACCGGTCACACTACATGTCGATCAGCGTGAGGCCTCGTTGGTAGAGGAGGCTACCGATCTTTTTGATCAACTTGGGCTTGGCGTTCAACGTGTGGGTCCCGAAGCCATTCGAATTGAGCATATCCCTGCGATTCTGAATCGAGCCTCTCATGAGGATTTGGTGCGGGGTGTGCTTAGTGACTTGGCCGCTGTCGGGACCAGTGATCGAATTACTGAGGCCAGAGATGATCTGTTGGCGACTATGGCTTGCCATGGATCAGTCAGAGCGAACCGCCATCTGACTATTACCGAGATGAATGCGTTACTAAGAGATATTGAAAGGACAGAACGTTCCGGTCAATGTAACCATGGTCGACCGACGTGGACGACGTTATCGATGCATGACTTGGACCGTTTGTTTTTCCGCGGGCGCTAGTTAGCCACCAGTCGCCAGAATTCGGATAACTCCTTTAGGCTTCGAATTAACGTTTTGCACTAATGAAGTCGGCTGGCTGTAAAGAGTAGTTTCTGAGCCGAAGCTATCTACAACAACAGCGCGGACTCGAATCAAACTGCCAACGTGTCCCTGCGCCAATGTCATACTATTGCCGTAAACGTCAGGGATAGAATTCCATGATCTGCCGTTATCCGACATTTCCCACGTAGATCGAACATTGGCGATACCATCATCGTCAGATAGTTTCGAGGTATCAATTTCTAGGCGCTGGCCTTTTTTAGACTGACCCATAATCATCACTTCACCCTCGACGGGATCATCAATATTCTGGACCATGTTTGTCGCTGGCGTGACCAACGTTTCCCTTGTTCCAAAACCGTCTTCGTATGACACGATTACGCGATACGCAAATCCCACTTCGGCCTGATTCAGACGGAGAAGCGCAGGGTTAGAGGAATTAGTTTGGTATGGCGTCCAGCGAGCAGCATCTGAGGACCGCTCCCATGAGTAAGAAAACTGACCCACTCCATCCTCGTCAGAAATACCCGCTACATCGATTTTGATAGTGTTGTCCTCTACTGGTGAACCGCTGATGATTGGTAGCCCCTTCGGTAAATCATTAGCGTTCTGCACACCACCGGTCGGCGCTGTCTCTATAACCTCAAGCGTTCCTTCGCCATCGACGTACTGAATGACGACACGCAGTGCACGCCCTACGTGGTTCTGTCGTGGCGTGAAAGATTGCGATGTTGCGCCGTCAATCGTTTGCCAACCACCACTAGGCAGTTGTACCTGCCACTGCATAGTGAGATCTCCTAAACCGTCTTCGTCGTAGAGATTCGAAACATCTATCACGAGAGGTTGATCTTCCATAGGCCCGTTACCACTCTGTTGGCTCCGCTTGGCATCAGCTTGTACGCTCTCGTTCCGTGCTGTTGTAGGACCTTTTGGTCGCGAGCTTGCCGGCATTTGTGCTGTATTTCCTGCAGGGGCGACATTGGTCTCAGCTCCCTGGGTTGCCACAGGCGTTTTTTCTGTCTCAATAACCTGTGCGGACTCTGCTGGTTTGGTTGCCCGTGCGGCCTCAACTTGCTCAGCTGCAATAGCAGCTGCGGTCGCCGCTCGCTCTGCTTGCTCTTTGGCGCGCTGTGAATAATTTGCATCAGCATAAACAGCCGTACAGGCAAATCCAATCGCAATGGCTATTAATTGAGCCGCTAGGCGCTGTAAATACATCTGTATCCCTATGCTATTAATGATCTTTTGGCAGAATGTACAGTCAAGACTCGGTTTGAGCAACGATTCCTGTAGTTTAGACCTTTAAACCTCTAGCTTTCAACGATCTGCTGAATAAAATAAATAAGATTAAAAGGTGGTGATGCTTATTGTCTATCTTTTTTGTTGTGGATCGACAAAGCGCTGAAGAACCTTTGTGTGGTGCGGGTTTGCGCCTATCTTACTCAAAAATTAGTGTCGCATTTGCAGACTAGGCGATGGAGCCAATTCATCTTGATTGGTGAGCATTTGTTTGATTGATACGGGCGGCTTAAACTTTAGTCGTATAAGGAGAAGTATCTTTGAATATTGCGGTTTTGGGATCCGGTACGATCGGACAGAGTTGGTGTGCACTTTTTTTGGCGGCAGGTTACCAAGTAACTGCTTTTGATCCGAAAGCGAGCAGGGAAACAGAAATACGAGAATTTGTTTCTAATTCTGAAGCACCGCTCCGAGCACTTGGTTATTCACATGCGGGTTCACTGACTGATTTCTGTTTCACCACGGACGCGGTTAAGGCGGTTGAAGGTGCGCAAGTCGTTCAGGAGAGTGCTCCAGAAAACCTTGCGCTTAAAAAACAATTATATCGACTCATCGAACCGGTTCTTGATCCAAAATCTCTTGTTTTATCCTCAACGTCCGGGTTAACACTTGAGATGCTTCAAACCAGTTTTTCCGATCCATCAAGGATACTTATTGCACATCCATTTAATCCGCCGCATTTGATCCCTCTGGTCGAGGTTTTGGGTAACGAGTTAACGGCACCTGATCATATACGATGGACACTATCTTTCTATGAATGTCTTGGTAAGGTGCCGATTGAGCTGAAGAAAAGCATTCCAGGTCATGTAGCCAATCGGCTTCAAGCGGTGCTCTGGCAGGAAGTATTGCACCTAGCTAAAGAGGGTGTGGCTTCCCTGTCTGATATTGATAAAGCCATTGTAAATGGTCCAGGTTTACGGTGGGCGATTTGTGGCCCAAATCAATTGTTCTCGTTGGCCGCTGGCGCAGAAGGTCTTGAGGGATTTATTGATCATCTTGGGCCATCCTTTCAAGACTGGTGGTCGGAAGCTGGTCATGTAGAGTTGGATACTGATACTAGGCAGTTCATTAAACGAAATTATCTGAGCGTTGATGAAAACGAACAGAGGGCGATTAAAGCTTACAGAGACCACCTGATCTGTAAGATATTAAATGAAAAAAAGTTAGAAAATAGTGTTTTGCTTGGTGATCATCTCGATCCGCCCACCTAGAGTTATCCCTCTGAATGTCGCAAAATCTGGCTCAAAAATAAGAAGATGTTTTAGCGAATCTTCAACAGTTCTGTTCATGCACCGTATACGTAGACAAAAGTGATGCAAAACTCGGCAGGAACATATGCTCGATCACATTGGATGCCTCAGGCTATTTACTAAAACAATGGTTACGCCGATGTCGACCAAAAAAATAATAGTATTTCGAATTTTTCGCTGGGAATTCCTGCTTGCTTGAACAAACAACTTTTTCGACCATCGTTTATCAGCCGGATTTTCTTAGAAGGATATTTAGTGTTAACCTTTTAGTCACAGGTTTGAGCGCGGTATATGCCTGTCTTCTTTCGAAAATTACGATATCTGCATTCACCGGTAACTATATTTTTCAATCGGCTTTTCATTTAACCTCATACCGACTGCTTGCACCTTTCGGACTAGTTCCCTAGTCTAGACGGGTATCATCCAAGATATGTTTTGTGTTTAGCTCTCTCACTGCTGCAACGCCAAGCCCAAAGCAAGTTATGCGTAATTCACTTATAAACTGTCTCATTACTCTGAGAACTGCGTCGGTTGATTCTGTCGCCGGCTGTAATAATCGTCCGGCGATTCCAGCAGCGCTAGCACCTAGACACATCGATTTAGCAATATCTAGACCATTTCGAATACCGCCAGATGCCCAGCAAGTAGACGCTGGAAGCTCCCTTCTTATATTAATTAAACACTCGGTTGTTGTGTAACCCCAGTTATCAAATACGTCATTTGTCGAGAGTATTTCGCTGATATCTTTATTTAGTTCTATCTCAATATCAGCAAATCGTGTGCCTCCTGTACCTGCCACATCCAATATTTTAACACCTGCGGAGATCAGCTCTTTGGATGAGTGTACATCAAGTCCAAAGCCAACTTCCTTAACGACGACGGGTACCGGTGACCATTCGCAAACTTTGGAAATATGGCCAATGATTTCTCTCCAGTCGGTATCCCCATTAGGCTGAAATACTTCTTGCATAGGATTTAAATGAAGAATTAGCGCATCAGCCTCTATCGGATCTAGGATTCGTCCTAACTCTTGTACTACCTTTAAGTGTGGCAAATTGACAGCACCAAAGTTTGCAAATAGTGGCAAGTCGCCAATGGCATGTCGAACTGACCAATTTAAACCATGAGCTTCACCATCTTGGATGCTGACGCGCTGTGAGCCGACACCCATAGCAATTTGGAGTTCGTTACAGGCTTCCGCTAAGTGTCTATTAATACGTTCGGATTCGGATGGACCTCCTGTCATGGAGCTAACAAAAAAAGGAGCGTTGGTGGGTTTCTCAAAGAATGGGGTGTCAAGTACGATCTGATGGAGACTGATGTTTGGTAAGGAGCGGTGTTTAAGACGTATCGAGTCAAAACAACTTGCACTATGCTCTTGGTCAAGGGCCGACTTGATGTGCCCACGCTTGCGATTGATGCTATCCATGTTTTTTTGCTGCCCACTCGAGAAGACACATGTGAGGCACCGTGAGCGCCGCGAGCCCAATGAATATAGTCTGATAGATCGCGATATCTATGCTCTCGTAATACTTCTCAAGATGAGACCCTGAAATCGCGGCAACTCCTAATGTCAGAATCGTTAGCGCTAACATTGCAACATATGCTGAGAAGCGCGCTTCTTGTCGCATACTTTTAAATTCAGCAATAAGATGCCTTGGACTATGCAGTCCGCAGAAGTAGGCAATGAAATACCACAACGGTTCAAAACTGGCCGCGCAAATTAATAAAATAAGAAGCTCTGCAGCGGCTTGACTGGATATTCGACCCCGGTCGGATATCAGCAGTAAAACACCTATCACACCAAGCCCTTGCAGGAATACCAGCGGGACCTTAGCTGCATTTTGAAAAATCAAGAAGCTGAAGATCTGTTCGACCTGTTCTGGCGCAGTCCATGCCGGCAACCCTAAAATAAAACCTCCATAGGCAAAGCCACCGAAGGAAATTTTCTGTTTCCAATCGCGGCCGAAATGAATACAAGAAATCAACAAGAAAATAAGTAGAGATACGGAGGGGAGTTGTAGCCAAAATAAGACAACCAGAGCCACAACAATGATGTATCCGGCAAAAAACCATGCACTAGATCTTAGGTCATAAATCAGACCGCAGCGATGAGCGATAACGGGGTCTAACGCACCGTGAGGCAGACCAACAAGTGATATGAAACAGGACGCGAGAATGAGACTCAGATCCACTGATACCTCCCAAGGAGTGCACAGGTGAATGACTTAACAGGAGCGGCTCGAAACATATGAATAAGATCAGTTGGGGAGCGCATCATCATAAATTGCGCGAACTGATCTGGAGACATCTTATTGGCCATTTGTATAAGAGTCTTTGGAATAACGTCAGGTCGTTGTTTGATCAGATTAAGGAACAATTGATCTGCCCAAGTTGTCATTTTGAGCTGTCGATAAGGTTTTGTAGAGTTATATTTGACTAAGTCTTTAGCGATCTTGTGACACGCAAAACGAATGGTTCTGTAGCCGTAACCGGTTGCATCTCGGGTCATTCCGCCTCTAGCTCCGATAGGGGTGCCCCAATTTATTGATTGATGCTTAAACCCCATTGGAATGTGGGCGGCCTCCATCCTGATTGATCGAAACCGTGAAACATCAAAATGTTGTTCTAAATAGCGACTGTTTAGATCTTTCAGTGTCGAAAAATCCGAAGGTACTGTAGTAAAATCTGTGTGTTCGACCAGCAGGCGATGTGATCCTAGAGGCAACGTGTAAACGAACCTTATTCCGTTGGTAATCCTCTGCATTTCGTTCATAAGTCCAATTTGTGAGATGCCATGCGGCTGATCGAATAATACCTCCGTACCAGCGAAACTTTGGGTTAATTGAAAGCTGTCTATGTTGCAAGGGCGGCTGTCAAAACAGTGCAAAGCCTTCGGTTGAACGTGAACAGCTTCTTCCACTACACTGATCTGAGGGTGATGATCAATCGCCCTAAGTGCTTGTTCTAAAACGTTACGCCCAGTCCTCGTGCCGTAACGAAAGGATGATCCTTGGTGAGTAACTTGAAGATTATCTGTGCCGAGCGTCCAGGTATCACTGGAGAATTCTGGTTTAAGAAACTCTTGTTCGGTAGCATCAAACCAAAAGCTAAATGTTTTTGACACCAATGCGTCCAGGTTAGGCTCCGAGACAATAACTTCTCCAGGCAGGCGTCCCAGTCTCGCGAGCGAAGAAGCTAGCGATAGGCCACTTAAACCGCCTCCAACGATGTGAACCCAGGGGACCATATTTTCAAGCCCAGTGGACCCCCGGTCGGGGGTTGAGTCCTCGGTGTAATTCCGGGTCATGAAAGCCCTGATATTGGTGTGGTTTTTTTGAAAAAAGGAAGGTCATCATTCCTTTGAAGGCGGTTAACCATTTTTGTGTTTTGGTTGTGAAAGCTCGACCTGCCCAGATGTCGAAACCACGGTCTGCGATTACCATACCGATCTCGCGATAAGTCAAAGCGGCGATCAGGATTGCTAGTCGTGCTTGCGGTGGCAAGAAGCACAAACCAGAGATTCCAGAGTCATACCGTGTCTCCGCTTCTGTCAGAAGATAACTAACCAGACGCCTAACCGCTGCTTCTGTGGTGGCAGTTGGCGAGAGGATATCCGCAGCATTTACTGATCCAAGCAGTTCCCTAGGCAAATAGACACGACCATTGAGTGCATCTTCTCGCACGTCTCGGCAAATGTTTGTTAGTTGCATTGCAACCCCTAGGTCTACTGCGTGATGCCGTGCAACTGGATCTTTGACTTCAAACAAATCACACATCAAAAGACCGACGGTACCAGCCACTTGATAGCAATAGCGTAAAAGCTCAGCCTCAGAAGTGATTTTCACCTGCTCCGTATCAAGCAACACACCATCGGTCAATTCTATTAGCGCATCGAAAGTAATCGCCGGCTCAATCGCTAAAGCTTTGGCAACCATTGGATGATTGTTGTCACGTGCAATAAGCGCTTCGCGTAAATGCGTTAATTCGTTCTTCGCGTTCAATTTGTTAGCCTGTTTATCAGCTAGATCGTCAATTTCTCGACAAATTCCGTATAAGCTCGCTGCAGAATCCATTTGTGTTTTTGACAAAAAACGACTGGCGAAGTGAAAAGTTGTTCCGTATTTTTTCAGTCTTTCTTTGCTCATGCTATTTCCTCAAACAAAAGCGGCTTTTGTCGTTGCCTCTTTAACAAGTTGTTCTACGACCTTGGCCGATGAAATTACCCCGGGCATACCCGCACCTGGATGAGTACCGGCACCTGCCAAAAATAGATTTTCAAATCCCTCAGCCTTGTTGTGGAAGCGGAACCAGGCGGATTGAGTGAAAAGTGGTGCAATAGAAAATCCTGCACCTTGATAGGATAGATAGTCTGTAGCGAAGTCTTCCGGTGTCATTGAAAATGGAGATTGCAGATGTTTTTTTAGGTTGGGCAACATCGTTTGGTCAAGCGCGTCAATGATTCGTGCTCTGAGCTTTGGTTCTTCGATAGCCCAGTCGATGCCAGCCCCTTGGTGAGGGACTGGGGCAAGGACATAAAAGCTATCATGTCCATTGGGTGCAAATGACGGATCGGTCGCGGTCGGTCGGTGTACATATAGGGAAAAGTCATCGGCTAGAATTTGTCTGTGAAAAATGTCATCTAACAGATCTTTGTAACGTTGACCCATCCATATAGTATGATGCGCCACCCTAGGGTATTGCCTGTCGGTGCCGAAGAACAAGACATACAAACCCATCGAGAGCTTACTGCAGTCGCGTTTGATCTTGGTCGCAAATGGAATTCTGTTTTGAGGTAGTAATTCTCTATACAGGTGCATCGGGTCGCCATTGAAAACGGTATAATCCGCGGTGATAACATCGCCTGTTTCGAGCCGCACGCCAGATACCTTGTTCTGGCTTGTTAATATTTGTGAGACGGTTGCCCCCGTCTGTATAGTAATACCTTGACGAAGCATAAGTTGCTTAAGTTGTGCGACTAGGGCGCCGGTCCCTCCCATTGCAAAATAGATGCCGTAAGCGCGTTCTAAATAGTGAATTAAGCCATAAATACTCGTCGTATCGAACGGAGATCCTCCAACAAGCAATGGTTGTATTGAGAATGCTTGTCTTAATTTGTCGTGTGATAGGAATTTGCAAATCATATCCCACACGGATCGATCGCTTCTAAGCTTAGCTAGGTGTGGAATTTGTTTGGCCATAGTTTTGATCTCGTGAAAAGGCTGGTGTGCGAGCCTTGAGAAACCAATATCGAATAGCTCTTTGGAATGTGTGATCAGCGATTCGTAGCCTTGCTGGTCTTTCGGTTCGATACGGCGGATTTCGGCCAACGTATCTTCTAAGGTGCCACCGTAGTCAAAGTGGTTTCCATCTGGAAACATAAAACGATACCACGGTTTTAATTCTCTGAATTCTATATGGTCTTGGCGCCGCTCACCAAATAGCTCAAAAAGTTCATCGAACAAAAAGGGTGCGGTAATTACGGTTGGGCCAGCATCGTGTAGATAACCATCGCTCTCAAATACTTGAGCGCGACCACCGATATCATCTTGGCGCTCAATGACATGTACCTCCAAGCCGAGTGACCGGAGACGTAATGCGGATGCAATACCCCCAAAGCCCGATCCGATGACCAGACTACTCCGCATCAGGCGGCGGCTCGAAACGTAGGGTATTTCTCGTGTAATGCTTGGATTAGTACTTCGAACGCATCAATGCAAAACTTGGGTAACGATTTCACATTTTCTCTGGCATGGTCGAGGTGCCAATCGAATCGCTGTCGAAGCGCAACTTCCGGGTCGGAACCATCGGTAATTTGTTCGGCCAACACCCAATAACCATTCAGTCTCTGATTATAGTCTTCTACCTGGTCACACAAATCATCGGCCAGCTGATAGGCAACACCAATTGATGATGCTCCCGCTAGTACTCGCATGATCTGTTCATCAGAACCATTGGTTAGCGCGAGAACCATCGCTATAGGAAGCCCAAGAAGGGGCCCGCTTTTGTGCCGGACAATCTGTTCATAATCTACAAAAGTTGTATGCGAATTTGGTGTCCACTGGCAATCGATGGTTTGACCGGCGGCCATGACGCTAATTCCACGAGAAACCATTGTAACAAGTCTTGGTAGCTGGTGGATGTGGGTTTTTGGGAGTAAAGCTAGTTCTTCAAATGCTGCTCCGATCAGATCATCGCCAAGGCAAATTGCCGATGCTTTGCCAGCCACAGTCCATACCGCAGCTTTACCTCGTCGCGTTGAATCCTCGTCCTGTACGTCGTCATGAATCAAAGATGCTTGGTGCAATAATTCTACCGAGGTTGCAATCGATAACCGAGCAGCTTGATCGAGTATCTGTGAATGCCCTGCCGCAAGAGCTAGCATCGCCCGTGTTCGTGAACCCCCGGACGCTAGGTGGTCAACGAATAACTGATTGAGGCTTATTTCATCTCTGACAGATTTAGATCCGTACCCTCTTAGTTTTTTTTCCAGCTCGATTAGGTCGTCTTGCAGCAGGCTGAAATCGAACGTGCTCATTAGATTTCCTTACGTCAACCCATCCTTGGTTCTTATAATATATTCCGTTTTCAATGTACTCACGTCGAATGAATACATTGAAAACGGGGTCTATGAAAGACCCCGATTCTCCGGCTTTTAGGCAGAAGCAGGATTTAGGTTTTTGTTATCAGATGTTGCTGCATACCAGACGAGTAGGCAGAAAGCTAACTTGTTTACGATGTCAGCGAGGTTATACACGACATTTAAGGTTTGGCTAGCTGCTGCAGTTGTTGCACCGGAAGCATCGACCATCACAAAGTAGCCTAGCACGTAGCCTAGCGGGTAGATTGCCCAACCAATAGTAACGACTAGGCGCATATTCCCAAACGCACTCTGGACAGCGGGGGATGCCTGCCCAGCTTGTTTCCCAGCATCACCGGCAAAGATTTCGTATAAGATGTAGAACCATCCCAACATGCCTATGACGAATCCGACCATAGAGTTAATGTATCCTGCTTCGCCCATGAAACCAGCCACTAACATCACCATGGTACCGATAAGGAGTCTCCAGAACATTCCAGCTGACGCCAATCCAATGGCTGCTAGTATTAGGTAAAACTCGATCATCTGGAGTGGGACAGTTAGTAACCAATCTATATAGCGATAGACAGTTGGTGTTTCACCAGTAGCGACCCACACGTCGCGCATGTAGAAATAATGCACAGCTGCTATGAAGCAAACCAGTGCTCCGACAACTAGTGATGTTTTCCATTTGCCTTCTACGTTTTGTACTTCCCACAGAAAGAAGATCGTAGCGGATAGCATCGCCATGGAAATTAGCCAGAACGATATACCTACGAAATCGTCTGACGCTAGGTTGGCCGTGGCGAACGCTGATGATGGCAGCGCTGTCAGCAGACCGACGGGGACAAGGCCCTTTAGTAATTTTGTTAATGTCATAGTTTGCCTCCTCAGGCACTGGAACAAATATCATTATCGTCTTGTATTAATTCCATCCTTGCTAGAGACCTAAAACGCAAAAACGGAGCACGCTCCATCCTTGATATTCAGGCGAGCCGTACTCCGTTCCGACGGGCCCTAGTAAATCAAAAAAAAACCCGATTGACAAATTTTGAACAAATCATGAATACGTCCTAGACAGAGATACATCTTACCGTTCGAGTTATTTGTGAATGTGCGCAACTGTCATCGAGGATCAAAAGAAAGATACTTACTCGAGAGAACCGTATTTTACATTTAATTAGGAGGGCAAGTGGCCTCGATGAAAGCTAATAGAATCAGACCTTTAAGAGTTTTTTACTGAGCTTTCTGGGTACTAATACGGTCTTATTTATTGGCGTCGACGTGGTTTTTATTTCCAACTTTCACGGTACCATCTCAATGATTTTTTTAACCATTAAATTGAAGGTCTCAAGCTCTTGAAACGCAGTGATAGAGCATGATTTGTTGGTTTGGGAATTATTAAACATTAGTCTAATTTTTACGCGAATATGCGGAATCAGTGAGCAACCCTTGGCGTGTGCCACTTCTCTGGCCAGAGGTTCGCGACGTCCACGGAGGCAATGAATTAATCATAAAAATGCGTGTGCTAGTCCATTGATTTGTCATGTCGCTAATCAGGTATTGTAGCTGTAACACCGCCATCAACTATCAGTTCTGTACCGGTAATATATCGTGCCTCATCGGAAGCAAGAAATAGGGTCGCGTTTGCAACATCTTCGGCTGTCCCCATACAACCTAATGGTACCTGTTTATTTCGCTTATCAATGTAGCCTTCAAAGTCACCATCCGCGTATTCGTCGGCCATTCGGTTGAGCATCGCTGTGTGCATGAGTCCAGGCAAGACGCAATTCATACGGATATTGTTTTTTGCATGAATAATCGCCGACGTTTTTGTGTATTGCTGAAGCGCGGCCTTAGCCGCGCTGTATCCGATTTGTGGTTTACCCAAATATCTTATCCCGGCAATTGACGATATATTCACTACGACGCCGTGACCTTGGTCAATCATATGAGGGAGGGCAGCACGGCAAGTCATCATTACGCTGTTTAGGTTTAATTCCAACTGCTCGCGCCAGCACGCAGTATCAACTGCTGCTGGTGTCATTCGTGCCGACTGGCCAACGTTATTTATAAGTATATCCAGTCTGCCGTGGTAATTTACGACAGCTGAAATCCAAGCATTAACGTCAGTCTCAGAGGTCACGTCGCCCACCGTGAGCTGACATTTTCCGCCTGTTTTTCTTATTGCATCGCGAGAACGTGTACCTTCTATTTTTTGGTAATCAATACCTTCTACGAACGCCCCTTGCTTCGCGAAAAGTTCGGCGATTGCTCGACCATTTCCTTTTGGATTATCTGGTGATCCGATACCAGTGATTGCAACAACTTTTCCGTTGAGTGCGAGCACAACACACCTCGTTAAGGTCCATTCTTAAAATGCGGAGATCATTTATCAAACCGATTTAGATTTGCGCTCAATAAAAATTATAAAAGCTGTCATTAAAAGTAAACCGCCNATTATGGATTNATAAATAAGTACGACCCCAATATCAGGNTCTTGCGTATTTCGCTGTCCATATCATATTTGATGNAATACAAAGATCTACCCTGTTTAATCGTTATTATTTCTGATGCTTGATTCAGAGGAGTAAGGAAGCGACGCANCAAGCGCACTAAAATTTTGACGTGTGTAGTGACGGGAGTTTATCGGAAAACGGAACAGCAGTAGCTTCAATCACTGAGCGCTTCCACGTATAGTTTTTCACGAATTTTATAATCAGGTGAGAAACTAAAACTCAAATGAGGCAGAAGGGTATTAGAGATTCAACTTATTGAAACACTTTGTTTGAGACGATAGTTTGAAATCAAATCGAGTAAGACTTTGAGTCGTTGACCATATCTCCTCCACATTATCTGCAGAGGGCAGGGCATGCATGGTCGTACGACTTAATGTTAGGTGAGTGCGATGAATAAATTGACTAATCGTCTTATGAGAGGGGTGTGCGCCTTAGGAGTGGGACTGGGCAACTCGTACCATGCCTATTCGCTGGAACTGGATTTAATGAATGTTAGCGTCCGCGCTAGAGTTTCGGATGAAACCGTTCTTGGAAACGATGCCCCTGAATTTTTCACTGAGTCAGATATTGCTTTTAATTTTAGATTGCCGTGGTCGGGTCAATCGTCTTTAGGTTGGAGTACCCGGTTAATGATGAGTACGGGAGTTCTGCAGGGCGCAGGCAAAGAAGCATTGGTTGTATCTGCGATCCCTGAATTGGTGCTCGGAAGGGAGTCTGGACATTACGAAGTGGATCTGGGAGTCGGAGCTGCGTTGTTCAGCAGGTATAAATTTGGAATACAGGATTTTGGTGGACCCTTTCAGTTCGCTTTGACCCTAGGCGGTAGTACACCGGTTTATAAAAGCTTTAGATTAGGCTATCGCTTTTTACACTACTCAGATTGGGGGGGTTATGGCCCTCACACAACAGGCGCAGATTTCCATATGATCGAGCTTATTCATACCCTTTGAAGTCTAATAGTTTTTGGATCTAGCCGAGATGCAGCTAGTCAGTTGGTGCCATGAGAGGCATCAATATTAAATAGAAATACCGTTATAAATCCCCTCAAAAAGTGGGTTACACCATGTGCTCCCCTAAAACACCTCTTTAGTGTATGGCTGTATTCTTTGCAATGTCCCTAGATTTATTTACAGCCACCTCCAAACAACCCGCGGGGCAGCTAGATTACTTTTTTGCAACCAGTATTTTTGTAAGCAGTATTGCCTAACTAGGTTTGCTAAGGGGTGCTCCTTAATAGTTCAATGCGGGAACATCGATAAAAAAAGGATTAGTAGCAATGGATCAGCAACTAAAGAATGTAGCCTTAGCCATACTGTACTTATCAATAGCGGGATTTTTCTTAGTTCTTCTGCTAACTATCAAAGAAGGAGCTGAACTTTTTCATGAAATCTCTAAAGCAGAATCAGCTCAACGTATTGAATTGATGCAAGCAACCCATGCTCAAATCGAGGCTTCTGAATCCTTGCTGAGTTCAACCACATCTTTTGCTTCAGGCGCCTTTCTACTATCAGAGGCCTCTGATCTACGTTCTGCAAAATCGGCGGTCTCGATAATGGATGGATCAATTCAGAAGGCGAAGGATTCAGGGATGACGAATGTGGCAACAATAATGGAAGCGTTTAAAGGTAACATTCTTCAAGATATGGGACTCGACGAGCTCCGTTGAGACTCCTTCGCTGTAGCGATTAACATGACCGTCTACATCCCTGAAAACAAGGCTGCTGAGCAAGTTAAAGTAGGTACGACACATAACATTGCACACCTGCCTGAGTTTGCAAGAGGGTGAATTTAGGGAGAGGTCCTGACGGGTTAACTTCCAATGTTACAAAAGATACCGAATGCATATGCCCCAACCTGGATTTTAAAAAGAGTCAATATAAGAGGCTCAAAGCACAGGAAATAAACCTGGGAACTTGTCCGTCAAGTGCAAAGCTCGAACTTTGCTTACAGGGTTAAGTTCAGCTCGTTGCCACCATTTGTCGTAACGTCTTTTCTGTAACGATATGATGACGTTTTAAAGTGAAAGGATTGAGATAATGCATATTCAGGTTGTCACCTTTACCAGCGATATAAATCGTCGCGACTATGAGAACATGGTCATAGAAGGAGCCCCTGTTTGGGCTGCAG
>PBZM01000008.1 GCA_002731015.1 Gammaproteobacteria bacterium
TCTGCTAAAACTGATGAGGAAGGCAAGGCGCTGTTGAAGGCGTTTAACTTTCCGTTCCGGAATTAAGGGGCGTTAGGTGACAAAAAAATCAATGAAAGAGCGCGAACTAAAGCGTCAAAAAACTGTAGCTCGGTTTGCGGTAAAGCGAGCAGAGTTAAAGGCAATTATCGCAAATTCAATGGCGACAGACGAAGAGGTGTGGGCGGCGCAGCGAAAACTGCAGAAGCTGCCACGTGATTCCTCAGCTGTAAGACTGCAACGCCGTTGTCGCGTGACTGGTCGTCCGCATGCGGTGTACCGCAAGTTTGGCCTTTCCCGGATCAAATTACGCGAAATTATGATGCGCGGTGAAGTTCCGGGTTTGAAAAAGGCCAGTTGGTAGGGAGTGATTTAGAAAATGAGTATGCAAGATACCTTGGCGGATATGTTCACTCGCATTCGTAACGGGCAAATGGCAGGTAAGACTGGTGTCTCAATGCCCTCCTCTAAACAGAAAGTTGAGTTAGCCCGGGTGCTCGCTGACGAAGGATTTTTAGCTGGGTTTAACGTCGATGACGAAGGGGTTAAGGCAACGTTGACTGTCGATCTTCGTTATTACGAGGGTCGCCCGGTTATTCGTGAAATAAAACGTTCGAGCCGTCCAGGTCTGCGCCGTTATGAAGGCAAAGAGACTCTGCCCAAGGTCCAGGGGGGTCTTGGAGTCGCAATCATTTCCACCTCTAAGGGCTTGATGACCGATCGCGAAGCGCGCAAAGCCGGAATCGGTGGCGAAGTGCTCTGTACAATATTTTAAGGAGTCATCGATGTCTCGGATTGCAAAAGCCCCTATCGAAGTACCATCAGATGTTGATGTCAGTATTGTTGGTCAGAATGTGACCGTGAAAGGAAAGAATGGCTCACTATCGATATCATTGAATGAGGCTGTCGCTGTAAATCAGGGTGATAATGTGTTGACGTTTGAACCTCGTCAAGGTGCTTCTGATGGTTGGGCTCAGGCTGGCACAGCGCGCGCCATTATTAACAATATGGTTAACGGTGTCGCAAAGGGATTTGAGAAGAAGCTTACACTTATTGGTGTAGGTTACCGTGCCCAAGTACAAGGCGCTGATGTGAACTTGACACTCGGATTCTCGCACCCAGTGCTATATAAGTTGCCGCAGGGTGTGACAGCGGAAACACCTAGCCAAACAGAGATTGTACTGAAGTCAGCTGACAAGCAGCTTCTTGGACAGGTTGCTGCAGAGATCCGCGCGTTTCGTCCACCAGAGCCGTATAAAGGTAAGGGCGTTCGTTATTCAGATGAATATGTGCGTCGTAAAGAAGCGAAGAAAAAATAAGGAGCCGACATGATAGATAAGAAGCAATCACGGTTACGTCGAGCTCGCCGTGCTCGGGCTAAAATGCGCGAGCTAAATTCCAATCGCTTGTGCGTGCATCGTACGCCCCGACATATCTATGCCCAGATTATTACTGGCGATGGATCGAATGTGATCTGCACGGCATCGACATTAGATAAGGATCTTCGTGAAGGAAACGGCGGAAACGTTGTGGCAGCGGCAGAAGTTGGTAAGCGTATTGCTGAACGTGCGAAAGAGAAGGGTATTCAAGCGGTCGCTTTCGACCGATCAGGTTTCCGTTATCACGGGCGCGTCAAAGCTTTGGCAGATGCGGCTCGTGAAAGTGGACTTGAGTTTTAAGGAGATCCGATGAACGCAAAAGTAGAAGTACAGCAGCAGGGTGAACTGCAAGAAAAGCTGGTCCAGGTAAATCGTGTTGCCAAAGTAGTCAAGGGCGGTCGGATTTTCAGCTTTACGGCTCTGACGGTTGTGGGTGATGGAAACGGTAAAGTCGGATACGGTAGAGGGAAGGCGCGTGAAGTCCCAGCAGCGATCCAAAAGGCAATGGAGGCGGCTCGTCGCAATATGGTGTCGGTAAAACTGGATGGTGACACGATTCAATATCCAATAAAAGCGGCTCATGGATCAGCAAAGGTTTACATGCAGCCGGCATCACAAGGTACAGGTGTCATTGCTGGTGGCGCAATGCGAGCAGTGCTCGAGATCGCGGGTATCCAAAACGTCTTAGCAAAATGTTACGGCTCTACGAATCCTGCAAACGTAGTTCGTGCAACAATTAAGGCGTTGTCTGAGATGCAATCGCCTGAAGATGTTGCCGCTCGTCGTGGCAAGTCGGTCGAAGAAATTCTCGGCTAAGGAGTACAGACATGGCTAAGAAGAAAACATTGAAAGTGACGCTTGTGCGCAGTCCGATCCGTCAAAACCCAAAGCATAAATTATGCGTGCAAGGTCTTGGTTTGAAGCGAATGCATCAGACGGTCGAAGTTGAGGATACACCTAGTGTGAGAGGCATGATTAATAAGGTCAATTATCTCTTAAGTGTTGAGGGAGAAGCATAATGCGGTTGAATGGGTTATCCCCTGCTGCGGGTTCACGCACGGGAAAAAAGCGCGTCGGTCGTGGGATCGGTTCTGGCATAGGTAAGACCGGTGGTCGCGGTCATAAAGGTTTGAAGTCGCGCTCCGGCGGTTCGGTGAAGCCAGGTTTTGAGGGAGGGCAAATGCCTTTGCAGCGTCGTCTCCCAAAGTTTGGTTTTACATCGCGAAAGAGTCTGTCTCGGGATGAAATTCGTCTCGTTGAGTTGAATAAGATTCAGGGTGACGAGGTTACGATGGAAACATTGCGCCAAGCCCGGCTTATTGCTGGAACTATTAAAGATGTGAAAATCATTCTCGCCGGTGAAATCATGAGACCCTTGACTATTAAGGGCTTGAAAATTACTAAAGGTGCTAAGGCTGCAGTTGAGGCTGCGGGCGGGAAGGTTGAAGCATAAATATGGCGGCTCGAGGCGCATCAGTGGGCGGACTGACAGAGCTTTGGGCTCGTCTTCGCTTCGTTGTGATTGCAGTTATTGTGTATCGAATCGGTGCTCATATACCCGTGCCGGGCATAAATCCTGATCGATTGGCAGACCTGTTTGAACAGACTCAGGGAACTATCTTAAGTCTCTTCAATATGTTTTCTGGTGGTGCGTTGGAGCGAATGTCAATATTTGCCCTTGGAATCATGCCCTATATTTCAGCGGCGATTGTGATGCAGCTGCTCACAGCAGTTGTTCCGTCTCTTGAAGCGTTAAAAAAAGACGGGGAGGCCGGACGCCGCAAGATTACTCAATATACGCGTTATGGAACTGTATTTCTTGCGACCATCCAGTCGATTGGCGTGGCCATGGGTCTGGCAGGCCAAGGTGTCGCTTTTGCATCGGATTTCCACTTTCACTTTGTTGCGGTCATAACTTTTGTCTCGGGGTCTGTGTTCCTAATGTGGCTTGGTGAGCAAGTAACAGAGAAAGGTATAGGTAATGGCATCAGCCTGCTAATCTTCGCAGGTATTGTCGCAGGGCTTCCCGGAGCTATCGGACAATCAGCAGAGGCGGCACGTCAGGGCGATCTTAATATTCTAGGGTTACTCGCAATAGGCGTGATCGCGGTTGGAGTTGTTGCATTTGTTGTATTCATGGAGCGTGCTCAGCGCCGTATCACCGTCAATTATGCACGTCGCCAGCAAGGCAATAAAGTTTACGCAGCTCAACAATCGCATCTCCCATTGAAAATAAACATGGCAGGTGTAATCCCCCCGATTTTCGCATCAAGCTTGCTCTTATTTCCTGCTTCAATCGGGCAATGGTTTGGACAAGGTGAGGGCATGGAATGGTTACAAGATGTAAGTCTCGCGCTTGGGCCGGGTCAGCCTCTGTACTACTTGTTATTTACGGTTGGTATAGTATTTTTCTGTTACTTCTACACGGCGTTGGTCTTCAATCCACGTGATGTAGCTGACAATCTAAAAAAGTCTGGAGCGTTTATTCCGGGGATTCGCCCGGGGGAACAATCAGCCAACTATATCGATAAAGTGATGAGTCGGCTGACGTTTTGGGGTGCTTCATACATTGCGGCAGTGTCTTTACTTCCTCAAAGCTTGGTGGTCAGTTTCAATGCACCTTTTTATTTTGGTGGGACATCATTACTAATCGTTGTAGTAGTCGTGATGGATTTTATGTCACAAGTGCAATCGCACTTAATGAGTCGGCAATACGAGTCCTTGATGAAAAAATCTAATTTGAAAGGATATGGCTCAGGCGGCTTGTTACGGTAATTGAATATTGGGAGCTTCGAAATGAAAGTACGCGCATCAGTGAAAAAAATGTGTCGAAATTGTCGGATTATTCGTCGCAATGGGACGGTGCGCGTGATTTGTTCAGATCCTCGGCATAAGCAACGACAAGGTTAATTGTATCGAAGGGTTGTGATTTCCTGTTGAAATCAATAGACTTTCGCGCCTTATATTTTTTACGAATCGGTCTCGCCGGTTCTTAAGTTTGGAGAGTCAGGAATGGCACGTATAGCGGGCGTTAACATCCCAGATAATAAGCACACAGTGATTTCACTGCAGTACGTTTTTGGGATCGGTCGAACTCGGGCCAAGGCAATTTGCAAAGCGACAGGCATTAACGAGTCTGCCAAAATCGCGTCTTTGTCTGAAGACCAGTTGGAAATGCTTCGGGCAGAAGTTGGCAATTTTGACGTAGAGGGAGACCTTCGCCGAGAGGTCTCAATGAACATTAAACGTTTGATGGATCTTGGCTGTTTTCGCGGGATTCGCCATCGACGCAGTTTACCAGTACGGGGACAGCGTACCAAAACAAACGCGCGGACTCGGAAGGGCCCACGTAAGCCGATTCGTAAATAAAGGAAATCTGATGGTCACACAGCGTAGTACATCGCGTAAGAAGGCAAAAAAACAAGTCGTCGAGGGCGTCGTACATATTCATGCTTCTTTCAACAATACGATCATAACGATAACTGATCGTCAGGGTAATGCCTTATCATGGGCAACTGCTGGCGGGTCAGGCTTTCGTGGGTCACGAAAGTCGACTCCGTTTGCTGCGCAGGTAGCTAGTGAGCGTGCGGCAACCGCCGCTCAAGAGTTTGGGCTGAAGTCTGTGGACGTTATGGTTAAAGGGCCGGGTCCGGGGCGTGAGAGTGCGGTCCGCGCTTTGAACGCTGTGGGCCTAAAAGTTACAAATATTACTGACGTCACGCCGATTCCTCATAACGGTTGTCGTCCGCCGAAAAAGCGACGCGTCTAAGGAGAAGTAGAGGAATGGCACGTTATATCGGACCAACTTGCAAGTTAGCTCGTCGTGAGGGAACAGATCTGTTTCTCAAGAGCGGCGTACGTTCTATAGATTCGAAGTGTAAGCTCGAGACAAAACCGGGTATGCACGGTGCTTCACGTGGTCGTTTATCCGACTATGGGTTACAGTTGCGTGAAAAGCAAAAAGTTCGCCGGATCTATGGAGTTCTGGAGAAGCAGTTTCGTAACTATTATAAAGAGGCATCACGCCTCCGCGGATCAACAGGCGAAAATCTACTCAAGCTATTGGAAAGCCGTTTGGATAACGTTGTTTATCGGATGGGGTTCGGCTCGACTCGTGCCGAGGCACGACAAGTTGTGAGTCATCGATCCATCATGGTCAACGGTAAGGTGCTCAATATTCCGTCGTATCAAGTGAAGCCTGGGGATGTTGTTGGCGTTCGTGAAAAGGCTAAAGGTCAACTACGTATTCGAGCGGCTCTTGAGCTAGCCGGGCAGCGTGCAGATGTACCATGGATGGATGTTGATTCATCAAAGATGGAGGGCACATTTAAGGAGCTTCCGGAGCGTCAAGATCTTTCGCAAGATATTAATGAAAATCTGATCGTCGAGTTGTACTCGAAGTAAATTACTTTGTTAGGAGACGGTATGTCGTCATTGGAACTGCTGACACCACGTCAGATTCAGGTTCAGGAGGTAGCTCCCGGACGCTCAAAAATTATACTTGAGCCACTTGAGCGGGGTTACGGCCACACTTTGGGTAATGCGTTGCGAAGGATTCTTTTATCATCGATGCCGGGTTGCGCGATTATCGAAGCAAAAATTGACGGGGTAGCACATGAGTACTCGGAGATTGAGGGTGTTAAAGAAGATGTCATTGAAGTTCTTTTAAATCTGAAGAATGTCGCTGTCGCCCTTGAAGGCCGCGATGGTATAGCAACGATTAGGTTAAATCACTCTGGTGAGGGTATTGTGACGGCCGGTGATTTCGAGTTGCCTCAGGACGTCGAGATTGCAAATCCAGAACGTCACATAGCGACAGTTTCTGAGCGCGGATCGCTACAAATTGAAGCAACTGTCGCTCGTGGCATAGGCTACGAGCCTGCGAGTGATCGTGAAGACGACGCAGAGACTCGGACAATTGGTGCTTTGCAACTGGATGCCACTTACAGCCCAGTCCGCAGGGTGTCTTACGTCGTTGAAAGCGCTCGTGTTGAACAGCGCACTGACTTAGACAAGCTCGTGCTGGATCTTGAAACCAATGGGACATTGGATGCTGAAGAGGCGATTCGCAGGGCCGCTACGCTTCTCCAACAGCAATTGGCTGTATTCGTCCAGTTAGAGAAGCTTCCAGATCCCGATATTGAGAAACCCAAAGATGAGATTGATCCTATTTTGTTACGTCCGGTTGACGATCTAGAGTTAACTGTGCGTTCAGCTAACTGCTTGAAAGCAGAAAATATCTATTATATCGGGGACCTTGTTCAGCGAACTGAAGTTGAATTATTGAAGACGCCCAACCTCGGCAAGAAGTCTTTAACAGAGATTAAAGACGTACTTGCGTCGCGTGGACTGTCGTTAGGTTCACGTCTTGAAAATTGGCCACCAGCAGGATTTGCGCGCGAAGAGAGTGCCTAAATTAGACCGACTCGTCGTGAGACGAGGTCCTTGATAAGTGAGAATAGATCATGCGTCATTTGAAAAGCGGAAGAAAACTGAATAGGACAAGTAGTCATCGGAAAGCGATGTTTTCCAATATGACTGTATCCTTAATCGAGCATGAAATCATCAAAACAACGCTATCAAAAGCGAAAGAACTTCGGCGTGTTGCTGAGCCGTTAATCACACTAGCAAAGAATGATTCGGTTGCGAATCGACGGTTGGCTTTCAGTCGTCTACGCGACGATTCCGCAGTCGGTAAATTATTCGCAGAGTTGGGGCCCAGGTATAACGAACGACCCGGCGGGTACATGCGGATACTCAAGTGCGGATTCCGAAGTGGGGATGCTGCACCGATGGCTGTCGTGGAGCTGGTTGATCGTCCACAACACGCAGCTGACGCTGAATAAAATCAAGTTTCTAAATCAGTTACACCTAAACTTTGTACGTAAAATCGCCTCAAGCACTTTTCTTCCGCTCGAGTAAAGACATTAAAAAACGACCTGTGTGGGAATCTGATTGAGATGCAACGTATTCGGGAGTTCCTTCGGCAATTATATGTCCACCACCTGAACCGCCCTCTGGACCGAGATCTATAATCCAGTCCGCTGTTTTTATAACATCGAGATTGTGTTCGATGATAACAACTGTATTTCCGTGATCGCGGAGTCGATGAAGCACCGCTAATAGCTGTTTAATATCTTCAAAGTGAAGACCGGTAGTTGGTTCGTCAAGAATATAGAGGGTTCGTCCGGTATCTCGTTTTGAGAGTTCACGTGCAAGTTTGACGCGCTGTGCTTCACCACCTGAGAGCGTCGTTGCAGATTGGCCAAGCTTTAAATAGGAGAGCCCTACGTCAACTAGGGTCTGTAATTTCCTTGCGAGAGTGGGAATNGCATCGAAGAATTCGCGTGCGTCTTCGACTGTCATTTGAAGTACGTCATGAATNGACTTCCCTTTGTATCGGATGTCTAGAGTCTCTCTGTTGTATCTAAGTCCTTTACAGGTATCACAAGGAACATAAATATCAGGGAGAAAGTGCATTTCCACTTTGATGAGGCCATCACCTTGGCAAGTCTCGCACCGACCACCTTTTACGTTGAAAGAGAACCGCCCTGGAGTATACCCGCGTGAACGCGCTTCTTGAGTTTCCGCATAGATTTCTCGAATTGGCGTGAAAAGCCCTGTATAGGTCGCGGGATTTGATCGCGGAGTTCTACCGATCGGACTTTGATCAATATCAACTACCTTATCAAGCTCATGAATCCCGTGGCAGTGCAAAAATGGAGCGGATTTTAGTGTGATCGCTTTATTTAAAACTTTCGCGGCATGCGGATATAGCGTTCGATTTATCAGGGTTGACTTACCCGAACCCGAAACGCCTGTGACACAGGTTAGCAGTCCTAGCGGAAGGTTTAGGGTTACCGCTTGAAGATTGTTCCCAGAGCATCCCTCTAGAGTGAGTTGATTGATGCCTTTAGTAGTTCTTCGTTCTGGAATGGAAATTTGCTTCTTGCCAGAGAGATATTGTCCAGTCACAGATTGGTCATGGGACATAATTTCGATCGGAGTTCCCGCGGCTACGATTTGGCCCCCATGGACGCCAGCACCCGGACCAATATCAACAAGATAGTCGGCGCTTCGTATCGCATCTTCATCGTGCTCTACGACTATTACAGTGTTACCTAGATCTCTCAAATGGAAAAGTGTACTTAGCAGCCGCTCGTTATCGCGTTGATGCAAACCGATTGACGGTTCATCAAGAATATACATTACACCCACCAATCCAGCACCAATCTGGCTTGCGAGACGGATGCGCTGAGCCTCGCCGCCCGATAACGTTTCTGCACTTCGATCAAGTGACAAGTAGTCTAAACCTACATTGATTAGAAAACCGAGACGAGCTTGGATTTCCTTTAAGATTTTATTTGCAATCTCTTGGCGTCTTCCGGGTAGGGCCAACGCTTCAAAAAATTGATAACACTCACCTATTGGTAGTTTGACAAGGTCTGGGAGTCGCGTCTTATCGATGAAAACATTTCGCGCTGCAATATTAAGTCTTGATCCCCCACATTCGGGGCAAGGCGCTTGTGTCATTAGTTTCGCAAGCTCATCACGTTGAGACTGACTGTCAGTCTCTCTATATCGGCGCTCGAGATTTCGAATAACGCCTTCAAATGGATGATTTTTGCGAACTTCTCGGCCGCGATCAGAAACATAACTGAAATTGATAGATTCATCGTCTGACCCGAAGAGTACTTTGTTTTGATGTTCTACGGACAGATCCTGCCATTCGGAATCCAAGCTAAATTCGTAGTGACGAGCGAGACATTTGAGAAGATGATAGTAATACATGCTTCTTCGGTCCCAGCCTTTGATCGCACCTGACGATAGTGTGAGTTCTGGATCGACAACGAGTCGATCTGGATCGAAGAACTGATGCACTCCGAGACCATCACAGGTGGGACAAGCGCCGAATGGGCTGTTAAACGAAAAGATTCGTGGTTCAAGCTCAGGGATCGAATACCCACAAATGGAACAGGCGAACTTGGAAGAAAACACCATCGATTTAAACGACTCATCCATGGATTGGATTATAATCTGCCCGTCTGAGAGATTTAGTGCCGTTTCGATTGATTCAGCGAGTCGAAGCCGTTGCGATTGATCAACTTTGAGTCGATCGACGACGGCATCGATCGAATGTTTTTTCTTCTTATCTAGGGCAGGGACCTCATCGAGATCGATCACAAGACCATCAACACGAACCCGAATAAAACCCTGTGATTTGAGCTCTTGGAATACATGAAGATGCTCACCTTTGCGATCGCTGATCATTGGGGCCAGAACAAGGATTTTCGAATTTTCAGGTAGGGCTAACACTTGGTCGACCATTTGGCTAACGGTCTGAGCCTCGAGGCTCATGTTGTGCTCAGGGCACAGCGGTTCACCAGCTCGTGCGTACAATAGTCTCAAATAGTCATAGACTTCAGTGATCGTGCCTACTGTTGACCGAGGGTTATGGCTTGTTGACTTCTGTTCAATCGAGATCGCTGGAGACAGCCCGTCAATGTGGTCGACATCTGGCTTCTCCATCATTGAGAGAAATTGTCGTGCGTAGGCCGAAAGTGACTCAACGTAACGTCGTTGACCCTCTGCATATAATGTATCAAAGGCGAGTGACGACTTACCGGAACCAGAGAGTCCAGTGATTACGATTAGCTTATCGCGAGGCAGGTCAAGCTGAATATTTTTGAGATTGTGGGTTCTCGCCCCACGAATTTGTATAGATTGCACAATGATCCGTCTCAGTCGAAAAAAATTGCCGTGGTCTATTGATTGGGCTTCAAAGCGTCGATTCAATGCAGAAATTGGGAGCGCGCCGATAGCGTGTTTCGATAGTCGCTGATGGGTACTCGTCCGTGCTACATTAACGAATGATTTTGAGACTCATAGCATAGGATAAATTCATGGCGCGTTCAGTCAACAAAGTTACTCTGATAGGAAATCTTGGTAGCGACCCAGAAATGAAAGCTTTGCCCTCAGGTAATCAGGTTGCAAATCTCAGTATTGCCACGACGGACTCATGGCGCGATAAAAATAGTGGTGAAATGCAAGAACGCACAGAGTGGCATCGTGTTGTATGTTTCGAGCGGCTGGCGGAAATCTGTGGACAATATTTGCGTAAGGGGTCGCGGATTTATATTGAGGGAAGTTTGCGGACGCGATCTTGGGAGCAGGACGGCCAAAAGCGGTACACAACCGAAATTATTGGTCGTGAGATGATGATGCTTGATGGTCGTGGGGATGCCGATATGACCTCGCGGGCGCCGGTTCAGTCTCGTCCGCAAAGTGAGTCAGCGCCGCAGCAGGCAGTAACTCCACCTGTCAGTCAGCCGATGCCAGACCCTAATATTGATGACGAAATCCCTTTCTAGGTCAATTAGCTTCCAAGACGAGTCAGATAGTCGATTTCCAAAGGCGCGAGTTTTAGTTATTGGGGGAGAAACGAGCCTAGCCTCTGCTTTTTTTGAATCTGAGGCCAGTGGCGGACAGCAACGGATAGTTTTGCCACGAAACGTGGATTTATTTGATGAATCAGGGATATTCGAAGCTATTCGAATGCGTCGGCCCGATTTTGTAGTCAATTGCGTGGTTGAATCGGGTGTGGATAGGGCGGAGTTTGACCCACAGGAGTGTCGACTAATCAACCATGATTTGCCTGTCAGTTTAGCAATAGCCTGCCGCGAGTTTGATGCTACGTTAATCCAGTTTTCCACTGACTATATCTTCGATGGTCAGAAAGATATTGCCTATTTCGAGGATGATGCACCTAACCCTCTAAATTTGTATGGGAAAACTCGTCTAGAAGCCGAGCGTTATATTGAAAGTTTGTTAGATCGTCATATTATTCTTCGAACGTCCCATTTGTTTGCTCCGGCCCCCAATAGCTTTGTCGCCAATATATTGGATCTTGCACGGGTCGAGTCTGAGCTCTCGATGATTCAAGATGAAAGAGGGTGTCCCACATCGATTTTTGATATAGGTCGAGTCGTGTCGGCAGTAATCGATCAATTGCACGCTGGAGCAGGGGCTTATGGCACCTATCATGTCGGGTGTCAGGGAGATGCGTCTTGGTTTGAGCTTGGAGAGTGTATCATTGCACAGGCGCGACAATTTGAAGATCTAGTGGTAAAAGAAATTATAGGCATTTCAGGGAAGACTATCCAAGGACGGGCACTACGACCGCAGCGTTTGGTTCTCTCAACCCGTAAGCTTTTACTTGCTTTTGGGGTGAAGCCGAGGTCATGGAGACAGGAGTTGGCAGAAACTGTCGAGCGCCACTATTTTAGAGAAGGAGTAAAGCATGGGTCGCGTTAATTGCGGTTCGGTCATTCGCCAACGAATGCTGAGATTAAAGAAGCGTAAAAACGTGTTACGAAGACAGCGAAGCCTTAGAGAAAAAATGTTATTTGCTAATGATGATTTTGAGGATCAGTTAGCTGATAACTTGGAACCTTTCGATCAAAATGAGTCAGCCAGAGGGCAAGGTCGGTAAACAGTACTCTCCATTCTCCAGCGAAGCGAAAATCGAGATAGCCGAGGGCAACAGCAAGCGCAATCTGATCCAGCGTCGGGCTCGACGAAACTTCCGTAAGATGGTTGCTGAACCACCCCAGTCCGGCTTTGATTTTTTGGTTTTGCCGATGAAGCCAATCAGCATTCATTTGCGATTGTTTTCTAAACCGTTGCTCATACACCATTAGAAGCGCTGCTTCAGTGATGCCGTCTGCTAATGCAATTCGGGTTAAACCTTCGATTCGCAGGCACTCAGGCAATAGATCAGTCCGGTTTGCAAGTTTGATCAGATACTCGCAAATAACTGTTGAATCGATGATTAGTTGGCCAGATTCCAGTTCTAGGGCAGGTATTTTGTTCAAGGGATTAGGGTTTTTACCGGCCGCTGCTGGGTCGGCACTGTCGATGTTGATAACGTCTAGTCTGTTAAAAACTCCTGTGATATGGGCGGTGATCTTTACTTTTCTGCCAAAAGGTGAAGGCAGCGATGAATAGAGTTTCATCACGTAATTTTCTGAAACGTCATGCAGGCATTGGTGCCCCCAAAACCGAACGAGTTCGATAGAACAGTATTTATTGGCGTATCTCGGCGTGTTCGAGCGATCGGCAAGCCTTCAGCTTGTGGATCAAGGTTTTCGATGTTTGCTGATGCGGCGATGAAATCATTTTGCATCATTAAAATTGAATAAATGGCTTCCTGTACGCCAGCGGCACCCAACGAATGACCAGAAAGAGATTTCGTCGAGCCGATCACTGGAGCGTTAGCTCCAAATACCGTATTTATGGCATCTAATTCGACAATATCGCCGGCCGGTGTCGAAGTTCCGTGGGCGTTGATATAGTCGATCGGACTTTCTACGCCTTCAGTAGCTAACTGCATGCATCGAATCGCTCCCTCACCGGACGGGGCAACCATATCTGCGCCATCGCTGGTTGCACCATAACCTATGATTTCAGCGTACAGTTTTGCATCTCGTGCCCTAGCATGTTCGTACTCTTCGAGCACGAGTGCACCTCCTCCTCCAGAGATCACAAACCCATCACGATCTGCGTCATATGCCCTAGATGCTTTTTCTGGCGTATCGTTGTACTTGGAAGAGAGCGCCCCCATTGCATCGAACAAGCAAGAGAGCGCCCAATGCTCTTCCTCACCACCACCAGCAAAGACAATATCTTGTTTGCCAAGTTGTATTTGTTCCATGGCATTACCTATGCAATGTAAGCTCGTCGAGCACGCAGAAGACATCGAGTAATTAACGCCTTTGATCTGAAAAGCAGTCGCGAGATTGGCTGATACGGTTGAACCCATGGTCTGAGTGACGCGATATGGTCCAACACGCTTGACACCGCGTTCCCTCAGGATATCGGCCGCCTCTACTTGACTTTGAGATGAAGCGCCGCCGGATCCCATGACGAGACCAGTTCTTGGGTTACTAATATTTGACGTTTTAAGCTCGGCATCATCAATCGCTTGCCGAAGAGATAGATAAGCATAGGCTGCGGCATTCCCCATAAAACGCAGTAACCTCCGGTCGATATGTTCGGAAAGATCAAGATCGATTGATCCTGAGATTTGGCTACGCATCCCAAGTTCCGCATACGTTGGATTCGCTTTAATACCTGAGCGACCCTGTCGAAGGCTTTCAGTTACGGAATCTGCCTCGAGTCCGAGGCAGGATGTAATACCAAGTCCAGTAATTACCACTCTACGCATACTGATTCCTTTCTTACCGAACGCTTTGCTACTAGAAACCGTCTGTTGAGGTGAAGAGACCAACCTTTAAATCAGTCGCGTGGTAGATAGCACGGCCATCTACACGAACAACCCCATCCCCTAGACCCATTACTAGGGATCTAGCGATGACACGCTTCATGTCTATTTCGTAGGTCACCTTTGTCGCAGTTGGGAGGATTTGGCCGGTGAATTTCACTTCTCCAACTCCAAGCGCGCGCCCTTTTCCTGGGTGTCCACTCCAGCCAAGAAAGAACCCAACTAATTGCCACATTGCATCTAACCCCAAGCACCCGGGCATTACGGGATCCCTAGGAAAGTGACAGTCGAAAAACCACAAACTTGGATAAATATCGAGTTCAGCCATCATATGGCCTTTCCCAAACTGCCCGCCATCCGCCGTAATCGTTGTAATTCGGTCCATCATCAACATATTTGGCGCAGGTAACTTGGCGTTGCCTTCACCGAACAGTTGACCATGAGAGCAGGCAAGCAATTCATCCCTGTTGTATTGGTTTTGCATTAATCCTCGTTGCCCCTTGGACAGCCATAATTAGGACCAAGAGTGTACCAGAAACCTAACCGAAGACTGAATGAAGTCGAGTCTTAGCATTGACACGATTCAAAGGCATCGTGGGAATGCGTTTGTAAGGACTTCTGATAAGCTTATGTTTTGATTTCAATGAATGCAGGATACTGATTGATGATATTGATTCGTGAGGACGATCTGATTGAAAGTGTCGCCGACGCACTTCAATTTATTTCTTACTACCATCCAGTGGATTTCATTCAGGCCGTTAACGAAGCATATGAACGGGAAGAATCGTCCGCAGCGAAGGACGCACTGGCTCAAATATTGATAAATTCGCGCATGTCTGCGACCGGTCACCGGCCGTTATGTCAGGACACGGGTATTGTGACGGTATTCATTAGAGTGGGGATGGGTGTCTCTTGGGAAGGCGCGACCATGTCTGTTTCGGACATGGTCAACGAGGGCGTCCGACGAGCATACATGCATCCAGATAATATTCTTCGGGCATCGATTCTCGAGGATCCTGACGGTGCTCGTAAAAATACTAAGGACAATACACCAGCTGTTATTCACTACGAGATCGTTGAGGGTGAAACGGTTGATGTGCAGGTTGCGGCCAAGGGCGGTGGGTCGGAGAACAAGTCTAAGTTCGTGATGCTCAATCCATCCGATTCGGTTGTTGACTGGGTAGTGCAGACTATCCCGACTATGGGCGCTGGTTGGTGCCCCCCCGGCATTCTTGGCATTGGTCTTGGCGGTACCGCCGAAAAAGCAGCCGTTATGGCAAAAGAATCTCTGATGGAACCAATTGATATTCACGAATTAAAAGTGAGGGGCCCAGAATCACGGGCTGAGGAGTTACGACTAGAAATTTTCGATGCTGTGAATAATCTGGGTATTGGAGCGCAGGGCCTTGGTGGATTGACTACCGTTCTCGATGTCAAGATCAAGGATTATCCTACGCATGCGGCATCAAAGCCGGTTGCGATGATTCCGAATTGTGTGTCCACACGACACGCACATTTTGTTTTGGACGGATCTGGGCCTTCATTGCAGAAAGCACCATCGCTCTCAGATTGGCCTGATATCACTTGGGACGTGGGTCCAAGCGCACGGCGGGTGGATCTAGATAACTTAACGCGTGAGGAGGTTAAATCCTGGAAGCCGGGAGAGACCCTTCTTTTGAGCGGCGTCATGTTGACTGGTCGAGATGCGGCGCACAAAAGAATTGTTGAAATGCTGGATAATCGAGAAAACCTACCGGTTGATCTCACAGGGAGAGTTATTTACTACGTCGGACCAGTTAATCCAGTGCGAGACGAAATCGTCGGACCGGCTGGTCCAACAACATCGACACGCATGGATAAGTTTACAGATCAGGTATTGGAACAAACTGGACTGTTTGCCATGGTCGGTAAGGCGGAACGTGGGTCAATTGCGATTGAAGCGATCAAAAAACATCAATCAGCCTATCTTATGGCAGTGGGTGGTGCAGCCTATCTGGTCGCTAAGGCCATAAAATCTTCGCGAGTCATTGCTTTTGAAGATCTTGGAATGGAGGCAATTCACGAGTTTGTTGTCGAAGATATGCCGGTGACCGTGGCCGTGGATTCGAGGGGTACCAACGTGCATGAAATCGGGCCAGTTGAGTGGGCACAGAAGATCCTCATCAAAAACGCAGGATGAGGGGAACGATTTCTTAAACTTTTCTGCCTAGTCACTATTCATTTTTTCGGATAGAGAGTGCTACCTTAATGCGACGTTTTGGTAATTATTTGCTAGAGAGGTAATGATGGAGTGTTCTCCTAACGGTTGGAGTGAAGAACTAAAAGGAGGCGTTCGGGTACTAACGAGAACCTTTGAGTTCGAGAATTTTACCCAAGCCATGGCATTCGCTGTCCATGTCGGAAAGGCTGCCGACGCAGCCGACCATCACCCAGAAATCAATGTTTCCTGGGGTAAGGTTCGCGTTGACTGGTGGTCACACGATGCGAACAGCGTGACATCGCGCGACATCGCGCTTGCGGAGACAACCAACAGTTTATATTACTAGAGGCAATTCAAGCGCTTAGATCTTGATTTTTGTTGAACTTAACCGTGTGATGCAGAGGCAGGGCAAATCAAGCCTGCACGTCAATCAGGATACGTCCTGACACTTGATTGTTGATAAGTTGTTCAGCGGTGTTAACTACATCCTCAAGGTTTATAGTCCGCGTACTCGCATCGAGTTGATCGGTAGTTACGTTTTCTGACAGTAGTTGCCAGGCTCGTTCCCGTGTCTCGCTCGGTGCGTGAACGGAATCGACTCCCTGGAGCCTAATGTTTCTTAGAATGAAAGGGAATACCGTAGTTGAAAACTGGAAGCCTCCGGCGTTTCCAGTGGCTGCAATCACACCGTTGTACATAATCTGGGGAATTAATGTTGCTAGCACCTGACCACCAACGGTATCGATTGCCCCAGCAAAACGTGTACTTTCGAGTGGCTTTGGGTCTCGCGTGAAATCGGCTCGTTCCAATATTTCAGATGCGCCCAGCTCTTTTAACCTGTCATGCTCAGACTCACGGCCGGTAATAGCGTGAACCTCGTAACCAAGTGTAGAAAGAACAGTTGTTGCGATTCCACCAACCCCACCTCCCGCACCTGAAACTGCTATTGGACCATCCGAAGGTTTTAAATCTGAATCGAGTAGGGCCAAGACACAGAGCATACCAGTGAGACCCCCTGTACCGAACTGCATAGCCTTACGACTGTCTAGTGCTTGCGGTGTTCTGACCAGATAGGAGCCCGGCACTCTCACTTGCTCAGACATCCCACCGGTGTGGGTCTCCCCCACACCATGACCGGTTAAAATCACATGTTCGCCAGGTTGGTAGGCCGGGTCGTCGGATTTTAAAACAACTCCTGCTGCATCTATCCCCGGAACCATTGGAAATTCACGGATGATTTTTCCCTTCCCCGTAACGGCAAGAGCGTCTTTATAGTTGAGCGAACTGAACTCGTTAGAAATCAGAACATTACCAGTCGATAAATCACTCGATGTAATTTGCTCGATTTTTACGTGAGGGGCGGGTGAGTCGGTTTTATGTAGACGCAATGCGCGGAACTTGGCCATTGGAAACATCCTTTACACTGTCCGCTAATGGTAAGGTGTTTTGGATAAAAAAAAAGAGGAACTTTCGTCCCCCTTCTATCTTAGTTTGATTAGCGGTTAATGCTTAGCCGCAGTCTCGATAACCCTCTTGACTATAATAGAGGCTTCGTCTCGGCTCTTGACGAGTGTTTCTTGTGACACTTTAGCTGCATCAATGAGTTGTCCTTGAAGACTTTGGAGGTAGGCCTTTTGAGACTCCACAACAGCGGTTAAATCTTTTTCCGCTGTGAGAGCCTTTGCCTGCTCCATTGCGCCCTCGATGAGGTGTTTGAAAAGACCGGTCTGCTGCTCGGTCAAGGTCTCGACTGTAGCCTTGTTAACTTCAAACAAGTCAGCCATAGGCTTCATAGCGTCCTCGTAGGACTTAACATCGAATGCTTTCTTCATATTTGCCTGCATATCTTTGATCATTTTTGCGTACATATTGATTCCTCTCTCATATGTTTTTTGTGCATTGCACAACTATGATGTGAAAGATACCATGTTGCACTGCAACGTCAAGACCTTTTGAGCGTTGCACCAAATAAAATCATTTGTCTCTACCAGAGGGATTGCCATTACCCATAGTTTTTGACATGGATTCCCAGAGTTTCATATTTTCTTCGGTCATCTTCTGCCACATGCTTATGGGCGAGTTAGTACCCATTACGTTACGCACTTGATCTTGCATTGCCTCTTGCTGGTTTAAGAAAAATGAAATGGATTGTTCGAGGAAGTGTGCCATATTTGTTTGTAACCCAGATCCGTAAAAGCGTATCAGATGTTGTAAAACCTCATTGGTAAGCACATGCTCCCCGAAGACGTTTTCCTGTTCAATGATGATCTGTAACAGGATCGAGCGTGTTATATCTTCCCCGGATTTGGAATCCACAACGCGAAAGCGTTCGTGACCGAGCACTAAATCCCTTACATTGTCGATGGTAACGTAACAACTTTGTGACGTGTCATACAGACGTCGGTTGGGGTATTTTTTTAATGTGCGCATGGAGATGCCTGCTGTTATGGCCAATCACACCAAACCATACTCACAAATTAATGCGAGCGCAAAAAAATTGAGGCTACTTATTTGCAGGGGCTGAAAGACGTCGATCCGGTACAAAACGAGTGGATTCAGATGTGGCTCTCACGTCTGAGCGCAGAGACTGGACTACTAAAATTTCTTGGGCCACTTGATGTTAATAAATTTGGCCAGAGCCTGACTTCTTTATCAGTCGAGGATCCCGAGCGCTTTCGGGAGTTTTCAGTTGGTTTGCTACCGAGAGCATTAAAAGCATTGTTAGACAATGATCTCGACGACTCTTCTTGGGCCCTACTATTTGATGAGGTAGGCTCATTATTCCCTGAGTTTAAGAATATCAATCGTTCTCATATGCTCTCGTTAATCCGTCAGATTCAGGCTTCAAACGAACTGGTTACCAAGTTGCGTTCAATGATTGAGTCGGGCAATGTAAATATTGAGCAGGGCTTGGAAAACTTGCGGTGTGACATCCTTGCAGAAGCAATGTTACCAGACACAATCCGACCAGATATCTTTTGTCTGGGCCAAAATATCGCTGCCACATCTGGCCATGTGGTATTTGAAAATCAATTATTTCAACTCCTTCAATATCATCCTGCGACTGAAACGGTTTATGAAAACCCGGTGCTACTCATTCCAGCCTTTGTGAACCGTTTTTATATCCTTGATCTTTCTGATGAGTGCTCAATGGTTAAGTGGTTAGTAGATCAGGGGCACACAGTTTTCTTGATTAGTTGGGTCAACCCGACCGAGCTACTTGCGAGCTATGAAATGACGCACTACGTGCTTGACGGGGCTTTGGTGGCACTTGATTCTATTTGTCGAATGCTTCCCGGTTGTAAGCCGCAGGTTGTGGGCTATTGTGCTGGAGGCGTTGTTTCAGCAATCTTGGCGGCATGGTTAAAGGCACGTGGTGAAGATCGAATCTCATCGCTTTCTCTACTAGCGACGTTGCTGGACTACAAAGAGTCTGGTCCTCTCGGTAATTTGGTCTCTGAAGAAAGCATTGAATCGTTCCGTAAACCACTGAACGACCTAGGATACCTGCCAGCCGAACTTTTGCTTCGTATTTTTGCGGGCCTTCGGCCGCATGACTTGATATTTGAGCGTATGCTCAATTCATACATCTTGGGGCAGCGGGCTCAGCCCAATCCCTTACTGCACTGGCTTGGCGATGGAACGCGGACTCCCGCTTCTCTTGTGTTGTGGATTCTAGAAAAGTTGTATTTTGAAAATGTGTTGGTGAAGGAGACACCTTTCGAACTAGCAGGTCAGCGTATCCAATTGTCCACTATTGACTGCCCGGTCTTCTTGTTCGGCGCTGAACGAGATGATATCAGCCCGTGGCAGAGTGTGATGCAAGCCGCGAATCAGTTTGGATCAACTCCTCTGTGTGTCTTGGGTGAGGGTGGTCATAATGCGGGCGTAGTTAACCACCCAAATAAGCCGAAATATAACCACTTTGCACTTAATACTGATAATTTAACTAATAAACAATTGGCAGAATTTCGCTCCGGGAGCTGGTGGATGACGTGGCACGATTTCCTGACTGATAGAGTGGGTGAACCTGTTTTACCTCCTAAAACAGGTGGTGGTATCCGAGCCGCAATTGAGAGGGCGCCCGGCCGATACGTTCGGATCAGATAAGGTTTGGTGTTTTTAAAACACTCCTATAGACTGCGCGCCCACAACATCGATCGAGATTTAATGTGAATAAAATTGAACAGGAAGGTGCAAACCGCCGCACATTTGCAATCATTTCGCACCCAGACGCCGGGAAAACTACGATGACAGAAAAACTGTTGTTGTTTGGGAATGCGATCTCGGTGGCGGGCACGGTCAAAGCTAGAAAAGCATCTCGGCACGCAACCTCTGATTGGATGCAGATGGAACAAGAACGTGGTATCTCGGTGACAACATCCGTGATGCAGTTCCCATACAGGGACCGCATTGTCAACTTGCTAGATACTCCTGGTCATGAGGATTTTTCGGAGGATACCTATCGAACACTAACTGCAGTCGACTCGGCACTAATGGTGCTCGATGGTGCTAAGGGTGTTGAAGATCGAACAATTAAGTTGATGCAAGTTTGTCGGTTACGAACAACACCGATTGTTTCATTTGTTAATAAGTTGGATCGTGATATTCGGGACCCAATCGAGTTAATCGATGAGGTCGAAGACATCCTAAAAATCCATGTGACGCCAGTCACTTGGCCCATTGGGATGGGGCCGCATTTCAAAGGGGTATATCACCTTCGTAACGATGTCATCCATGTGTATGCCAAAGGTCAAGGCGGTCGTATTCCTGACGATATCCAGATTCGGGGATTAAATTCCGACGAGGCGCGTGAACTCTTGGGGGGCGAGTGGCAAGATTTTTCAGATCAGATTGAACTAGTCAGAGAAGCGACTCCTGAGTTTGAGGTCGAACGATTTTTGGCCGGTGACCTAACGCCAGTATTTTTTGGTACAGCGATGGGTAATTTTGGCGTCCGCGAGATGCTAAATGATTTTGTGGATTTTGCACCAAAGCCCGTCACCCGAGAAACAGAAACACGCCAAGTGCAACCGTTTGAGGAGAAGTTTAGTGGATTCGTGTTTAAAATTCAGGCGAACATGGACCCTAAACATCGCGACCGTATCGCCTTTTTACGTGTCTGCTCTGGTTCTTATAAAAAGGGTATGAAGATAAAACACACGCGAATCGGTAAGGATGTGAGGATTTCGGACGCCGTAACATTTCTGGCTGGTGATCGTGCTACGGCTGATGAGGCATATCCTGGAGATATTCTAGGCCTTCATAATCATGGAACGATTCAGATTGGAGATACGTTCACCGAAGGTGAAAATCTGCAGTTCACCGGAATCCCGCATTTTGCGCCTGAGCTATTTCGGTGTGTTCGTCTAAAAGACCCTCTTAAAACCAAACAGTTACAGAAAGGATTAACCCAATTATCGGAAGAGGGTGCTACTCAGGTATTTATGCCTCATAAAAATAATGCCTTAATTGTCGGGGCTGTTGGGGTTTTGCAGTTTGATGTAGTCGCGTTTCGTTTACTGGACGAATACAAAGCTGAAGCTATTTATGACCAAATCAACATCTACACAGCGCGCTGGGTTAGATGCCGTGACCCAAAAATATTTGCTGACTTCAAAAAGAAAGCCTACGAAAATCTCGCTGACGATGGCGGCGGACACCTGACTTATTTAGCACCATCGCGAGCGAATCTGCATCTCATGCAAGAGCGTTGGCCAGACGTTGAGTTCATGGAAACCAGAGAGCATTGATCGATGTGGGTTGATATCAACGTTCATCTAGAGTTGATGCATGCCCCATCTGAATCAGTGCATCAAGCGGCAACCGCGGCAGCGGTCAAATTTATTGCAACAGGGACCGACCCCGATCAGTGGGATTGGCTTGTGGGTCGAACGTCAAATTTAGCTTTTGGGTTGCACCCCCGCTGTGCGGAACAGACGTCTGACTGGGTGTCTCTGCTTGAAAGCTATTTGCGCAAGAATCCACGCTGTGCGATTGGGGAGATAGGGCTTGATTTTAGGCCACAAATGCCAAACCGCGAGTTACAGAAGAAGGTTTTTGAGAGACAACTCGCTCTTGCCAAAGAACTGGATCGGCCAGTCATTATTCACGCGGTTAAAGCTCATTCTGAGGTGATTTCAGCGCTCAAACGAGTCGGTCTCAGTCGTTTNGTAATTCATGCATTTTCAGGNTCTGAGAATATAGCTGCTGATTATTTGGCAATGGGCGGATATTTAAGCGCTAGTGGTGTTCTGATGCGTACGCCGCGACCGAAGGCATTGCAAGTATTTCGCGCGATGCCGCGTAACCGATTGCTTTTTGAGACGGATGCTCCAGATCTTCCTCTGGCTGGCATGAATCAGAGTTCTCCTGAATTTTTACCAATCATCGGACAATCTCTCGCGTTAGACCTCGAGATTAGCTTGTCGGCTCTTGAGCAGTTGAGCTATGCAAATGCCCGAACTTTGTTTGACTACGATTTCGTTCAATAAGGCTAAGAACTGAGGGCACGATCATCAACACAAGAATGGTTCCGTATGCGAGACCGAAAACGATGGTTGTCGCCATTGGAATCAGGAATTGAGCCTGGGGTGAAGTTTCGAAGAGGATAGGCGTCAGTCCTGCAATCGTAGTCAAGGATGTCAATAATACAGCGCGGAAACGTAGACAGCTTGCTTTAATAATGGCCTCCATATGATCTTCACCGGTATCAATCAGTCGTCGGTAGGTGTCTACCAATACGATTGAGTCGTTAATCACAATGCCAGATAAGCCGAAAAACCCAAACAAAGACAGGACAGTGAGATCAAGATCCATCAACCAGTGACCACCAATCGCTCCGGTTAAGCCGAGGGGAATGGCGATTAATACTGCAAACGGCCAAGAGTAACTGGAGAAAACCCACGCAAGAATAATATAGATCATGGCCAATGCCACCAACACACCTACTTTCATATCCGCGAATGTTTCTTCGCGATCTTGGGCACGGCCTTGAATACTAGATTTCAATCCGAACTTTGTTGTGATTTTTGGTAGCTCCGTGGCACGGATATTGGAGAGAATTTCGGAAGCATTAGCGGTTAAACTATTTACATCAGCGCTCACAACAATACTCATTTGACCATCCGTTCGCCGTAGCTTATCGAGTCCTCTTTTTGATTCAAATGTCGCGACGACAGGCAGCGAGACAGTGGCTCCTGAGGCTGTAATGATTGGTAATTTATCCAGAGTTGCTAATCGGTCACGCTCCAATTCGGATAACGAGAGAAGTACATCTACTTCAATTCCATCCTCATAAAAGGTTTGGAGCGTTCGACCTTCAAAGGCACCTCTGAGTTGTCGAGCTAACTGTTGTGACGTCAGATCTAGTTTTCGGCCTTGAGGCGTTAAACTTACTACTAACTGTTCGGGACCAAACGGGAGGTCATCATCAATGTTCGAAACGCCCGGGTAGCGCTGCAAGATATCTTGGATTTCCAGTGATGCTGCCTTTAAAGTTTCAGCATTACCGCCGGTAAGTTTGATTTCAATAGGCTTCGATGGAGGGCCGCCTCTTGCTTGGCGGATAGAGAATTTCTCGATACCTGCCGGTAACTGGATTGTTTGTCGCCATGTATTGATTACGACGTTATTGGGTGGTCCGTCCAGCTCACTGGTCAGTATTACTTTCAGTGTCCCGTAATGATCGCCTGTCTCTCCCCGTACTCCAGGTCCCGAGAGTTGTCTGTGTTGCATCAAGGTATGGCGAATAACGGTACCCTCAAATTTGTTGTTCACTGCTTTTGCTGTCTCCTCAAGGTGTTCTAGAAATCGATCGACATCCTCAGGGGTGGTTCCGGCGGTGAATTGTGCTCCCGCCCAAAGGGTGGTGCCGTCAATCGATGGAAAGAAGGTAAATTTGACCCGTCCACCGGAAATCAGTCCTACGGATAGAATAAATACTGTTAATGCAGTGATCAGGGTTAATGCTGGAGCTTTAAGAATGACTCTCACAAACGGTCTGAAGGCGTTTTCTCGAAATTTGAGGAAGCCTCGATCTAACGCTCTTCGTATTCTACCTTCGCTATTTCGGTGTCCGCGGCTGAGGCTTTGTTGCAAATGACCGGGAAGAATTAGAAAGCACTCGATTAGAGAAGCAACGATCACACAAATTACTATAATTGGGATGTCCTTCAGGATCGATCCGATTACACCACCAACTAACAAAAGCGGTGTAAAGGCAGCGATCGTCGTGAGGCTCGATGAAACCACAGGTGCGAGCATGCGCTCTGAACCCGTCAAGGCAGAATTTAGAGGTGCTTGCCCTGATTGATACAGAGTCAGAGTATCTTCAGCGACTACAATAGCATCATCAACAATTATCC
>PBZM01000009.1 GCA_002731015.1 Gammaproteobacteria bacterium
TGCAAAAAGGCGTCCTATGATGCGGTTGCGTAAATTATTTTTAGTTTCTCTCTATTTTGCTAGTACAGCAGTCGCCTCAGATAGTGTGTACGTGACTGTCGCGCCTTTGGTTGAGTTACAGGAAAATATTGCTTCTGATTTTCCTGCGAATGTCGTGCCCATCGAAAGGAGTTTATTAGCGGCCGGTATTTCTGCAGAAATCGTCGCCATTAGTCTGCGTCCTGGTGACGAGGTAGCAAAAGGATCAACCGTAATTCGGCTTGACTGCAGAGATACCAAACTACGTCGGGATCTCGCTGCTCAGGACGTTAAACAGGCTGAGGTGCAATTAAAATTCAGCGAGCGGCAATCAGCTCGTATCGCTAAACTGGCAGAAACCAATATTGCTAGTGAAGAACTGAAAGATACCCGAGCCAAAGAATTACAACAGGCGATCATAGGTTTAGCGTCAAAACGTCTTTCATTGAAGGAAGCTAACTTGCAGGTCTCCAAATGCGAGGTAAAAGCACCCTTCGATGCGGTGATTGTTGAGCAACTCGCTTCTGTAGGAACACGAGTATCTGTTGGCAATCCTATCCTCGAAATTGTATCGAAAGCCTTCGATATCAGAGCGCGAATTCCGTTTGACTACGTGGCGGATATCCAGCAGAACGTTTCATTTATTGTTCAGAACTTGGAAATACCTGTGAAAATACTTGCCGAGAGCGGTGCAGTAGATACCGGAACTGGCACGCGATTACTCCGGTTTAAGTCAGTTGAAACTATCGATCCTGGTGTACCAGGTGTGCTTCGAATACGCTCGAAAAAGATGGTACTTCCGGCAGATTTCCTTGTGGAGCGAGATCGCACCCTTGGAATCATGGTTGCTAACGAGGAGCGAGCTAAATTTATCGCCCGGACAAACGCGACACTCGGCCAACCAGTAGATGTGACAGATCTTGATCCGGGGACACTTTTGATCAAGGAAGGCCGCTTCAAGGCTCGTGAGGGTGATCAATTGGTGATTCGTCAATGATCGGAATTGCACGATTACTGATCGGCAACAAAGTACTCACAAACCTCACTTTTATTTTGGTCTTGGCTATGGGTGTTCTCGCCTATTGGTCACTGCCTCGGCAGCAAGATCCAACGATTAACTTTAATTGGATAGTTATCACAGTAGCGTGGCCTGGCTCCGCTGCGCTCGATGTAGAGAGTCGGATTACCGACCCAATTGAAGAGGCGATCCAAAGAGTCGACAACCTCGATTTTGTGTCCAGTTATTCAAGAGAAGGGTTGGCTTCGATTCTGGTCCGTTTTGAGGACATTCCAGAGAATGTATTCGAGCGCCGGCTGGGTGATCTGCGCCGTGAAGTTAATGCAGCGGAGGGTAGTTTTCCCGAGGAAGCAGGTGATCCAATATTTATTGAGATTACCTCGTCGAATGCGTTTCCTGCGGCAACTATGGTGCTGGTTGGGTCCGGTGATGACGACAGTCTTCGTGAGCAGGCGGTTCTGATCGAGAAAGAACTAGAACGCCGCGAACTTATCGATCGAATTGATTCCCAAGGGATGGCTGATCCAGAGATTAGGATCGAATTTGATGCCACACGGCTTGCCGCGCTTGGGCTCGCGCCATCCGATATAGCTAGAACCGTACAAACTTATTTTCGGGACTTGGCTGCAGGCGAGCTAGACGTTGCAGGATCTAACTGGCTGGTAAGGTTAAAGGGTAAATCAACAGATGCCTTTGATTTAAATCGTTTTCCAATTTTAGGACTAGACGGCAGCCTGCGAATTGGTGATGTCGCCCGTGTCACTCGCACACAGGCGGAGCGGTCGGAACTCGTTCGTTATAGAGGCTCACCGGCTGTGCTGTTGGCCGTCATGAAAGCCGAGGGAGCCAATACCCTCGAACTCGTCGATGAAGTGAAGGCTTATATCAGTACCAGAAATGAACTTGAGTCCGTGACAGGTACTAGGCTTGTTTTAATTGACGATCAAACAATTCCTACTCGGAAAGCCCTGACGATCATGCAAAATAATGCTTTGATCGGTTTGATCTTGGTCCTAATTGTCGCTTGGATATTTCTGGGGATTAAAATCGCGGCACTTACCGCGATCGGTATTCCCTTCATCCTAGCGGGTACTTTCTGGATCTTGCAAGGGATAGATCAGACACTGAACGTTACGGTACTGCTCGGGGTCGTCATTGCGCTGGGTATGTTGGTTGATGATGCAGTAGTTGTTGTTGAGGCGATTTACTACCGACTTGAGCGCGGATTCGCTGGAATTGATGCAGTGATTGACGCCTTATCTGAGACGGCAGCACCAGTAACAGCTGCTGTATTGACCACCGTCGCCGCGTTTTTGCCTTTGATGCTACTACCGGGAATTCTCGGTAAATTTATGATGGTTATTCCATTGGTGGTCTCGATCGCTCTGTTGATCAGTTTGATAGAAGCATTTTGGATGCTCCCCAGCCACGTGCTCGGCTCTGGCGTAACCATGGATCGTAAAGGCCGGATGCAGCGGTTCCGTACCCGGCTTAATCGCAGTATCAGGCATATCTATGTCCATTTGTTGATACGTGCGATGCGGCGCCCGATCGTGACACTCGCGATTTCTGGAATCGCCTTTAGTGGCGCGGTTGGATTGTTAACGAGTGGTAAAATTCGAGCAGATTTCTTTGCATCTGATCCAATCCGGGTTTTCTATGTCAATATCGAAACAGAGTCAGGCACGCAACTTGAGCGAACCCTTGACCTAGCGCTCGCGGTTGAGCAAGTCGTTCGGTCTAATCTACGAACCAATGAAGCGCGAGGAATTGTCACTTACG
The DNA here is from genome assembly GCA_002731015.1 of Gammaproteobacteria bacterium. Taxonomy (GTDB): domain Bacteria; phylum Pseudomonadota; class Gammaproteobacteria; order Pseudomonadales; family Litorivicinaceae; genus HIMB30. The sequence continues at coordinate 2,819 of PBZM01000009.1, forward strand.
CTGGTCAGCAATTCACGGAAACGGAGCCGCTACGTGGAAGTCACAGAGGTCAGGTGCTAGTTGGCTTAAACCCGAACGGACGAGAGGTTTCAGAGATTGTTGACAGCATGCGAGAGGCTGTCCTTCAGGTGCCTGGTCCCTCAAATGTCACTTTTCTGGAGTTGGCTGGTGGACCACCCTCGGCGAAGCCCATTTCCATTAAAGTACGTGGTTCTGAGTTCGCGGAACTCCGCTCAGCTGCTAACAAGGTTAGAAGTATTCTTGGTCAGACCCCGGGTATCAAGGATATTGTTGATGATGCGCAAGATGGCAGGCTTGCATTGCAACTTAAGCTGGAACCTGACCAAGTTGCGCGATCTGGGATTAGTCCAGAAATTATCGCTCGGAATATTCGGATTCTCGTGGATGGTGAGATCGTTCAATCTGTTCAGGATCAAGGAGAGACCGTTGATATCCGAGTCGTGGCTGCCGATGGCCAGTTCTCTTCGCCCTCGAAGTTGTTAGCAGTGCAGTTGCCAACACTTTCAGGAGAGATGATCTCATTAAGTGAGCTTGTTGATGCCGAGCGGTCACCGGCACTTGCTACCATTCGACACTATAATTTCCGACGAACTATTACCGTAGAGGCAGATATTAATTCGGAGCTGACCGATACCTTGAGCGCCAATCAGGCAGTAATGGAAGCCTGGGCTCAATTCCAATCATCTTACCCGAACGTGAATTTGGATTTCTCGGGTGAACTAGATGATATTCAGGAAAGCTTAGATTCTATAGGTATCTTGTTTTTGTTTGGGATTGGAGTGATGTATCTCATTCTGGGAACACAGTTTAGAAGTTACGGCCAGCCATTACTGATTCTGGTGACGGTACCGCTTGCATTTACCGGCGTAGTTTTGGGCTTGTCCGTAACTGGTAATCCATTGTCTCTGTACACCTTATACGGAGTAGTCGCGTTATCTGGGATTGCAGTAAATTCTGCGATCGTCCTAATCAGTGCAGCAAACGATCGCTTGACTTCGGGGATGAGCTTGAAACATGCGACTTTGTACGCTGGGCGAAGGAGAGTCGTACCAATCGTAATCACTGTGTTGACAACGATCGCTGGATTATTTTCCTTGGCCGCCGGGCTCGGTGGTTCCTCACTAATTTGGGGTCCAGTCGCCACGGCAATTGTTTGGGGTCTTGGTTTCAGTTCGATACTGACTCTGTTCGTTGTTCCCATCCTCTATTATCTGACCGGTAAAAATCGAGAAAGGCGTCTAAATCCCGAAGCTTGAAAAATCCTGAAGTGATCATAAAATAACCTTGGGAATGCCATAACGGGTTCCACAAGTAAACTGCTCTGTCGTTAAGAAGAGCACAAAATTTGATCGCTTTAGGAGGATCACATGACAGTAGACCTTTCACCCTTATATCGTACCGCCATTGGCTTCGATCGTTTGGCAAGCATGCTTGAGAATGCGAATCGTCTCGAAAGTGCTGGGTATCCGCCCTACAACATAGAAGTAACCGGTGATGATGAGTATCAGATCACGATGGCTGTGGCTGGATTCACTGACGATGAGTTGTCAATCGAATCCAAGCAAAATGAGCTCTCTGTTGCCGGAGAAAAGTCGGAGTCGGAAGAGGGACAGAAGTTTCTGCACCGTGGTATCGCGACACGAAGCTTCGAGCGTAAGTTCCAGTTGGCGGACCATGTTTACGTTAAAGGTGCGCACCTCGAACATGGTTTATTGCACATCGAACTGTATCGGGAATTACCCGAGGCTTTAAAATCCCGCTCAATTTCGATCGAGACTAGAAAGCTCATCGAGAACGACATTTAGCTGTGGAAGGCCCGGGAGACCGGGCCTTTTTGTATCTGCTTTCTTCACTAGTTCTTAGATGTTTGGACCCATCTCACCGATCAGTGTCCTTATCATTGGCCGATCTCTGCTCACGCTGAGTAATAGGGAAAGAGGAAAAGGATAAATATGAGTTTATTCAAAAGATCATCAGAACCGAAACAAATCAACAACTTGTTGAAACTCGATATTTCTCTTTAATCGGCAAAGAATTAATCTTTTGCAATTACTGAATTTTTTCTGCGAAGTCTGGTATAAACTTGCTTTTCAGGAGGAATGAAATGAAGTTCTTGAAAGAACTAACTCATGGCGATACGGGGTTTGCACTTATGTTAATCCTGATGGCTGCGACTATCATGATGCTAGCATTCTGATGGGATGCGATTATCGTCTTGAATGGTTTTATGTTTAGTCACAATTTCTAAGTTCATTAGCTTTCATTACGTCAAAACTAAAACCCTTCGCAGAGTTCCTGAGTCATGGTTACGTATACGGTTGGCATGGCATGGTCGTCGAGATGGATGAACTTAGTATGAAATCGGTCGGGTTGTCTAAGGATTGTATCGTGCCTGTCACTGCCGCATTAGCGGTTATGGATGCTTTAAATCTGTTGGGCTTCTGGTCCTCTATTGAGTCTTTAGCGCTCTTTTTTGCAGTCGTGATATTCGGCGCTTTTGCGATCGGTGTTGTCGGAGATGGGTTAATGGAAACCATCGAATCTCAATCGGTGCGGGTCCTTTGAGCCCAAAGAATTTGCTGAGAGCTGCCTTTGATCAAGCAGTGCACGCTGCTCAGGCTAGCTGTCTCGTCCCCCACCTAACCCAATTAGAGCCAATCGAGGGTCGAACAGTGTTTCTGGTGGTTGGAAAAGCTGCTTCGCACCAAGCTGCTGTTGCCGCCCAGTGCCTCGGCGCGATTGACGGGCTATGTATCATTCCGAAGGGTCACAAAATAAATACCAGTCTCGATGTTATCGAAGCCTCCCATCCTGTTCCGAATGAAGGCAGTCTCGCTGCTGCTGAACAAGCATTTGAGTTAGCACGAGCAATCGGCCCGTCGGATCGGCTAGTTTGTTTGATATCGGGTGGTGGTTCGGCCCTGATGTCAGCGCCATTGCCATCGATGGATCCAGACCTCAAAATGCGAACCCATCGGGCACTGTTGTCGTCCGGGGCGACGATTTCGGAGTTAAATACAGTGCGTAAGCAACTTTCGCTGGTCAAGGGCGGTCGGCTTGCAGAGGCGTGTCAAGGCCAGGTATTGAATTTCCTAGTTTCAGATGTACCCGGAGACCGTGCCGAGTTTATTGCGTCAGGGCCCACCGTTCCGGCGAACACGAATCAACAAGATGCGATCGATGTGTTAGCCCTTCACCAGATCGATATTCTTGACGAGCTTTTGCCATGGCTGAACGATGCGAAATACGCAACACCAGCGCCTGATTCAGATTGCTTTCGACGTGTGAAAACCACCATTGTGGCTGCTCCTTCACAATCGTTAGGAGCCGCCAAGTCGCTCATCGAGTCGCAAGGGGTGGACTGTTGGGTCTTGGGCGATGCGATCGAAGGTGATTCGGAAACTATTGCTCGCGTGATGGCAGAGGCAGCACTATGGCAGCAGCGTCATCAGAAATTGGACCGGCCACTATGCTTGTTATCTGGGGGTGAGACCACGGTCAAGGTGACAGGTACCGGTATCGGTGGTCCAAACGCGCATTTCGCATTGGCCCTACTTGATGCGTTAGACGGAGCCCGAGGTATTTCCGCAATCGTTTGTGATACCGACGGTGTTGACGGAGCCGCAGAAATTGCCGGAGCCTGTATCGATGACGAGACCCTTGAAAGATCGAGGGCGGCTGGGCTCGATCATCGAGATGCCCTTCGCCGCCAAGACGCGCACACTTTCTTTCAATCTTTGGATTGTTCAGTGGTTTCTGGGCCGACTGGGACAAATGTCAACGACTTTAGAGCGATTTTGATCGAACCTTAACCATTCTCGAGCATTACGATAACGATGCTAATCGTAACGATCGAGGAGATGGTGGAAATAAAGATACTGGATGTCGCTGTTGACGGTGACACCTGATAGCGACTCGCAAAAAGGTACATGTTCATGCCAGTAGGCATGGCGGCCAACATCGTTGCTACCGATAACCAGAGCGTGCTGAGACCCAACCAAGAACCTAAGAAGAATACAGCTCCTGGGTGGACAGTGTTTTTCAGTATAGTGATCAGAACCGCGGGCCCGATCGAGCCAGAAATTGAATAGCTAGCTAATGAACTTCCAAGAACGAATAGGGCCGCTGGGACTACACTGGTGGAAACGAGGTGAAACATATCGACAACAACCGGATGGAGCCCGATGTTTGTTAGTTTCCACAAGAAGCCCGCTACTAAACTGACGATCAAGGGATTGGATATAAGACCCAGAAGCACCTGCTTTGGCAGGTTAAAAAGCCCCTTATCCCTGCGGCGGGCGATCTCTATAGCCACTGTCACAGCTGTAAAAATTGTTATGCCATGCACTGATATCAGAAGTAGTAGCGGGAACAGAGCATCCTCACCTAACGCACGGGGAATCAGGGGGATACCTAGCAAGACAGTATTTGAAAACGAGGCGCCGAGCCCGATGATTATGCTCTCAGTGGCCGAACGCTTAAGTATTAGCCAACCAATAAACAAGCCCACCATGAACACCAACGCGAGCGGGACGTAATAACTGGCGAATAAATTGATCGTTGATACTTTAGGCGGGTTTAGTTGAACGACGGTCGAAAATAACAGCATCGGAACGGCGAAATCAAAGACGTATTTAGATAAACCATCGCGATGAGTACTCCTGAAGAAGCCGAGCCTTGTGGCAACGTACCCGATCATCCCCAGCACAAGGACTGGGGCAAGTGTATTAAAGACGGCGCTCATTGGGCTCCTTAAGGAAAGAGATAGGTCTTTTGATCGGGAATATTATCAATAAGGTCTCTGTGCTTCATGAAACGCGCAAACTGATTCCATGAGTTTGGATCAGTTTGACGAGTTTCACGAGCAAGTTTTGGGAGCGTATCACGCCAGGCTCTGCGATTTAGTTCGTTGTCCAAGTCATCGGGCCGGAAACTGACAAATGAACGATAGGACGTCTCCGGATCGTTGATGATCATGTGTGTCGCTTGATCAAGAACGGTAAGGAATCGCTCTAGTTTGTCGGTTCCCGCGTAGTCTGGGTGAGCAACAAGAATGAGTTCCTCGTATGCGGGAACACCATGGTTTTCGGGATAAAATGCACGACCAGGACGGCCATCGATGTCCATTTGGTTCAGTTCGAAATTTCGGAATGCACCAATAACGGCATCGACTTTCCCAGCATACAAAGATGGCGACAGTGCAAAGTTGACGTTTACCAGATTCACGTCATCGAGGGTTAGACCCTCGGACTCCAGCATAGCTCCAAGAACTGCGTCCTCGAAGCCTCCGACAGAGAATCCAACTGTTTTACCCTTAAGGTCAGAAATGCGTTGAATCCCTGAGTCAGCGAGAACCACCAATGAATTTAGTGGGCTATTGACGATCGTCCCAATTCGCATCAAAGGAAGCTGATTGTTTAGATCCACCATCAATGAGGGCTGATAACTGATAGCGACATCGGCCTTTTTTGCGGCGGCCAACTTGGGGGGCAAGGAAGGGTCTGCGGGCTCTACTAAAATTACATCCAGACTTTCTTTATCAAATAACCCTGCCTGTTCAGCCACTATCAGTGGCGCATGGTCTGGGTTGATAAACCAATCTAAAAGAACGGTAATCTGGTCTTTTGCAGAGTGACTCATTGAACTCAGCAGCAGTGACAGCGTGGTGACAAGTATTTGAAGATAAGTTTTGATTTGCATGTTGTTGCCTCCTGATCAAAAGTTGCGCGCAGTAGGTCAACAAAAAGAAGGCTTGTTGCTATTGGCTTCCTACGCCGGCATTAACCGGATCAGGTTCAAAGGGTACTTCTCAGCTTGTGCGCCCCTGCCGCGGTCCAAGAGTATACACACAGCGGTCCTAGAATGTTACTTGTATAGTTCAGGACATATATCGCGAGTACTTATAGTTTTACCTTGTTCACCTTTGGACCGAATGATGTCGCCACGCTCTTCGATATAACGTTGGAAGTTTGGTTCGTGCTGGTATACACCTTGGGCGACATACTCAAGGACAGCCTCTGTATGGAAGCTCCTAAGTTGCGATTCGACGCGGATAATTTCGTTATCCTGGGTATCCAATAATACTAAGCTGGGCGCATACTTGATCTGCAGGTCTCGGGCAAAATCGCGCGACGTGGTCGTATTACCAGACGGAGTAATGACAGGCGCTTTTGACCACATATCAATTTGCACGGTGTAGAAGGGTTTGAATCTATTTCTCACTGCATTAAGTGACAATACGCAGCGGTGAAAAAGATCACAGTCTGGGCAGTTCGTCTGCTCAAATAGTATCGCTTTTGGTTGGCCCGCTACATCTAGATTGGCGCCACCCTGAATAAATGGTTGAGAATTTAGAGAGGCATTTACTGACCGAGGTTTGTTGGCCGCCAGATACTCAAAGATGGTCTGTGACTGGTATCTTTCGGTATGCACATAGGTAAGCGCGACTTCCATCTCTGCGGGCGATACGTAGCCATTCAGTCGGAGAACTGGCTTACCGTTTGAATCAAAAAAGATGATCGTCGGTGTGAACTGGACCTCGAGTGCGCGCGCTATTTCTTTTTCTGTCGTTGTTTCACCATCTAACCCGAAAACCTCTTTTGAGCCCCAAATGTTCAGCGCAACTACATCAAAATGTTGATCAAACATCTCTCGGATGGATTGCTGGGTAAGGTTTTTCTCGATAGTGTCTTTACAATAAGCACAAAAATCTTGCCAAAAAAATACAACTAGATGTTTGTTTGACTCCGCGGCCTCGAGGTTGTCTTCAGACAGATCAAGGAAGCTAACTTTAAACCATTCAGGTAGCTCGAACGTGTCAAAAGTAGTGACTTGTTGGACCGGTTCCGGGCTTTTTGCAGCGTGCATCGTTATAGGTATGATGCAGATCAATGCGATGAAACAGTATCGTATTATGATTCTTGTCATAGATCCCTCCGGCAGGGCGCGATATAAATATGCGCCCACACTAGGGTGTGTCAAGTTTTACTAGACTCTCGTTTAAGCTCTAAACGACGACGATGAAGGACGGGCTCCGTGTAGCCGTTTGGCTGGTCTACCCCCCTCAAAACCAAATCGAGCGCGGCGTTAAAAGCAATGGATTGATCAAAATGGGGTGCCATCGGTTGGTAAGCTGGATCACTTGCGTTCTGACCATCCACCACCTTGGCCATTCGCTCCATGGTCTCTCGCACTTGGGACTCGTTAGTAATTCCGTGCGTCAACCAGTTCGCAATTGCTTGGGAGCTAATACGAAGAGTTGCTCGGTCCTCCATCAAGCCAATATTGTTAATATCTGGAACCTTTGAGCAACCGATTCCTTGATCTATCCAACGAACTACATAACCGAGGATGCTCTGCGAGTTGCTATCTAGCTCTTGCTGAATCACCTGGGGTGACCAGTTTGGATTTTCGCGCAGTGGTATTTCGAGTATTTCGTCAACCGTATTCCGACGACTGCCTTTCAACTCGTTCTGCACAGCAAGCACGTCAATCTGATGGTAGTGCAGAGCATGCAAAGTTGCGGCGGTCGGAGAAGGAACCCAGGCGGTATTCGCTCCCGATTGCGGATGAACTATTTTTTGTTCGACCATCGCTGCCATTAGATCTGGCATCGCCCACATACCTTTTCCAATTTGAGCTTTTCCCTGAAGCCCGCATTCTAATCCAATGTCGACATTCCAATTTTCATATGCGGATATCCATGTGGCTCTTTTCATATGCACTTTGCGGATCATTGGTCCGGCATGCATGGAGGTGTGCATCTCATCGCCTGTCCTATCCAAAAAACCAGTGTTAATAAACGCAACGCGATCAGCCGCCGCGTTAATGCAGGCTTTAAGGTTGACAGTTGTCCGACGTTCCTCGTCCATGATGCCTAGCTTCACCGTGTGACGAGGGAGCTTCAATATGTCCTCGATCGCGCCAAACAGACGGTTTGTGAAAGCAACCTCTTCTGGGCCGTGCATTTTCGGCTTCACGATATAAATAGAGCCTTCACGTGAATTTTTGTTGTTAACACGCTTAAGATCATGAACTGCGATCAATGTTGTGAAGATGCCATCAAGTATTCCTTCAGGTACCTCGAGGCCATTTTTGTCTAGAATTGCTCCATTGGTCATTAAATGGCCGACGTTACGAATAAACATCAACGAACGTCCGGGCAACGTTAATTCCTCGCCTTCAGGATCTTTGTAAACACGATCCTTGTTGAGTTGGCGAACAATATTTTTTGTATTTTTGAACACAGACTCAGTCAAATCACCTTTCATCAGACCGAGCCAATTTTTGTATACCAGTACCTTGTCTTCAGCATCGACAGCCGCTACTGAGTCTTCGCAGTCCATGATGGTGGTCAACGCTGATTCGATAAGCATGTCGGCAATACCGGCTGGATCTGAATTGCCGACCGGTCTTGCTTTGTCAAATTGAATCTCAACGTGCAAACCATTATTTTTAAGTACCACTGAGGTTGGTGAACCTTCATCGCCTTGATATCCGACAAATTGTTCGGGATTCTTCAATCCAACAAGTCCGGTAGGAAGGTTTACTTTGAGTGAACCACTTATAACCTTGTAAGACGTTGCATCAGCGTGGGTTCCACTCATAAGACAAAAGGTTTGATCAAGGAACGTTTTCGCGAATGTGATGACTTTCTCACCACGGATGGGGTTATATTCGAGCCCAGGAGACGCACCACCGTCGTTGGAAATGACATCCGTCCCGTAAAGTGCATCGTAGAGACTCCCCCAACGCGCATTAGCTGCATTCAACGCATAACGGGCGTTCATTAACGGGACAACAAGCTGAGGTCCTGCAGTGGTTGCAACTTCGGGGTCAACATTTTTCGTGTTTACGGATACGTTCTCTGGTTCAGGCAGCAAATAACCGATTTCTTCGAGAAACGCTTTATATTCAGCGGCATTGTGGGACTGACCGTTGCGTGCCTTATGATAGGAATCTATTTTTTCTTGTAGCACGTCTCTTTTGGCGACCAGTTCACGATTAACAGGAGCAAGCTCATGAATTAGGGCGTCTATCGCAGTCCAAAATTTACGAGCATCAATGCCAGTGCCGGGGATTGCTTCGTCAGTAATAAACCGATAGAGCTCAGTTGCAACCTTCAAGCTGCCGCTCGCAGTAAGATCCATCATTTCATTTCTCCGCAAATGTTCTGTCGAGAAGCTCAAGAGGCGAAAGGTAGCACAAATAGAATGACTTCAATAAGTGGATGTGATTCCCAAATTTTTCTTTAAAAAAATTGGTTGTCAAGGGTTTTCGGCTTCAAAAAGGGCTGTTGAGGATGAATATTTATCTCGTAGATTGGCCAATCAAAGGACTCTAACTAATTGAAAAAAATTTATACTTTTATGGTTTGCGGAGGGACGTAGGGGACTCAAAGTGCACACTCACCTGATGTCATTCAAGAATCATAACTTCAATAGCTTCTTAACGGCCACTGAAAAGTGACATCATTTTGTGGTGAAGATAGTCGCTTAGTAGTCAGCCAACCTTACCCACACGGTTTATGGCACCTAACTGAAATTTCATTTTTTCGAGGTAATTTTATTATTCAAAACAATGGTGTGAGGAAATGTCAGGGAGTTGATTATAAATGAGTGTTACCTAAATTTATTTCGCGGTTTAAATTCAGAAATTTGCGCATCCCGGGGGTCTTTTACCCACACTTCCCGATTAGGATGCATGCCTGCACCAAAAACAGCAGATACCGCTGAACAGCGCATACGATTCAAAAGCCGAGAATCAATATCGCCAACAGACGGATGGATACCGTCATTCTTATGCACAACACTATCCCAATTTTCTTTACGTTTCTTGTAAATTGATTCATCCGCTAGCTGGCTGCAGTTCAACTCATTTGTATTCAAGTCAACTATTATATCGTCACCGTTATCGATAAGACCGATAGGGCCCCCGGCCGCTGCCTCAGGACCAACATGCCCAATCACCAAGCCAACGGATCCACCAGAAAATCTTCCATCCGTCATAAGTCCAACAACTATATTTCTTTCTCTACACAAGGCAGTAATTCGAGACGTAGAATCCAACATTTCCGGCATCCCTGGGGCCCCAAAGGGTCCCTCGTAGCGCACTATAATCATATCGAAGTTTTCAAACTGCTCACTCTTCATGTCCAACGCTTCCAGTAGTTCCTGCTCGCCATTGAAAACCTTGGCCTTACCATGGAAGATATTGTTTTCCAACCCTCCCTCTACGCCTGCCAATTTGAGGACTGCGCTGAACTCTGGTGACAAATTGCCCCCCAAAACTCGCAATCCTCCGGTCTCCTTAAATGGCTTATTCACACTGAAAATTACATCACCATCCGGTATTGGTGGGGCAAGGCGCTCGATCTGCTCAGCTAGCGTCTCACCAGTACATGTCAAAGTGCTACCGTTGAGGAGTCCAGCGTCTAGCAACTCTTTTACGATCACTTGCACTCCGCCCTTGCTATCGATATCTACCATAGAGTAGGCCCCGAAAGGCCGCGCATTCACGACTACAGGGATTACATGCTTTGAAAGATAATTGAATTCCTCTGGACTCATAATATCTTTTGCAAAATTTTTGAATCCAGCTGCACGCGCCAACTCGGGAGCGTGAAGAAGAACATTTGTCGATCCGCCAACAGACATCGCTACAATAATTGCATTCCTGAGGGAGTCACGGGTAACAATATCTCGCGGCCGTATATTTCTGCTCATCAAACCGACAAGGTAATCAATCAACTGATTTGGAAATTCAGAGGTACGACAAATATCTTGGGACGCTGGTGAAATCATATGGAGTGGCTCCATTCCCACCACTCCGATAAATGTCTGCATCGTGTTGTACGTAAACATGCCGCCGCAGCTACCAAAGCCTGGACATGCTTCCTTAGCGATCCGACGTTTTAATTCTTCATCTTCGCTACCCGCTAATTGATAGGCGGTTATCAGATCAATAGTTTCGCCAGTTACTGAATCAACACCGGGCCTGATAGATCCATCTGACATGATGATTGCGGGTCGATTGTGCTCGAGCATGGCTGCTAAGGTACCGACTGGAGGTTTATCACAAGCAACTACCGCAATAGTCCCCTCTAGGCCAGACGCACTCAAATGCTCCGTAAGCGCGTCATTTGTGACTTCTCGGCCAATTAATGAATAACGCATTTCTTTAGTACCATTACGGATTCCATCAGAGGTAGCCACAGTGAATTCCGGTTGAACTAAACGCATTCGTAACTGCCCGGGGGCCGTCCCTACACGATCTCTGAGTGCATCATGAATAACATTTACTTTATGCATCACGCCAATGTAGCACTGGGAATCACCTTTATTACCGACGACTCCAACGGAAGGTTCATGGATTAGATCTAGGTCGGTACCTAGTTCCCGCGCAATGCCAAATGTTTGGGAGTTCCTTCCGGGATTGCTATCTATGAGTATGGTTCTCGGATTCTTCATTATTCCCTCATCAGCATGACTGGCAGTCCATGCGAAACCAGCAGACTTTAATTTTCTGTTCCAACCGCACTAAACCATGATCGTAAATAAAACTTGGGGCTATCTGTATTATTCTATGCATATCATATTACCCTGACCACGTTATGGCTAGATCTGTGAGACTACTAAGAGGAAACCAAACTTTATTTGATGAAAACAAATTTTCCTACGCTGTTAAAAGATAACAAGTTCGAGTGCGCTGGAAAAACTCTAGGTCAATTTTGACTAAAAATGTGAGTCAAGATAGAGGAGAATCTGTACTTTTTTATAGAATTTCAAATTTTTTCGCCGGGATCATAAAAAATGTTAAAACAAGAACGTGTTGATTATATTTTAAAGCGTTTGAATGAACTGTATCCTGAAACGCCAACACCACTTGGTCACAATAATATTTACGAGCTTTTAATCGCTGTTTTACTTAGCGCTCAATGTACAGATGAGCGTGTAAATAAAATAACTCCTAATTTATTTGAAAAGGCGAATACACCATTTGCGATGATCGATATTCCACTAGAAACAATCTACAAAATCATCCGTCCTTGCGGTCTCGCACCAAAAAAATCAGAAGCCATTCTAGAACTATCCAAAATTCTCGTTCAGAAATATGATGGACAGGTCCCAAATACTTTTGAGGACTTAGAGGCTCTTCCTGGCGTTGGACACAAAACCGCAAGTGTTGTCATGTCCCAAGGCTTTGGCTTTCCTGCATTTCCAGTAGATACCCATATTCATCGATTAGCTCAAAGATGGGGACTAACTAAAAAGGGGAGTAGCGTTTCTAGAACAGAACGAGACCTAAAATCTGCGTTTCCAAAAACTCATTGGAATAAGTTGCATTTACAAATAATTTTTTATGGTCGCGAGTTTTGCTCCGCTCGGGGTTGCGACGGACGTATTTGTGAGATTTGCCGAACTTGTTTCCCTGACAGAAAACAAGCTTTTAAAATCCGGAAATAATAAAAGAAAAGATGATGGAATCAACCTCGTATTATGTAGTTCAATAGTAGCTACTTAAATAAGATCAATAAAAAGTAGTGAAAAAATTAATCGAGCAGAATCTATTTTTGAAATTTATTAAAAGTCGATTTGACGTCTGGTTGCCATTTTTTAAAAACCGTATCTGATACAAAAATCAAAGTCTTCCGCTTTAGGTAAGGGATTTTGGATTTAACAGCTTATTCAATTCATCTTGCGAAAGATCAGTATTTTCAGAAGCCACTTCAATGATAGGGCGGTTTTCTCGATAAGCTTGTTTTGCTATCTCTGCCGATTTCGCATATCCGATTATGGGATTAAGGGCCGTTACTAGAATTGGATTACGGGCTAGCGTTTCTTCTATTTTTTCCTGATTCACGCTAAACGAGGTCACCGCTTTGTCCGCTAACAGGTGGCTTACGTTGGTAAGCAACTGGATACTATCGAGGAGGTTACTCGCGATGAGCGGAAGCATAACATTTAATTCAAAATTTCCAGATTGACCAGCAATAGTAATAGTCGAATCGTTTCCAATCACTTGCGCCGATACCATGGTAGCAGCCTCTGGAATCACTGGATTAACTTTCCCCGGCATTATTGACGACCCTGGTTGAAGTGGCTCTAATTCGATTTCACCTAATCCAGAAAGTGGACCGGAATTCATCCACCGTAAATCATTAGAAATTTTCATCAAAGATACCGCTGTAGTCTTAAGACCTCCAGATACAGAAACAGCAACATCTTGGGACCCCATTTGCGAAAAAAAATTAGGAGCAGATTTAAAATTCAAATCGGTTAGATTTGAGATGTTTTCGATAAATTGGATTGCAAACTCAGCTGGCGCATTTACACCTGTCCCTACCGCTGTTCCACCTTGGCAGAGTTCTTGGAGACTATTTTGCAAGGTTTTAAGATGAACCACATTATTGTCTATTTGATTTGCCCACCCACTCATGCACTGATCAAAGCGGATCGGCATAGCATCCATAAGATGCGTCCTTCCCGTCTTTACAAAATGGCCGACCTGTTTGGCCTTTTTGCATATGGCTGAAGAAAGATAATTTAGTGCTGGTATTAGATCTGAATGCAGCGCAATCGCACAGCTAACATGAATCGCGGTGGGAATAACATCATTACTACTCTGGCTACAATTAACATGATCGTTAGGGTCAATTGGCTCATTTAATATATCAGAAGCAAGAGAGGCTAAAACTTCATTCGCGTTCATATTTGAGCTGGTGCCAGATCCCGTCTGGAAGATATCAACAGGGAAATGCTCCATAAGGCGAGGATGCTCTAGAAGGGTATCGCAAGCCTTTACAATCGCATGACCGAAGTTAGGCGGTATTTGCTCGAGCTGAATATTTGCGGTTGCGGCAGCTTTCTTGATGAGAACTAGGGCTTGAATAAAATTTTTTGGCATTCGACGGCCACTTATTGGGAAATTTTCTATCGCTCGCTGCGTCTGGGCCGCATAAAGAACGTTTGGCGGTAGCGTAATTTCCCCTAAGCTATCGGACACCAGACGCGATTCAGTTTTATTTTTCATCATTTTTACCCTCATGTAAGAGCTTGGCCGTTATGTGATGAATAGCCGCCCATTAACTAATTCTTTATCCAGGAACCATGCCTTGGGATCTAGTACTTTTAATTTAGACCTAGCCGCATTAAACCGTGCTTCAGTATATGCGAACCTTCGAATGAGCTTAATGCTAGCGCGCGGAAATGCTGCAAAGCGGAGCTTTCTGATAATGCAAGTTGATTTAAAAACCCTACGCCACCCGCCTTGAAAAATATATCTGGGAGCCTAGTACGTTGATACTGCCGGAGCATATATTTTTCCCCTATTTTTGAAGGTTCTGCCCCAGTCAGTGATTCTAGTGCAGAGATATCCTTAATACTTAAATTAAAACCCTGTGCACCAATTGGTGGCAAAGTATGTGCAGCTTCGCCAATCAAAGCAACACGCTCTGCGACAATTTGCTTAGCGATACTCAGCCCTACCGGTTTGGAGGTGACTTTCGACACCGATTTAATTTCACCAACAATATTCCGCGACCATTTCTGAACCTCCTGTTTAAACTCTATATTTTTTAATCGTAACAGTTGATTAGCTCGTTCAAATTTCTGCATCCACACAACTGCCGATTGATGGCTTTCGGTCTTTTGTCTCAAAGGAACAATTGTAAAGGGTCCACCATCAACATATATTTCCGTTGAAGTATTCTGATGTGGCTTTTCATGGTGGATGTTAAAAGTCAAAGCTATTTGACCTGTAGTCTTTGATATAGTCGAAATATGAGCTAGTTTACGAACTTTGGAGAGATGGCCATCGGCCCCAACGAGGAGTCGGCAGGTGATTCTTTGACCGTCAGATAAAGTTACGTTTACTAAAGCGCCTTGCACACTATAAGACTGTAGTTCTTTTCCTGAGAATGTCGATATTCGTTCTTCCTTTAACACGGCATCCGCAAGAATTTGCCAACTTTTTTCAATAGGGACATTGAATCCAAATTGTTTTTTCCCGATTTCAGATGCTCGAAAAATTGTTTTTGTCTCTTGCTCGCGAGGTGTATTGCCGCCATTAACGTTCATAATCGATAAGGTCTCTAGTGGACATGAATAATTGCTTAGTCTCTTCCAAACTTCCAACTTATCCAAATAGTGCACTGCCCCTTCCAAATGAGCGGTAGACCTAAAATCAATTAATCTTTTAGTCTTTCCATTTTTCTGATCACTTCCGGCTAATTTTTTTGGGTCTATAACTGCAACAGAAAAATTATTTTTAGAAAAAGCTAACGCAGCTACAGTGCCAGTCAAGCCCCCGCCACAAATGATTATATCGAACAAAATTTCCTCCAATTGCGAAAGACTTTATTTACTCCCACTTACTCTACATTTTTTTAAATACACAACTCATTTCGCTACTCACCGATGGTTAATAAAACCGCAGGGATCAAAAATATATAATAATTTAAAAATGGAATTATTAAAGCTATCGAGACCTGCATACGAAATTGAATTTCAGACCTTTATTTTGTGTTTTTTGAAATAAACTCTTCTGCCGCGTCAAATATCGTTTTTTTTCTATAAGGATCCATCTTATTGAGCATTTGTACTTGGAAGGAAAGTCTTATGTTGCTCTCGTACAGATTTCGATTGTTTTCCACAAAGCGCCAATAAAGACCATCAACTGCGTTACACCACTCACCTTTTTTATAGTTACTCATTTTTAAAATGTAGTTCGAACTACATGTGTAGGGTTTGGTGGACATAATTCCGCCATCCGCAAAGGTAGCCATACCAAATACATTCGGAACCATTACCCAGTCACTTGAGTCTATGTACATTTCCATGAACCATCTGTATATCTCGCTAGGATCAATTTCGCTCATGTTCATAATGTTGCATATTACCATCAGTCTTGGAATGTGATGATTGTATCCATCTGCGAGAGCCATTTTAATGCAATCATCGAGCGGGAAAATTCCAGTTTTGGCGTCATACCACGTGTTCGAGAGCTTACGCTTGTGATTGAAATAATTACTTTTCTCTTGTTCGGCCCCCTTCAGTTGATAAATTCCTCTAATGAATTCACGCCAACCTAAAATCTGTCTGATAAAGCCCTCAACCGAATTGAGTGGAAGTTTCCTTTGAACAAATTCATTCGAGATGATTTGAATCACCTCACGAGGCGTGAGTAACCCGATATTGAGTAATGGACTGATACAGCTATGGAACAGGAAATTCTCCCCGTTCACCATCGCATCCTCATATGGTCCAAATTGCATCATCCTAGTTTCAACAAATTTCTCAAAATGGTTTAAGGCGCCAGCTCTTGTAACCGGGAACCAAATATTATCAACGGATCCTGGATGTTCTGAAAAATACTTCTTTATTAAATCCAAAATATCGTCGTGATATCTTGATTTTGGGACTGCGTCAAAGATTGGTAAATTGACCGATGCGGGTATTTTTTTCCGATTTTCGTCATCGTAGGACCATTTTCCACCCAACGGCTTTTGTTCATCATCCAACAATATTTGATTATTTTTTCTAGCGATCTTATAGAAATTCCCTAATCGTATTTCCTTCTTATCCGAATACAATGAGTGAAATTCTTCGCGAGTAAACATAAACATTGGTGATTTGTGAAACTTCAAATCTATCGTCGCTGATTTGAAACTACTCAGCATTTGCTTTTCAAAGAACCTATCCTCAATCTCAAAACAATTAATATTTTTTACGCTTTTTTCCTTACAAAATTTTACCAAAAAATCACAATAGGTCAGCTTATCTTCACGTTCGTTGAGAGTAAAATAAGAGACTTCTATCCCCTGACTCTTTAGCTCTTCTTTATACTCCCTCATTGCGCAGAGGAATAAATAAATTTTTAATTTATGATGCTTCTGATATGTGCATAGACCGAAATCTTCTGCCATAAATACATGATTACAATTTTTTTCCTTTAAAAAATTTGGATGAAACAACTGATTCCCGAGTACTACAAAAATATTGTCAACGCTCATTTATTTTTCCAAAAAGAAGATCATTTATATTCATCAGGACACATTTTTTAGGTCACCTATTAACAGTCGATATCAATACCTAATTCGGAGGTTGGGAGCAAGTCAATCAAATTTAAAGAACCAACATACGGAACGGTTATCTGTATCTAGAACTTTGAGACTATGAGTATAAAAGCTAGATTGTTACAAAATCGTCTCAGATCGTCCGAGACCCTAAATTTCATATAGATACATGGAACTACAAAGTAAAAGGGCCAACCAGAGGCGGCCTAAGAAGTGATTATGGTGGAGACGGCGGGATTTGAACCCGCGTCCGTCAGTCCGCTGCCAAACGCTCTACATGCTTAGTCGCGTTTTTTAATTTAAGTCTGGGTCTCCCAACGCACAGGGATTGCCGTTCCGAGTCCGGTAAAAATTTTGCTTCTCAACCCCGGGCAAAGTCTTGAAGCGAGTCTCTGTTTCGAACCCTATTGATAAAGACCAGAGACGATCCCCATCTAGGGTCTAGCTTATGCTGCTAGAGCGTAGTTTTCGTCGTTGGCAGTTATAGCTAACGAGTCCACAGTTGGGTTAACGAGCACTGCAGAACTACTCGACATGCACATTTGGTTTTGTAACCGGCGTCGAATCCATATCGTCCCCGTGAAATATATTATCGACCATTTCGATTAAATTTGAAATCTCTTGGATGAAAATCCAGAGTCCGGAGAAAATAAGAAGATACCCGATAATCCTATTGATGAGTCGAATGCGGTTTGCGTCCAGTGCCTGTCTCAGCGCTGTCCCGGTGACAGCGACGCATACGTATACGAGAGCATCGATCCCGCCGGCGAGAGCGCCCATCGAAAGTTGTGTATTTATGGAATGTGTTGGTTCTACGAAAGGTCCAAATACCGCTAAGAAAAAAACCAAAACCTTCGGATTGACAACGGCGATAAAAAAACCAGCGATGAATCCTCCTTGCGTGGTCAATCTTTCGGGCAAGACCGGTGAACCGGCAGTGACTAGCTGGTATCCAAAATAAAGAAGCAGCACCANGCCGATGAATGAAANNGCGGTAGTAAGCTCGGGCCTCGCAATTAGAAGCGCAGAAAGTCCAAAGACAGTGGTCAAGGCAAAGATTGTTATACCAAGTCCATGCCCGAGGGCTCCACTAATACCGACCTGTATACCCCGGGCGGCTGACATTGATAAAATCAGTAGCCATGACAAACCAGGGGAGGCGGCTCCGGCAAGACACAGCAGAGCCAGTTTTGCCCAATCAGCTTCTGTCACTAGCGAGCCCGGTGTCTTAAAGCACGTTGCTTTTCAATGTTCCACTCACGATCCCGAATGGTTTCTCTTTTGTCATGCTGCTTTTTACCTCGCGCAAGACCGATCTTTATTTTTACCAAAGGACCTTTCCAATACATTTCCAGCGGAATACATGCATGTCCTTTTTGACTGAGAGCGCCGTGAATTGTTGCTAATTCTTTTTTATGCAAAAGCAGTTTTCGGGTTCGAGTTGGATCTGCTATGACATGCGTGGAAGCAGATTCGAGCGGAGTAATTTGCGAATTCAATAGGAACGCCTCACCATTCCGAACAATAACGTAGGTATCACTAAGATTGGCCTTCCCGGCTCTTAATGATTTTACTTCCCAGCCGTGGAGTTGCATGCCAGCCTCGAATGTTTCATCGATTTGGTAATCAAATCTTGCGCGCTTATTCTGTGCGATTTGGTTACTGCTACTTTTTGATTTCTTGGCCATGGCGCGCGACTTTACGTATATTTGTTAATTCGTCAAACGATTGAGGAACGGATGCCTAAAATTACACGAAGTGCGATAGTGTCTCATACTCCGGAACAAATGTTTGACTTAGTCAATGGCTTTGAACGTTATCCAGAATTCTTACCGTGGTGCAGCGCCGCCCGCGTTATCGAGGCGTCAGACGCGATAATTGTTGGAGAATTGTGCATACAGAAAGGCAGTATTCGGAGATCTTTTACGACCAAGAATACGTTGACGCCACCATCACGAATTGATCTGTCCCTCGTTGAAGGCCCGTTCAAATCGCTCAGAGGTTGTTGGCGCTTTGAAGCCGTTGGATCCGGAGCTTGTCGGGTCTGTTTGGAACTCGAGTTTGAATTTTCGGGACGTCTGATCAGTATCGCGTTCGGGTCTATATTTTCGCAAATTGCTGGCGATCTGGTTGGTGCATTTTGCGATCGTGCGGATCAGCACTATGGGCAGTGACTCGTGAAGGTAAAGGTCGTTTATGCAAAGGCGGATAGCCAGCACGTTGTTGATCTAGACGTTTCTGAGGGCACGACCGTTTATCAGGCTGCAGAACAGTCGGGTCTGGCTGTTCTATTTCCTGACCTCGATCTTAAAACCACTCCCATGGGCATATTTGGTGTCCTTGTTAAAAAGGCCACCACCACAATCCTTCGTCCGGGTGACCGGGTGGAGTTGTAT
This sequence comes from Gammaproteobacteria bacterium, assembly GCA_002731015.1. Classification (GTDB taxonomy): domain Bacteria; phylum Pseudomonadota; class Gammaproteobacteria; order Pseudomonadales; family Litorivicinaceae; genus HIMB30. The sequence continues at coordinate 22,310 of PBZM01000009.1, forward strand.
CGATCTTTGATAGCGGATCCGAAGGAGAACCGCCGGACTCGCGCTGAAAATCAGAAACTAGGTCGTCCTTAAAGTTCACAATTAGATAATTGTTTCGCTGTACCCTGCCGTCGAAATCTATGCGTTCTAAATAAATCCAGCGGTTTGGGTTGAACGTATTAACCGTGATAGGGGATCCGAGGAGGAATTGAACCTGATCTTTGGTCATACTAATTTCTAAACGCTCAATCCGTTCGGTGATTAACTGGTTTCCCTGCTTAACTTGATCCTTGTAGATACCAGGGAAACTGCACCCTACTAGCAAAAGCGCGGCGAAAAGAATGTGTATGGAAATCGGGCGCATTAATATCTTCCTACGAAAATTCTTGGCAGAATAACAAAGATGACCAGCAAATGAGTCTATTGATCATGCAATACGAAACCGATGAGCTAAAAAAAGTAGGTTTGAAAGCGACGTTGCCAAGAATTCATGTGTTGCAACTATTGCTTTCCAATGAAGGTGAGCACATGTCGGCTGAGGTCGTATATCGAAAACTGCATGACTTGGGTATAGACGTAAATCTAGCAACGATTTACCGCGTCTTGACTCAATTTGAGGAGGCAGGACTAGTGATCCGTCATCAGTTTGATGCGACGACAAGCGTTTTTGAGTTAGAGCGCCATGATCATCACGACCACATGGTCTGTGTGCGATGCCAACGAGTTATTGAATACGTAAATCCCGAGATGGTGGCATTGCAGGAAAGTGTCGCAAGCGAGCATGGATGCGAAATGGTTGACCACACGCACGTTATTTATGTGATATGTCGTGAGTGTTTGGCAAAACAATAATGGAATCGAGCCCCCTTCTAGACCCTAGTGTTCTCTTTTTTATCCTTGGGTTGTTCGCTGGCCTTGTACGCTCAAATCTAGAAGTGCCGATTGCAATTGCCCGTTTTTTGTCTCTTTATTTGCTAATGGCGCTTGGTTTGAAGGGCGGGTTCTCGCTTGCCGAGAGTGGGTTTAATCCTGCGATCTTGAGAGACTTGATTTTCGCAATAGGGTTGGCGTTAACGATCCCATTTTTTAGTTTTGTGCTACTAAAGCGTGTTATTAATCCGCTGGATGCACTTGCAATTTCTGCTACATACGGATCTGTATCCGCCGTAACGTTTATCACCGCGACGCAATTTCTGGAAACCAATGGTCTCGAATATGGTGGTCACATGGCGGCAGCGATGGCTCTGATGGAATCTCCAGCGATTATCTTTGCAATTTTGATGGCAAATTTGTATCGGAGCCAAGAAGCGCGCAAAGAGCATGAGGGATTGTCGGTTGTTCTTAAGGAATCCTTTACGGAGGGTGCTCAGATTTTATTATTAGGTGCTATGGTGATTGGAATCGTCACTGGTGGTTCTGGTAAGACTATTATGGATCCATTCACGGGTATGATTTTCAAAGGCATGCTCGCATTCTTTCTACTTGATATGGGTGTTGCAACGGCGAAAAGGCTTACAGACCTGCGTAACGTTCCGAAGCGTTTAGTGTTCTATGGGGCGCTCGCACCGATCACGCATGCTTCTATAGCGTTATTGCTCTCTTGGGCAGGAGGTTTATCGGTTGCCAATGCCACGCTTTTGGCGGTGCTGGCTGGGTCAGCATCATACATAGCGGTTCCGGCAGTGTTGAAGCACGCCCTGCCCGAATCGAACCCGAGTCTGTATCTCGGCCTATCACTCGGACTCACATTTCCATTTAATATAATCGTGGGTATACCACTCTACTACTGGGCGGCCAGCCAAATTATTGGTGGTTAGCCACGAAGTAATTCAGCCGCCGCAAGGCGCGTGCTGTCGGTGATCAAGTGACCTCCCAACATCCTGGCGATTTCGTCGATGCGTTGTTCACGATTGAGCAAGTATGCTTCTGAGATCGTGACATCTGAATCTGTTTGTTTCTCCACATGCAGATGTTGGTCTGCTTGACCCGCGACTTGTGGCTGGTGAGTGACGACGAGAACCTGTGAATTACAAGCAAGCTCGGTGAGTAGGTTGCCAACCTTTGCTGCAGTCTTCCCTCCGATACCAACGTCCACCTCGTCGAAAACTAGAGTTGGCGTGGCTGATCTAGTCGCCGCTATGACCTGAATGGCAAGACTTACCCTTGATAACTCGCCACCTGATGCGATTTTTGAAAGTGGCCCACCTTGTTGTCCAGGATTTGGCTGAAAGAAAAACTGAATCGTCTCGGCGCCAGTCGATTTCAGCGTGTCATTTGGGATCAATTTGACCTCAAGCATCCCGTGCTCCATACCAAGTCCATGGAAGTTGGTGGTAACTTGTTGAGAAAGTTGTTCTGCTGCTATCGATCGAATCGCGGTTAGCTCAGTGGCTCTCTGGTGAGCAACTGCATCAAGTCGTGCGACTTCACTTTCAAGCATTGGGATACGGTCACTAGCCTCGACTATACCTTCAAGGCGCGACTTCAGGTTTTCATGATGTTGGGCTAGGTATCCTGGTTCGACCTTATGTTTGCGAGCAAGCTCAAATATCTGAGTAAGACGGTCTTCAACGAACTGGAGACGCTCTGGATCGATCTCAAATTGATCTCGTGCCCGCTGTATTTCGTTACGTGCCTCGCCCAATGCAATAGCGGCCTCATCGAGCGAAATGGAAGCATTTTGAATTCGGCTATGACCGTCTGCAATTTGGTTAATATCGGTCAGCAACCGTTCGGTATGATCGATAATTCCGCCATTATCTCCTCCTGACAGTAGCGCGAGCGATTGCTCCGTTATGCGTATAAATGTATCGCCAGACGCGAGTTGGCGTTGCTCCTGATCGAGCTGCTCGAACTCACCATCTTTGAGACTAAAGGTATTGAGTTCTTCAACTTGAAACCCTAGCAGTTCCCGCTCCGTGTCTGCTTTCGATGCGTCGGTCTTCAAGGTCTGTAAAGCACATAACGCATTTGTCCACTCATGGTAAGCCGTTTCGAATGTATTAAGGATTTGGCACTGATCTGCAAACTGGTCGAGTAGTTCAAGCTGATATTTAGGTTGCAACAATTTTTGATTCGCATGCTGCGTGTGCATCAAGACCAACTGTTCAGATAATTCTTTCAGTTGCGATGTGGAGATAGGAGTGCCATTTACGTATGCCTTCGATCTGCCCTCAGAGGTCAGTGTTCGTCGAAGAACTAACTCATCGTTATGATCGAGCTCGTTAACCCGGAGCCAATTTTTCGCAGACGGCAAGCGCGCGATATCAAATTCTGCAATGATTTGAGCCCTTTCCGTCCCGGCGCGCACAAGTCCTGTGTCGGCGCGGGCGCCGAGTGCTAGCTCAAGAGCATCGAGAATCAGCGATTTTCCCGCCCCTGTATCACCGGTCACAGCAATACAGCCTCCGGTCAACTCCAAGTCAACCGAAGCCAGCGTAGCTAAATTTTTTACGTTCAGTTGTAAGAGCATTTGTCTGTCTGTTGAAACTCGACGATCTGACCTTATACATCCGTTTGCTTGGTAAGTGTAGCTCACTCGCAGGGCAAACATGGAGGAGAATATGACTGACGAAACATCGCCAGAGAAAGATGACGTCACAAAGGACACAGCGGATGCGTCTGTAGCTGATGAAAAGGCAGAGAATGAATCAGCGGAAACTAACGAAATCGTTCAGGAGGTCGCTGCAAGGTCAGTCGACACTGATGATTCTGCAAGCACCGAGACTCAGTTAGAAGAGCTTAAAGAAGCACTTCTTCGCAGTCAGGCCGATCTGCAGAATAGTCGTCGTCGAGCAGACCGCGATATTGAGAACGCTCATAAGTATGCGGTTGAGAAGTTCGTCAAAGATCTTCTCGCTGTGCTTGATTCGATGGATCGAGCGCTCGAAATAGCCACCACAAGCGACGGGTTCGACGTGGCTATGCTGGAGGGAACTCAGATGACCCATAAATTGTTGCTCGATACGATATCAAAGCATGGTGTCGAGCCAATTGATCCGATTGGTGAAGCTTTTGACCCTCAGCAACATCAGGCAATGAGTATGGTGGAGTCGGTGGATCATGAGCCGAATACCGTAATGGGCGTTATGCAAAAGGGCTACAAATTGGAGGGCCGAGTGATTCGGGCAGCAATGGTCGTAGTTACTAAGACGAAAGCTGACTAAACACTTGAACACGGTCAAAAAACCGCAATAAAGAATAGAGATATCCCCGGCTATCCGGGCATGGAAGAACAGAGAGGCATAACCATGGGAAAGATCATAGGAATCGATCTTGGGACGACAAATTCTTGTGTAGCTGTATTGGAGGGAGGGAAGCCGCGGGTAGTTGAGAACGCCGAGGGCGATCGCACAACACCCTCAATCATTGCATACACGGATGAGGAAATTTTAGTCGGACAACCAGCAAAGCGGCAGTCCGTTACTAATCCAAGTAATACCGTGTTTGCAGTTAAAAGACTTATCGGTCGCAAATTTAGTGACGAAGTGGTTCAGAAAGATATCAAAATGGTGCCTTATAACATTGTAGGCGCTGACAACGGTGATGCTTGGGTCGAAGTTAATGGCGACAAGCTCGCCCCTCCACAGATTTCCGCTGAAGTTTTACAAAAGATGAAAAAAACGGCAGAGGATTATTTGGGCGAAGCGGTGACAGAGGCTGTGATTACAGTCCCCGCTTACTTCAACGACAGCCAACGGCAAGCGACCAAGGACGCGGGTAAGATTGCTGGGTTGGACGTTAAGCGTATTATCAATGAGCCGACCGCTGCGGCGCTGGCCTATGGGATGGACCAAGCGCGTGGAGATTCGGTTATCGCCGTTTTCGACCTCGGAGGTGGTACGTTTGATATTTCGATTATTGAGATTGCGGAGGTTGATGGCGAACATCAGTTTGAAGTGCTGTCGACAAATGGCGACACATTCCTAGGGGGCGAAGACTTTGACCTTCGGGTTATCGATTACCTGGCTGACTCTTTTCAAAAGGATCAGGGGATGGATCTTAAGGGGGACCCTTTGGCGATGCAGCGTCTGAAAGAGGCGGCAGAAAAGGCCAAGATAGAGTTATCGTCAAGCCAGCAAACGGATGTTAATCTTCCTTATATCACGGCTGATGCCACTGGTCCGAAGCACCTCAATTTGAAATTAACGCGGGCAAAGCTCGAGTCTTTGGTCGAAGATCTGGTAGAGCGTACACTGGCCCCAGTGAAGCAAGCACTCGAGGATGCGGGTCATTCAACCTCTGAAATTAATGATGTAATTCTGGTCGGTGGCCAGACTCGCATGCCTTTGGTACAGGAAAAAGTCAAAGCATTCTTTGGTAAAGAGCCGCGTCGGGATGTTAACCCCGATGAGGCGGTCGCTATGGGTGCATCTATTCAAGGGGCGGTATTATCGGGTGATGTTAAAGATGTTTTACTACTAGATGTCACGCCTCTTTCTCTTGGCATTGAGACTATGGGCGGTGTGATGACCGCTTTGATCGAAAAAAATACGACCATTCCGACAAATAAGACCCAAGTGTTTTCGACCGCTGAGGATAACCAAACGGCTGTGACTATCCATGTGTTGCAGGGGGAGCGTAAGCAGGCAGGGCAAAATAAGTCGCTCGGGCGATTCGATTTGGCGGACATTCCCCCATCCCCGCGGGGTATGCCCCAAATTGAGGTAGCTTTTGATATTGATGCAAATGGCATTCTGAACGTGTCTGCAAAGGACAAAGCCACGGGCAAGGAACAATCAATCGTGATCAAGGCCTCCTCTGGGTTATCTGATGAAGAAATCGAGAAAATGGTCAAAGATGCAGAGGCTAACGCGGATGCCGATAAACAGTTTGAAGAACTTATCAGCGCTCGGAACACAGCTGATGGAATGATTCATGCTACAAAAAAATCGATGGCCGAAGCTGGCGATAAATTATCTGCAGACGAAAAGACACCCGTCGAAGCAGCCATTGCCGAGCTCGAGGAAGCGCTAAAAACTGAAGATAAAGAACTAATCATGGCGAAGACAACCGCTCTAACCGAAGCGTCCGCCAAGATTGCAGAGAAGCTTTACGCAGTTGCCGATGCAGAACCAAGCGATACAGGAGCCGATCCCGAAACATCAAAACCAGAGGATGACGTCGTTGATGCCGAGTTTGAGGAAGTAAAGGACGACGAAAAGAAGTGAGGCGGATGACTCAATTCTCATGGTGGGAGATCTGAGTGGCCAAGCGCGACTGTTATGAAATTCTTGGCGTATCTAGGGATGTCTCTGATTCTGATCTTAAAAAGGCCTATCGCCGTCTCGCAATGAAATGCCATCCGGATCGAAATCCGGGTGATGCGGAGGCCGAGGAAAGATTCAAGGAATTGTCAGAAGCCTACGAGATTTTATCGGATTCTGAAAAACGGAGTGCTTACGACCGTTATGGTCATGACGCTTTTGAAGGTGGCATGGGTGGTCCAGGTGGCGGATTCCACAGCAGCGGTGCAAGTTTCTCGGATATCTTTGGTGATGTGTTTGGAGACATTTTTGGCGGCGCGACCCCGGGTGGTAATCGCTCTTCAGTGCAGCGCGGAAGTGATCTACGATATACGATGGAGTTGACGCTCGAAGAAGCAGTGTTCGGTATAGAGAAGACGATTCGGATCCCTCGTCTTGCTGAGTGTGCTGTCTGCAATGGCGCTGGTGCAAAGCCTGGATCTACTCCAAAAACGTGTCAGACCTGTAATGGACAAGGTCAGGTACGTATGCAGCAGGGTTTCTTCGCGATCCAGCAGACGTGCCCGCGATGCCATGGACAGGGGAAAGTGATAACCGATCCTTGCGGTGATTGTCGTGGGCAAGGCCGTAAAGAGGAAACAAAAACTCTATCAGTCAAAATTCCAGCTGGTGTTGATACTGGTGATCGGGTTCGTTTATCTGGTGAAGGCGAGGCTGGAGTAAACGGTGGACCAGCTGGTGATCTCTATGTTGAGGTGAAAGCCAAAGAGCACCGCATTTTCACCCGTGATGGCAGAGATTTGTATTGTGATGTCCCTATTTCGTTTACGGATGCGGCCTTAGGCGGTGAGCTTGAAGTGCCGACGTTAGGTGGTCGAGTGAAGCTCAAAGTGCCAACGGGAACTCAGTCAGGCAAATTGTTTCGCGTGAGAGCTAAAGGCGTGAAGCCAGTACGTGGAGGAGCGCAGGGCGATTTATTATGCCGGGTGTCTGTTGAAACGCCTATAAACCTCACGGCAAAGCAGCGCGAGCTGCTAGAGGAGTTGCATGAGACTCTTAACCACAAAACGCATGCGCCGAAACGCGAGGGATGGTTTGATAGCGTGAGATCTTTCTTTGATGAGATGAAGTTTTAATGGTTGCGATCGTGGTTGCAGGCGCATCAGGGCGGATGGGACGTGCGCTCATAGAAGCTACCATAGAAACTATCGATGCAGAGTTGGTAGGTGGAACTGTGCGCTCCGGTTCCTCTCTATTTGGTGCGGATGCAGGTGAGTTGGTCGGTAAAAAAAAGATTGATGCACCAATTCATGATTCACTAGAGGTCTTTTCTAGTAGGAGTCCTGTGGTAATAGACTTTACTACGATTGATTCAACGATCGACCACCTTGCCTGGTGCGTTAGCCGCAGTGCACCCTGTGTTATTGGAACGACAGGTTTTTCGGTTGATCAAGAACAAAGTATTTCAGAGGCCGCAAAAAAGATCCCCATAGTGTACGCGCCTAACTTTAGTGTAGGAGTGAACGTCGTCTTTGACCTGCTCGATCGAGCGGCGCGAGTTTTCGGGGATACAGTCGACATTGAAATAATCGAGACGCACCACCGTCGGAAGCTCGACGCACCCAGCGGTACCGCGCTGGCTTTGGGACGAATCATTGCAAATGCGTTTGATCGAGATCTTGACTCAACGGCAGTGTACGGCCGAGAAGGACAAACCGGCATCAGACCTCGTGAGCAAATTGGCTTTGCGACTGTTCGAGCTGGTGATGTAGTCGGTGATCACACAGTACTTTTCGCCGCCGATGGTGAACGTGTTGAGATAACGCATAAAGCTTCCAATCGGAAAACATTCGCTACTGGCGCCGTAAGGTCTGCTATATGGGCTTCTCGGCAAGAACCGGGTCTTTACTCGATGAGGGATGTTCTCGGTATCTGAGTGAAACCTTCAGACTTCGATGGACATCTCAGGTCAATCTCCCTAACATTTCGGTTCAATCGCTCGGCGCTCGCTGAGTCTGTCGAGACAGAGGACTCCCGATTGAATCCACCTGCAATCTTATTACTTTCGGACGGCAGTAAATTTGTCGGCCGCTCCATTGGCGCGGACGGACTCTCCGTCGGCGAAGTTGTTTTTAATACAGCTATGACGGGCTATCAGGAAATCCTGACCGATCCATCTTACGCAAAGCAGCTTGTTACATTGACGTGTCCGCATATT
>PBZM01000010.1 GCA_002731015.1 Gammaproteobacteria bacterium
AAACCCGATCCTGAAATTCCACCGGATTTCCGCTTCGACGCCGAAGGTAACCTGCAATAATGAAAGGTATGCAAAGCCATGTTTGACGATCTTCCCGTGAAACTCTGCCAGGACAATGGTGACATATTTTTTCGGGATTCTGATATCGAGCGTTTTCAACGTGTCTTCGATGCGGTCGTTGACAATTCACAACATTTATTGATGACGAGTCAATTCGATGGCGTGATTGATCATTACGGCAAGATGATGCTGAACCGTTTGAAAATGCGATCAGGACTGGCTGTAGAAACTTACATGCCGGCAAGTACAGAAGCTTTGGTAACCCGTTTCAATGAACTGGTGGATTCGATGTCTGTTGAGGAGGCGCGCGGGGAGAGCGAGTCAGAAGCACATGGACGGATTATTGTGGTTAATGATCCCAAAGCGATTGATAGTGACGGGTGGGCATTACTTTCACGAATGGTCACCGACTTTCCGGGACTCAACATGCGTCTGGTATTCCTCTTGGATCGATTGCCCACGGCCGTGGAAAAAGCGCTTGACCGATTAGGGTCACGACTAATCCGCTGGGAAGTCGAGCCACCAAACCCAGACGAGCAATTGGCTCTCCGTAAAGCGGGCATGGCTGAGGGCCTCGAGTTCCAAGTGGAACGGGTTTTATCGAGAATAAATCAAACCGTCTCACAACACTTGGAGCCGAGTTTGTCGGCTACTGAAGTATCTATGGCCTTGCAAGTTGATCTCGACGACGCACGTGGTATTTCGTCCGAAGCCGGTGAGCGAGAGGCTGACGATATGCGAGCCTTGTTTGAAGAGGAAGAGCCAACCCAGAAACGAGGCAAGCTCGGTCCTGTTCTTTTGATTATGATTGTGTTGGCTGGAGGCACTATAATGGCCGGCTTTGTGAGCCCTGAAATCGGACAACAGATAGACAGGGGACTCCGATTTGTGGGATTTGAGGCAAGCATTTTCGCGCGTAAAGACCGCGGGCAGTCCGTCATCGATGCCGCATACGATCCGTTGGTGCAGACGAAACCACAATTGCTGCGTCCTGAGGAGATTGAGACGCCTCAATCCCTACCGCCCCCAATAGAAGATGAATTAACAGACGAGCAAGCCGCCCGGAAAGAACTTGCGACCGAAATTGCGCAATCGACAAACGTTACAGCTGAAACAAACCAACAGTTGATAAATACACCAAACCGGGTGGACACGGAGGGCCAGATTCAGTCACTTGATCTGGTTGCCGAAACTGAACAAACTGCTAGGTCTCAGGCGCTTGGGGAAGAACCAAGAGTGTCTACGCCTGACGTGACTTCGGTTGCTTCGATCTTTAAAGATCCCGCTATTGAACTCGTAAAAAATGCTCCATCACAAAATCAATTTGTACAGCACATCGTACTTGCTTCGAAGGTACGAGCAGAAGCGTGGATAACAACACAAACGGGTTTAACTAAAGCCGTGGTCGTGCCTGTTAGAGTTAACGGTAATATCCGTTATGCCGTAGTCAGTGGTCCATTTCAAAACCGGGCAGAAAGCGAGGCTTACATTCAAGGATTGGGTATAAGTGCCGATTATTGGTTGCGAACAGCAGGCTCACTTCAGCGGATCTTGCAAGGCGGGGAGTAAAGACGTGTCTGGCGAACTTTTTCGACAGGATGGCAAAAGTAAAGGCGAGCGTGCGGTTGTTCAGGGCAAGGATGGGTCCGATCTGAATCGTAAATCGCCTAACGACCCTCCGGTCAACGAGGGAGCCAAAAAAGAACAACACGAGGGTCCAGTGATCGATGTGGATTCTTTTAGTGATCGTTTCGAGAATGTGGGGCCCGGAAAGCGCCAATATAAGAGGTTCGACTATGAAGCTCTGACCCCGAAGGTAGCCGCTCATTCTACTGCTGACGCATTGAAAGCCGAGATTGACGAGATTGCGTCGCTTGAGCCCATAGCTTGGAATTTGCCAGCTTGGCGCTCTGCCCAAGTGAGTCGGGAGGTTTTAGAGAAACTTTCCAAGACAATTGATCAGCTTAAAGTCGTCATGAAAGCGTCCGATTCTTTGAGTAGACAGGTTGATGGCTTGTACGAAGTAGAGAAGCCAAAAAGGGCAGAGAGTAGCGACGGGTCGGTCGCTGAAGATCAAACGGAAGAGATAGATGATGAGTGAGAACGAGACACCAAAAGATGAGGAACTGAACGAAGAGGCCTCGGCAGAAGAGAATTCTGAGTCGTTCGACAGTGCTGAAGAATCTGTCGAAATCGCAGACGAGGAAAATCAGGAACCAGTTGGTGATATCGCGGTTGCTGCGACAGATGCCACACTCGCTGAAGCGATTCATCTAGCAGATGAGCTCGTAAAAACGCGAATTGAGAAGATTCATGAGGCTGGTGAGCGGTCCGTCACTCAGGCAGTTCAGTCCATGGAAACTTTAATGGGTTCGGTACTGGATTCTGCGGAGGCGGCAACGAAAGCGTCAGCAACCGCCAATGTGTCAACTGGAAACTTGGTCAAGGCTGCTCGAAAACTAGATGACTCGTCGTACCGAAGTTCCAAAACCTCGACAATAGTTCTGTCAGTGGGTGGTGCGATGTTGTTTATTTCGGTTGCAGTGTTTGGTTTCATGGCTGCTCAATTATCCAAACGATCAGCCGATCTCGAGAGCATGGTTCTTGCTGTGGGTAAACGGGTCGTTGAAATGAATGTAGGACTTGAGCAATTTCAGATAATTAATGATTCGATTGAGCAGCTACGTTTTACACAGGAAGCATTTCGTGATGCTCAGATCCAGTTAACTGAGCGTATGAATGAACTTAATGGATCGTTGCAAATTGTTCAAACCGAGTTGCCTGCGAAAGCAGCAGAATCTGTTGGCCGCCAAAGTGAAGCGTTTACAGCACGAGTTGGTGAAGTGGAGACACAAATCAAGTCGCAACAAAAGATCACCGTAGATCTTGCAAAGTCCATGCAAGGGTTAGCTGGTCAAGTTTCTTCGCTTCGGAAACAGATTTCGAGCGTTGATGAGTTAAATAAGGATGTTCAGGCATTGGTGACGTTGCAGCGTGAACGTTATTACGAGCTTTTACAATCTCAGGCCCAGAAAGTGAGTGCTGCTAAAGCTAGTGAAGAGGTATTGATTCAATATCCAAATCCTGAGGCACCGTTACCAATGCCAGAGACTGCTAACTAGCGATTAGCCCGATTAGATATCTTCTGATTTGCTGGTGTCTTCCTCACTAGGCGGCAATGCGAGGTGATTGTCATTTCCTGGCGTATCCGATTCCTCTAAATCGTCAATCTCTCCGGTCTCCTCATTGCTGCTCTCGCCTATCGGTAGCAGTGCTCGTCCTAAGGAAGTTGATCGTTCAAGTTTTACTCGGTTGAAAAGATCATCAACAATTTCGTCCACTTCAGTAGCTAACNTTTCTGCGCTCTCGGGATTGGTCTCAGCTTCTTGGCCGATTTCGTAAAAGCGNGATGCCTCGGTGAAAGGGATAAATGATTCGACNGAGCCTCGTAACATGGGGATTCGCAGGATCGATTTAACGGGAGTTCTTTCTTTGGCTCGAGCATCAAATCGTCCGTCTTCCAAGATTGTTTCAATGTGACGCGTGATAACTAGTTCATAACGTGGCCGCATCGACTCAACATTGTCAATATCGATTTTTTCGCCCTCAATCTCCTCTCCGGACATTGCTTTCCATAGATTTTCGCCGGATAGATCGCCGAAAGGATTAGGACCAAAAGTAACATGCTCTGCCAGCTTGTCACTGGTTACTTTAGGGTTTAGTCCAAGTAGAGTTTCAAAGACACTAATCCGCTCGCTTAAATAAATGACAACGATAGCCGCGCCACCCAAGATAAGAATCAATATGCCGAGAATCCACTCCATCTATAAGCCCTAGACCTCTTCGAGGTCAGCTCCATCGTCGGCTTGTAGTGCTGCAATTTCTGCATCAACATCCATCCCCTCTTCAGCGAGTTGCGTGCGTAGGAACTCGAGAGTCACCAATGGGTTTGGGAGTTTTAGCTCGGTCGTAATGGAATCAACTATTTTCTGTACCCGCAGGATAGCCATTGGACCCGACATATTCATACCTTGGTATAGCATCCCGTACTTGAATACCAGTACTGAATACTCTTCCGGAAGATACGACCACACTTCACCTGAGGCCGTCAGAAGTTTCATGAAGCTTGGTGGCTTGGGTGGTTCAGGGGCGGGTTTTCCTTGGGCGATATGGATCATGGCAATATCATTGTATTTTTCAGCTTTGTGAGCCGCCTCGACGAATAATTTATCGATGTGCCCGCGTGCGCGGAGCCCAATACGCATCCTATAGGCGTCTTCCTTTCGAGAATCACCTCTCAGAGCGACAGCCTTTTCGTAATCCTTTTTTGCATTTTCTTTTAACTGTTGTTCGTTTGGACCAAATATGGGCATAAAGATCACCTGTCCGACAGTGCCAGTATCTTTCTGAGCTTCTTGACATTCGCTGACAATAGCTGGCTTACGCGGGATTCGCTGATATCGAGTACCGCCCCGATCTCTTTTAAATTTAGATCCTCTGTGTAATACAGAGCCATGATAATTTGGTCACGTTCGGCTAATTGTTCAATCGCCTGAGTCAGGGAATCCATCATCATGGCGTCTCCGACTTCTTGTTCAGGCTCATACCCATGTTGAGCGGGGGTATTGAGCATTTCGTCTTCTGCGGCCTCAGAATCAACCATGAGCATCTGATGTGCGTGAGAGCGCTCTTTCTGATATTCGACTGAATCCTTGCCCATAAAGTCTGCAAGCTCGCTCTGCCTTGGAGTGCGACCAAGTTCCGTGGCCAGTTCCTGGGTGGCCTCGTTGGTCTCACGGATGTGCGAAATAGCAGAACGTGGGAGTACGGAAATTCTGCGCACTTCGTCAAGAATAGCCCCGCGAATCCGCGTTCTTGCAAAAATCTCAAAATCGACACCACGTGTCGTATCAAAACTTTGGGATGCTTCAATCAGACCAATCATGCCCACTTGGATTAGTTCGTCAACATCCATCACCTGCGGGATACGTGCCTTGAGATGAAGCGCTGTTCGTTTAACGAGGCCAACATGAGCAAGAATCGGATCTCTTCCACTCTGAGCAACTTGGTTGTATAAATCGAGATCAGCCATTGCTCACCTCAGCTTCTCGAGTCAACATTCGCTCGACGAAAAATTGTAGGCCCCCTGACGCTCGGAGGGTCGCCGGGATCAATTTTATCTCTTTCGCAAGTTTTCTAAAATCACGTGCCGCCATTGATCCAGGCGAATGCGTCATCACGGGCGTGTACTTGCGGGCCGCCTCAAGAATCGTTTCATCGGATTCGATTGAATAAGTATATTCTAAATCCAGATTAAGGAACTTCACGCAGACAGCGTTTAATCGCTGGTATAACAGTTGGCCCGATCGTTGATCGGTTACACCGTTCGGTATCAGACCGATATTAGTATAGCTGTGTTCTGTGGTCAGTACCTTGATTATTCCGTAGGCGTCAGCGATGGATGAGGGCTCATCGCGAACCACCACCATCGTCTGATGACATGCTTTCAAAAATGTGGTCACAGAAGGTGCAATCCCGGCAGCTGCATCAACAATTAAATAGTCGAGAGGCTCTTGGAATTCTGAGAAGCTTTGCACAACACCTCGCAGTTCCGCTTCGTCTAGATCAGCCATTTTGCCCATGCCTGAGGCCCCGGGAACTACGAAAATTCCACTTGGACCGCGAACTACAATGTCATTCAGTGACTTTTCGCCGCTAATGACATGGCTAAAGTTGTATTCGGCCTGGACTCCGAGCGCTAGCTGCGCGTTAGCTAGCCCCAGGTCTCCGTCAAACAACATGACCTGATTTCCGGCTTCCGCGAGCGCAACGGCAAGGTTGGTGGAAATGGTTGTTTTCCCAACGCCGCCTTTACCGCTCGCGATGCCAATGATTTTTAGGTCACTCATTTTAATCATCCCTTAAATCACGGGCTCTGCCGTTATGTCTGGCCCGTCGGAGCGCTGTGCTCTTATCCCAGTTAGAAACTCAAGTGTAGACACTGACTCGCTTTCTTGTCGACCATCTGTTACATCTAATGACTCAGTCTTGCTGTCAGGAATTGCAATGGTTACCGTGTTAATGACGTCGGCTACCCATTTCGCAGTATTGACGAGCGCTGCGGGGCGGGTAATCAGATCCGATGAAGATTGCAACCAAAGCTGCAGGTCAGTGCGTTGCAGTAAAGCATCAATTAGTATCCAAGCGTCGTTGGATTCGTCTAGTTTGGTTATGTTCACGCTATCCCACGATAGACCGTCATTGAAGAGCCTTTCGATTGATGACCGGGAGATTTCAGTCGTAATAACCAAATGCATGAGTGCTTCCGGGGCATATTGAGAAATCTCTGCATGATGCTGCGTTATGTTGACACCGCTGGTATCTATTAGGACACAATCAAAGTCTGCCAGTTCTCGCAGGACCGTTTTCAACATATCCGGTGAGTTCGCTCGATAACACTTTACGCCCCACTGGGATGCCATTAGTTGCATTTGATTCCATGCGCCAATTTTTTGATCTGAATAACTCACGACCGCAACTCGCTCCAGACTTACACGATCGATGACCATACGGGCTAGTTTTCCGATCAGCGTCGTCTTACCGGATCCTGATGGGCCAAAAAATACGTGCATTCCAGAAATATCTTCAGGTAACTCAGTAACGGTGTTGAGACTTTCGTTCAGGATGGCATGTAGTTGGGCTTCAGCCTCGTCCATGTCAACTAGGTCCGCCAAAGAGTCGATCAACAATGTTTTTAATCGACTTGGCATCGGGTGATCCATAAGGGCTTTTTGCCAGACCGAAAGTGCCTGCGGGTTTGCCACTTGCATGTGCCATGAAGATGCTTTCCTAGTTTCTTGAATTTCACGCTTCAACACTTGAATCTCTTCCCGGAATAATTCAACGATTTCGCGCGCGCGGACTGATTCGTGAGTTGTGAATGAATCTTCCGTGAGAGTCGGGTCCTCGCGCTCATGCAGCACCTTCTTGAATGACGTTTCCGCAACTTTTTTTGCTGGTGATTTTGGAGTATCCATCGTGAGTTCCGCATCCGGTACGTCGATTAGATCCGAGTCTGCCTCTAGGTCAACAGCAACAATGAGCTCAAATTTACCGTTGATCTTGTGACCTGATACGACCAAGGCATCAGGTCCGTAAAGTCGAACAACTTCCTCCATCGCTTGTCTGTTGTCTTTTCCGAGTATGCGTTTCAGTTCCATGTGATGTCCTTACTCTGTTTGTTCGACTTGAGCTGTCACTGTAGCTACTACATTGACGGCCTGATCTTCTGGGATTTCTGTATATGACAAGACCGTGAGATCTGGGATTCTTGGGCGAGCTAGATTCGCTAGCCATGCACGCACCGCAGGCGACACTACCAAGATTGCAGGCTTGCCTTGTTCTTCAATTTTTTGTGTTTCATGACGCATTGACCTAAACAGACTCTCAGCTAGTTCCGGATCAATAGTTAAGGTTTTTGTTTGGTGCGACTGCTGAACTGCGTTGTGCAACATTTGCTCAAGTTGTGGGTCCAGAGTCATGACAGGCATTTCTTCCGTCATGTCTACGAGGCTTTGTACGATCATTCGTCCAAGCTTTGGTCTGACGAGCGCGGTCAGTTCATCCGGGTCCTGGATCTTAGTGCCCTCTTCATTTAATACCTCGAGAATTGTCCGCATGTCTCGGACTGAGACACCATCACGAAGAAGATTTTGGAGTACACGTGTCACGGTCGCGAGACTCAGTTTATTTGGGACCAAGTTTTCGATAAGTTTAGGTGAGCGCTCGGCGGTTTTATCCAGTAGTTGTTGTACCTCATCATGACCTAATAACTCGGGTGCTGCCTGGTATAGTATGCTGTTCAGATGCGTCGCAATCGCCGTTGGCGCGTCCACGACGGTATAGCCCAGCGTTCTTGCATAATCACGCTGCGATGGTTCAATCCAATACGCTTCTAAACCGAATGCAGGCTCTTTTGTCGCGATTCCCTCGAGCGGTGTTGAGACGTGGCCCGGATTAATGGCAAGTTCTTTGCCAGCATAGCTTTCACCGCGTCCGCGAATGACACCATTTACCATCAAGTGATACGTATTTGGTTCGAGGTCAAGGTTATCGCGGATGCGAACGGGTTGAACGAGAAACCCAAGTTCTGTTGATAATTTTTTCCGAACACCTTTAACCCGAGTCAGCAGTTGACCACCGGTTTCGGTATTTACGAGTGGGATTAGGCCATAGCCAATATCAAGACTGACAAGATCAACTTGGCTCACATCCCCCCAGTTAATTTCCTGTTCGTCGGTTGCCTGAACTCCGGTATCAAGCAGCAGCTCATCTTCAGACTCGTCTCTCGCCGGATTTGACCGATATACTAGAAATCCGATGGCGGCACAGATCATGGCTAGCATAATAAAGACCATAGATGGCATCCCCGGGATGATGCCGAGAACAGTAAGAATGCCTGCCGTGATGAACAGTGCACTAGGGTTTGCTAATTGCGCCGTAGTCTGGTCAGTCATTGATTCGCTTGTTGTGACTCGTGTCACAACAATCGCGGTCGCGAGAGACAGGATCAACGATGGAATTTGTGCGACGAGGCCGTCGCCTATAGTCAAGAGAACGTAGATTTCACCGGCGTCAGTGAAAGACATGTCATATTGGGTCATGCCAATAATCAGTCCACCTAAAATGTTAATTATGAGAATCAATAAACCAGCGACAGCATCGCCGCGGACAAACTTGCTGGCTCCATCCATAGACCCAAAGAAATCTGATTCTTGAGAGATTTCGGTTCGACGCTTTTTGGCCTCGTCTTGATCAATTACGCCGCTATTCAAATCTGCATCGATTGCCATCTGTTTTCCGGGCATCGCATCAAGCGTGAAGCGGGCAATGACCTCAGAAACACGGCCTGCACCTTTGGTAACAACGATAAAGTTAATAATCATTAAAATACCAAAAATGATAAATCCAACGAGATAGTTACCGCTAATCACGAATTTACCGAATGCTTCAATAACTTTACCTGCAGCGTCCGTTCCTTCGTGGCCATTGACTAAAACAATACGCGTCGAAGCTACGTTGAGGGAGAGACGTAGCATCGTCGCGAAAAGCAGTACCGCTGGAAATGCTGAGAAATCCAGCGGTTTTTCTGTATGGATCGCGATCATGATAACAATTAGGGCAATCATGATATTTAATGTGAAAAGGATATCGAGCAGAAATGTCGGTAACGGTAGGATCAACATCGCTATGATCAAAAGCACAAGTGCAGGAATACCTAACGGTTTCCAATCCACTCGTGGAATTGACTGTCGGATATCTGACAGAGCGAGTTGCATGATAAAAATCCCATATTTTCAGTTACTTACACACGAGTCGGCGACGAGTGCGTTTATTCGTTATGTAATTTTGCAAGACGAGTGCCAACTTTTGTTATTTTAAAAAACGCCGGAAACTAATTAGTTCTTTCGTAAAATTTTTCGAGTATCTGCCGATATACCTTGTCAGAGGCAATACATCACCTGGCATTAAACGTGCTTGGTTGGCTGTATTGGTACCGAATTCGGTAATTTAAATTGAGGATTACGACATGCGTAATATTGTTAGATTGGCTGCTATGACACTGGTAGTGATGGTTTCAGGGTGTAGTGTCACGATGACGCCGCCGGGGCAAAATGCTGCCGCTCTGATGCAACCACCAGTTGAAACACGGGTGGAAACGAAGGTAGTCCCTGTTGTTGAACGCAGAAGTGCTATCCGTTCGACCGGGTATGCAGTGATCAGTGTGCAGCCTTCAGATGTTGATGCGCAGCAGCGTTTGCTAGCGATTCGGGCTTCTAAACTTGACGCATACCGGGGCCTGACTGAGCAGGTTTATGGCCAATACCTTGATGCAACTACCACAGTTGCTGATATGGCTGTATTGAGCGATACCTTTCGTACACAAGTTGAGGGTGTTATTTACGGTGCGAAGGTAGTCAGTATTGCGCCAGTCGGTGAAGATACTTATGAGACTACTTTGTCGTTAGATCAAACGGTGGTGGATGATCTTAGGGCGTTGTATCTAGCCTCTCTTGCCAGTAATCGGTCGTAATCGATGAATCGGCTGAATTGGTCTATCAGGATTTTATTATCTGGCACGTTACTACCGTTATTTTCTGTAGCCGGTAGCCACGGCCCCGGGAATCCTGATTTCAACACAGATCAATCCACGTTGGTTGCAATCAAGGAGGCGCTCGTAGCTGAGGCACAGGCGACAGAATCAAAAGTTGTGAACACCGCTTGGCTTGATGCTCAAGGGCAACTACACGAGAGTCTAATGGTCCAGTCTTCGATGCGGGTACGTGGTATTCAAGTTCAGACATATCTTGATGAAATACAAAAACCTAGGGTTGAAATTGCGCTTGATGACAAAAAAGGGCGGTTACCTGATTGCTTTATCAAAGACGATCATCTACGACGAACCGTTCGAGTATTGCCTGTGAAAATGCCACAAAGTTCTGTGACAGGGATGGATCAGACCCTGGCCGCTAGCGCGTCATTGCTGAGTCATAGGTTATCGACCTATTTTAACGAGTCGGATTACTGGCATGGAAAGGGGTCGTTGCGGGAGGCTGGGTATTACCAGAGTATTGTGTCGGGGGTTCGCCCGGACCCCGCGCGATTTGAGTTGGTGATCGCGTTGTCTAAGGGCACAAAACCAAAAGATCATCGGGAAGAACGTGTTCCAGGATCAGACCCCGTGAGTTTATTTTTCAAAGGAACGCCGCCGGTGCATAGCGAAGACTGGATGGTTATGACAGGCCGTTTGACGAAAGTGACAACTGGTGAGGTCATATGGTCGTCCGGATCAAGTATTCGGGTGGCAGTGCGACCCGTAACCTACAGCAGCCAGCCATTGCCTGATGAAATGGTGGGTAAGCTCCTAGCAGAACTCAACAAGTGGACCAATGCTCTCGATGAGTATGCGATGTGTCGGCCCGTTAATTTTCAAATTACTGAAGCGGATGGTAGGGTCGAAATAGATGGTGGAATTAATGCTGGCCTTAAGACAGGTGATCGATTACTTGTTATTGACGGGGAGCGAATTTCTGGCCGTGTACTCGAGCCCGGTTCATTGGCTGAATTATCACTTGCTCAGGTGGTGAGGGTCGAAGATGATTTAGCGATCATTCAATATGCGGCCGGTGCTCAACTGATAGATTTGACTAATAAAGTCGCGCTGCCGTTTTAGGAAGGATGAATATGATGCGTTGTTTTATAGCATTCCTAACAGTCGTGTTCACTGGGTTCGCGGCGGCAACTGAAATGTCTGTTGATCAGGCCGTGAGTCGTTTATTGAAAGATATTAAAGATGTTGAGGTGATGCGTGTCCCGGTCCCCGGAACTACTCAGTCCGCTGTTTCAACCGGAAAGCAGACCCTGCCAGGTACTATTCGGACCGGAGGTACCCATCGAGTTCGTCGAGGCGAAACGCTAGATATGGTAATTCGGAGGGTTGCTCCTAATTCACCACTTCAACGTGATCTGCTGAGAAAAGCATTTGTAAGGGCAAATCCACATGCGTTCCGTCGCAATAATCCAAACTGGATGTATGCCGGCGTCGTTTTGAAAGTTCCTGACATCGACGATCTTCGTCGTGTCGTTTTTAAAGATACGCCGGGCCGTCTGAAAAAGAACGTATCGGATAAGAAAGCCGGATGGGTCCGGTTCCCTTGATATGGATTTGGCGGCACCGGGTGGCGTTGGCTCAGAACATACTGCTCGACAACTGACCCACACACTGCGAATTGTGTTGACTGACCAGGCGGCACAAGCAATCTTGCGCACTCGCTTGGAAACAGTCGTTCTCACAATGGATCCAGTTTCGCGAGTACCAATTATCCTAGGGCAAGCATACCCCAACCAACTGAAAGTTCATGTGCCGGCAAATCCCGAACTCCTACGTATTTTGGAGGTAAATCCGCAGGTCAATCTGCACATTCGACTTAAATCAGATCAGCAGTTGATGATGACAGGCCAGGTACTCAGACCTGAACCGGTACAGATTGTTTTACGTAACGAGGCTTCTGATTTGATTACTCGACGAATGTCTCCAGTCGTTGAGAAAGCTCCGGCATCATCGCTTCCACCATTGTTGCAGGCTGTCTCCCAGGTTAACGCTCATCAAGTGTCACAGGCATTGACAGCAAATTATTCGAATGTTCACCGAGACCTTGTTCCAGTAGTCTCATCCAGCGAAGTTCCTGGGCATGCCAAATTACCTTCAGAACTGGCAAAATCGGTAGTACGGTCTATACAGACTGTAGGGAGTGACAAATCAATGCTGATACCTGATATCTCTGCCGCTGTTCCGCGTGCTATAGCACCTGACGCTTTACCAACCAGTGTACCAATTCGTCAGCCAATTGCTGGTGAACTGGGTCTGAAGGTAGGCGAGGTGGTTCAAGCGCTAGTTGCTTCAAGCGGTGGAAAGATGGCATTGCAGCTCGGTCAGCATCAGCTTCCGTTGTCGGCCCAAATGAAACTCCCAGAGGGTCAGGTTGCGATGCGCGTGATTCAAACCAAGGAAGGACTTGCGCTTGTTCCGCAACCATCGCAACAGCCTCAGGCGAGTCAGGCGCTGTCAACAACAGGTTTATCTGCGGCCTTGGCTGCGATTCTTACCCGTAATACGGCGAGACCCCAGATACAGAGTCTTCTTGCGCCTCAGGGGCTTGAGGGCCTCTTGACAGCAGTCGGTCTGACCGATGAAGCGAAGAGGTTAAATGCAAATCGCTTGGCATCAAATCAGCTCACTGGTGATCTCGTAAAAAGCGCGATTCAGTTTGGCGCGTTAGGTAATGAGAAAGCCTTACTAGAAGGAGTGGCTCTCCAGGGCGGTATGCTGAAGCCATGGTTACGACAGATTTTGCGGCTGCTTCCGCAACAGTCTGAGTTGACGTCGCGTATTGCTGGGCTTGTCACGGAGCTTGAGAGTTTGCAAATTGAGGCACTTCCACAATCGCATGTTCGTGAGTCGGGCCTAGCTGCCCTATTGTTGTTGCGTGATCAGCCACCAGTTGAGTTGTTGTTTGAGAGAAAAAATGTCACCGATAGGGATCAGACCAAACGCTTGTGGATTCTAAATTTGCACACATCGCTCGATCGCTTGGGCGAGGTTTGGTTGAAATCTTCGTTTTCGGGAAAAGATGTTGAGCTCACATTTTGGGCAAAAGAAGAGGAAACAGCAGCGTTGGCAAATAAATCGAAGATGGATTTAGAAGAAGCATTAACGGAGCACGATTTGCGCGTGAGGTCGATACATATTTTTGCATCACCTCGACCAGGATTTGAAAAGTTGTCCTCCGAGGGGATACCGCATTTGGATGCCAAAGCATGAAGCGACTCGAAAAAGAAGCCATCGCGCTGGAGTACGGCCAACAAGAGGCGCCGACTTTACTTGCAAAGGGATCTAGAGAGCTTGCGCTCGAGATTATCGAGGAAGCAAAAAAGCATGATATTTTTATCGCTGAAGACCCCGCATTGGTTGCGGCGCTATCAAAAGTTGGCCTATCTGAAGAGATTCCAGAAGAGCTTTATTATGCTGTTGCTGTAATCTTGTCATGGGCCTACTGGATGAACGGACTTAAGCCAGATGGTTAACGCTTTCCGTCCCTGACGGGGTGGTACTGGGGTACTACAGAAATCAGTGGCCTGGCGTGTGCCGGGAGGTCTTGGGTTTGTAGTAGCAAATCGATTGCGCGGGTAACCCAATTCGGTCGGTATAAAGCGATCAAAAGGCCTAGTGCTCCGATAATCAGGAGACTCAAATACACAAGCTTTGTGCGTGACGTCAATGGTTGCTTCGCAACCAGCGTGATCAGCCCCATTGAAATCCAAGTCTCGGTTCCCACGTCTAAGAGCTCAATTCGTGACCATACCCCAAATTCACAAATAACGGTTATCCGATCTGGAGCCGATTTTTGCGTCAAGACGTTCGAGAAGACTGTGGGCAGGTCTCGGATATTTACGCGAGTTGCATTTACTTCTGCATAGCGATGAACCGCTTCTCCATTGTCGCACGCGATGTCTGGTCTAGGTGCCCACTGTGTAACGCTCGTTTGGCTGAGGTTGAGCAATGCGATTGCTAGAAACGTGGCAAACACTGCGGTTGAGGCGCGGGGCAGACTGCTCACTTTTCTATTTTCGAGGTTACGCATCGTCAGATAGTATCGAACGGCGAGAGGATTTTACACGTCCGAGTTTTGTGTAAAGCTCTAAAGAGCCGGCGGGATCTTGATTCTGAAGCGTTGAAAGAGCGCCTTTAATAGCATCGAGCTGCTTGGATATTAAGAGTTCATTTCGTTGATGAGATTTTTTGCATTTCTCTAAGACTCGGGTGATGTCACTCCACAAGGGGTTGCTCGCAACTTCCTTGAGCCATTCTGGATCGGTTGGGTGATCAGGATTTTCCACAATATCGCTTGAGGAGAGTGCGTGGAGGAGCGATATTTTTTCCTGCTGTAAAGCTTCAAATGCGTCAAGCTTTTGAGTTTTTAGCGCTTCGTACTCATCTGTGAGGAGTGAGTCCAAGCGCTTTACTAACTTAAATAGACCTTGCAGGTCAGGTTGTTGCATCTTACTCCTTAGAGCAGTTTTTCGATGTCGGAGAATCCTTCTGCGATACGACGTGCATCGATTGGGTAGTTCCCATCAGCCAATGCCTGTTTGATGCGATCGACCTTCTCTGCGTCAAAGCCTGCCTTGTCAAGTTCAGCCTGGGCTGCTGTACTTAATTCGACGCGGTCCGTATTGTGTTGTTCAACCTTTACCGTAGCTTCTTTATCGTCGGCACGAACGCCAGCCACGTCTCCTTTTTGTTGCTCTGATTTGATCGAAGTAAGGGGGCGCCCCCCTACTCCTGTTACTGAATCTGCCATATCCGTCTCCTCACTGTCGGAAATTCCTATACGATCAAAGAATCGGCTTAATAAAGTAAAACTTTAACATTTTTTTTAAAAAAAATATCTCGGGCTGTTTTAAGGGTCTATTCCGCTCGCTTGATGGCGCCCTGATACTATTCCTCTTATGACCTTTCCTGACTCGGTGTTGCTCAGCTCAACCTGCTCGCCAATTTTTCCGTCCTCCATGGCGATGGTATCGACCGTGATAGTGAGTGCACCACGTTTCACGATGAGCGTGACTTTTTCACCCTTGCGGATTAGGTCTGCGGCCGTTACATCTGATACTGATAAAGGGGTCCCGGCTCGAATAGTACGTGTCGCTTCCAGACCGATGGCCTCTTCAAACGTGGACAACATTTGAGCTCCGATTTGCTTTTTGGGCTGAAGAGTTTTGCTGATCAGGTCCCGAGTAATTACCTGACCCCTGACAATATTTGTAGCAGATACAACGACGTACTCGGATTGTTCAATATTTGATTTTGACAGCGTCTGGTTAGCTTCAAGATAATCTGATGCCGTAATTACTCCCGTGGGCCACTTGGTGAGAGCATTTGGCGGCGGATTATTTGTTTTAAAGCGGGTCAAGGCGGTCCGTTCAATTAGCTCACCAGCCTCAAACGCCCGTTTCGTTGTAAAGATAACTTCCTCATTAATCACCATACTCTGGTTGATGACGGTATCTGTATCCACGGGTTTGATTAATGTTAAGCCGATAAGATCGTTGGCGTCTGAATAGCTACCATCAATACTCACCGGATAGGGGACGATCTTCAAATCTGATGAGTTTATGATGTGTCCATCTGGTAGGTCTTGTGCTGCTGCTACCACCTTGGTCTTTGCACTGATTTTGACACGGATAAATCTTTTCCAGGAGGGTTCCTGGCAGAGGGCTTCAACAGTCCGTTGGTTCCCCTTGAATGGGAACCTAAAACTCAATGGCTGTAAACAGCGCTCGATGGGAACTCGTCGGTCGGGTGCTGACATTTGTATCACGTCCTTTGGAACGCCGGTCTGTTGACTTACCCAACTAGTTGCCTCCTCCACGAGCGCGACCCCGCCGCCAGGGAACGCTGCAGTGGCTAAGGGCGTCCAAACGCTCAAAGATAGGACTGAGATAACGCGCATGAGTTGCATACGTTTAGTATGTAACGCGTGTTATGAATTGCAACTGCAAATCTCGGCAAACCTTTGCCGGATCGTGCAGCTTTATATTGCCGCATCGAATCAAACCCTGCCGACCTATCTTGGTTTGAAACACTTGGCACATCAATTGCTTCAGTGAGCCTGTAAATGTCATTTAACTGACAAAAAATCGGTCGAATGACGAGTAACTTTAGAGGCTGAGCATGAAATTGTTTGAAAACCCATTCGGAATACATGAACAGGCAGTCTCTGTTCGTAATAAGCGAATGGAGTTGATCGCAGCAAATATAGCAAACGCAGATACGCCGCACTTTAAAGCACGTGATCTGGATTTTAAGAAGATCTTGGCTGCATCTGACCCTGCGCCTATGGCTGCAACCAATGCCCGTCATTTTGGGACCGGTGAAACTGAAAATCCGAATGGTCTCGTTTATCGGGTGCCCTATAACTCATCGGTCGACGGCAATACCGTAGAAATCGCTGTTGAGCAGGCTCAATACGGTGAGGCGGCTGCAGACTACCAGGCAACACTTCAGTTTTTAGAAAACCGTATTTCCGGTATTCGGAAGTCGTTACGTGGTGAGTAAGGAGATTTCTGATGCTTAAGAATGTTTTTGGAATAGCTGGAACCGCGTTGAATGCGCAGACTATCCGTCTGAACACTACAGCTTCAAACCTAGCTAATGCTGGTTCCGTTTCTGGTGCGGAAGAAGAAGCTTATCGTGCCAAGAGGCCGGTTTTTCGGGCGTTAGTGGATCAAGCAGATTTGAATGCAGGTTTCCAGAATCTTGGCGGTGTAAAGGTGAATGAGATCGTGGACACCACGGATCCAGTCCGTCAGGTTCATGACCCGGGTAACCCTGAGGCAAACGAGGAGGGGTTTATTTGGTTATCGAATGTTAATGAGGTCACCGAGATGGTTGAAATGGTCGCGGCCTCCCGCTCATTCCAGAACAACGTCGAGGTTGTTAACACAGCGAAGCAGCTGATGATGCGGACTCTTGATATTACAAAGGCTTAATTATGGAAACAGATATTTCATTTGCCAACACGGGCATTTTAACAAAGCAGGAATATGACGAGGCAAACCTCGTTAAAACTGCGCGAGATGATGGACTGGATCGGAATGCGTTTTTAACCTTGTTGACGACTCAGCTTCAAAACCAGAACCCACTCGATCCGATGAAAAATGAGCAGTTTGTGGCGCAGCTTGCCCAGTTCTCACAACTCGAGGGTATCACGAACATGTCGACTTCTCTGGAGGGCGTTGCCGACGTGATCCGTTCGGATCGCATCATGACAGGCGCAAATCTGGTCGGGAAATCCGTGTTTGGACAAACGGGCCGGATCACTACGGATGGCCAAACTGCTTCTGCAATCGAGTTCAATCTTCCTTACGGAGCTGATCAGGTCGAGGTAGGTGTCTATGACCCTGTTTCTGGCGCTCTTATGCGTTCGATGGTGGTTGGCCCCCAGAGCTCCGGCACGCTAAATATTGCTTGGGACGGGCGTAAAGCAGACGGAACTGCTGCGCAGGCGGGCTCCTACATTATCCGTGGCAACGTCGTTGTCAACGGAAAATCAGAGGCTGTTGTTCCTTCAACATACTCGCGTGTCGAGACCGTATCTTGGGACGCCCTTAATAACGATCTAAATCTTAACCTGGCAGGCGGGGCTGTGATCCCGATGGATCAGGTGACGCGTATTGGTCAAGAGGCGGGTGCTGAGCCCGCTGATTCCTCTGAAACTGAAAACACTGGAGAATAAGAGATGTCGTTCTTTACCTCATTGACTGGTCTAAACGCTGCAACAACGCAGCTGTCTGTGACATCAAACAACATTGCCAACGCTGGAACGACAGGATTCAAGCGGTCGCGATCTGACTTCGGTGACATTTTTGCCACCTCCCCATTGCAGAAAGCTTCGACCGTTGTCGGTCAAGGTACAGCCCTGAAGCAGGTGACCCAAGAATTCTCTCAGGGCAACATTGAGCTGTCAGGTAATTCGCTTGATCTTGCGGTAACGGGCGAAGGTTTCTTTCCGCTGCGCTCAGCCGACGGTCAGGACTTGTTTACCCGTAACGGTTCGTTTCTGTTAGACGAGCAGAATACGGTGGTCAACTCGGCCGGACAATTCCTTAAAGTTGCATCGGTCGACTCTCTCGGTAAGGCGGACTTTAAGGCAGAACTGATTCCTCTGCTTATCGCACCGAAGACGGTTGGAGAGGCGGTTGCCACTGATAATATTGACTTTGCGATTAACTTCCCTGCCGAGTCATTGCCGCTGACCACGATCGACGAGAATAATCTCGAGCAGATAAAACCCTTCAATCCCGAGGATTCGTCGACCTACGCGAAGTCAGCAGCCATAACTATCTTCGACGAGAACGGTAACGACTTCCTGCTGACCTTCTTCTATCGCAGGGTGGGCGTGGCGTCAGCTAACGAGCCATTCAACAAGTGGCAGACGCATGTTGTACTAGATGGACAAGAGATAACGCCAGCCCTAGGCCAGGCAACCGCTCAGAGCGGTATCCCGCTGTTTGTAGACAAGTACGGGAACATCGTGCCGGAGGACGAGCTACCCGTGGTCTTGAACGATAACCTCGTATTCCAGAAGTATAACCTTGATGATCTCTCGTCTCCCAACGTCTCTGAACCGGCGAAAGCGAAGGGNGGGCTGGTCGAGTTGCCGTACTTGAGTGACGAGGCGGGCCAGAATTTTGCCCCTGTGATTGCGTCACAGACCTTAACGTTAAACCGTGACGAACTGGAAAATATAGGTGCTAACTCTTCAATCCAGATGACATTAACAGCGGACCTTGGTGGGGGTCTCTCTGAGGCTACAACACTCAAAACGACGACCGCTGCTCGTGGCTACGTCGGGTTTGTCAACTCAGGGGATGTCGAATCTGGGGACGTGGTATCCGTCAAATTGCAAGAGGATGGCACCTCGGGGACCGACGCTGCAGTGTTCACAACAGCTGCGTTACCTGCGGATGCCTCGGCAGCTCAGATCGTTACGTCGTTAAATAGCGCGAACGCTGTGGTCGGGGTGTCGAGTGTGGAAGACCTCATTTCTACTGACGTACTCGAGTTTATTGTTACGACGGAGGGTGGTCAGGAATATACGTTTAACAACGTAGCGACCTACGCCGTTGACGGAACGACGCCGGCGACATTGACCTCTCTTGGTGACGCAGAAACTCTTGCGGATGTTGTGACTGGACTGACAGGCCCGGCCGTCTCTCCATTCACACTCTCAGCCACAGACAGTGGCATCGTGGTATCGCAGGACCGGCCCAGCATGACTCTGTCAGTCGCAGGGATGGATGACCTAAGCTACACGACTGGTGGCGAGACACCGAGCGTAATTGGTTTGGAGTTCACGACTCAGGCGGGCGACAGTTTTTCTTATTCGGTTAATGCAGACGATCTGGAGGCACTCGAAGCGAACCCGGTTTCCTGGACCAGTGCAACCGACGTCGACCCATTAACGGATCGGATTACCTTGGCAGGTCATGGCTACACCACGGGTGACCAAGTAACCTACAGCGCGACGACAGCCGATACTGGCCTCTCGGCCGGTACTTATTACGTTATCGTCGTCGATGCAAACACTATTCAACTGGCCGCTTCATCGGCGGATGCGACAGCTGGAACAGCCGTCGCACTCACGGGCGACGGCGTGGGTGACCAGATTGTTGGAGTCGCGTCGGACGAAGTCGACCTTGCAACGCTCGTGAGCTACCTCAATGCAAACCCAGCGACCGATTCAAATCTCGTATTCGCGACCAACGCCGCGGGCACTCAACTTGTTGTAACTAACGGTGTGTCAGGCGACGCCAGGTTCGACGGAACCAACTCGTTTAAAGTGGGTTTCACGACCTCTCATTCAGTGGATGAGACCTCTACTTTTGCGATGACAAGTGCTGGCGTGTCCCTGGCAGATGGGGACTCGGGCTTCAGCACCACCCAACAATTTAAGCTAAAGCTTGGTAACAGGAACTCAATCGCGTCCGGGGACGTCGCTCTGACCGAAAATATTTCGTCGGTAAGCGGCACCGCGTTATCAACCACCGCGACTGGCCTGACGAATACGGAATATTCTTTTGAGTTGGAGCAGGATGCCAGTGGTAACACTTTGAACGCTAACCTGATAAAAGTGACACGCGCTGACGGTACTAACTTCAAAGTGGCGCTTGGCGGTGACCACTCCCTTAGCGGGGACGCGGCGCTTCACGAGCACATATCCGCGAACTCAAACCAGCTGACGACCTCCTACTCAGCGTCCACGACCAATGGTTCGGTATTGGCTTCCACGCCTACCACGGCGGAGATCGTAGAGGCGCTGAACGATTCAGCGGCAGGGACAGGGTATCGAATCGCTGCCTCCGCCACTGACGCATTTCAGTTCGTGGTGAGCCGGGTGGATGGGACAGATTTTACGGTCACCGTTGACCAAGAACCAACAGGCCTGAGCACTGGTCAGAACTTATTGAGCGGTGTCGTGTCTGACGTAGTCACCGCGCTCTCTGTGGGTGATGCTACTCAAATTTCCACCAACGGCGTGGAGGCGTTTGACCTTTCACAGGCCTTTGAGCTGACTATTGACGAGGATCCGAATGACGCCAACGCGACCGATGCGATCATGGTCGACCTGTCAGCGATGACCCGTGCTGAGAACTCTGCGCTGTCGGGAGAGGAAGTCGCGGCGCTGATGACGCAGGAGATTAATCGTCAGTTTGGTGACCAACGTTTCTTTAACGTCAGTTCTGACGCGAATCGTCAATTCCGTGTTCTGTTTGATGCGGATGGCGACGATGTGACCGGGACAGAGGAGACGTCTACACCGTTGCAGGTGGTTGATGTATTCATCCCCGCGAGCACACAGTACACAGAGGAATCGTTGGCCGCTGAGATAACAAGCCAGCTCCGCGCAGCGACAAATACTCATATTACGGTGGAATACAGCCGCGCGTCCAAAGGCTTCGTTTTCTCCCCGGAGGATGACACGAGCAAGCTGCGTATCACAAACGTACCAGCCGAGGCCTCCCTCACAGGAAGCTTGATACCTAACACATTATTCGGTCTGACTACTCAATCGTCCGATTTTACGATTGATTCTAGGGGCCGGTATCCGGCCGAGGTAATTCCAAACGGTTCTGAAAGGCTTTCCAGAGATTCGGGTCAGCAGCGTTATGGTGTCTTGGTTGAGTTTCTCCCTAATACAGAAGAGGGCGGAGTTGGTGGAACCTTTACGATCGCCAGTGGCACCACGGGCGACACCTCGGCGATTCGGATAACGAACGTTTCTGATGACGCTAAGACGTTATTTGGTTTTGATTCTGACAACCCGTCGGCCGTACTAGAAGTCGTCGCCGAGGAGGGCTCAACAGCTGTTCGAGGCGTAGAATCAACCGCCGCGAAGGTGTTTGGTAAGCCTGTGAGTATCGACCCGGACGAAACGTTTTTTATTGACGACCTGTCTAATCAGTTCACGGTAACGGTTGATAGTGTGACGGAAACATTCCGTCTACCTGTCGGAAACTACAACCTGAACAGTTTCAAGACGGCACTCCAAAACCGAATCAATGCGATGCAGGACAACCGAGGAAACTCAATATCCGGTGTCGTGGTAGATTTTGACCAGACGAACGAGATATTCACATTCACCTCGGGAACCAGCGGAGACTCTTCGTTCTTCCAGGTGTCGGGCTCGTCGCGCTATGGCCTCGAAGGAATTGATTCGAGCGTTGGACAGACCTCGACCTATCGACCACCAGTCACGGAGCAGACAGCCAACGGCAGACCAATCTATGTTACGAAGGACGAGAACGGGGTGTTCCGTGAGTACAGTACCGACGTAACCTCAGGTCTCTCAGAATTACCTGGAAGTCGCGAATTTACGAATGATCCAGAGTTTCGACCTCTGTTCCTAGACAAGGGTGAGTTGACCTTTGATACGGCCGGTAATCTCATCTCTCCGCTCGGTGGTATATCCCTCGACAACGTTGTTATCGGTGGCTCTGGTAACACCCTCAATATTGATATCGACTACGCCGGGTCAACCCAGTTCTCGGGCGACTTCTCAGTCAATTCGCAGAGCCAGAACGGACAACCGAACGGTTCCCTTGTAGCGGTAGATATCGCCGACGATGGTCTGGTGACGGCCTCCTACTCGAACGGTACCCAGGACCTCAAGGGAAAGATTGTGTTATCCACTTTTTCGACACCCAACGGGCTACGTCAGTTAGGGGACTCAACCTTCCTAGAATCCAATGAATCCGGGGCCCCCACGCTCGGCGAGCCGGGTGGTGCTGGGTTTGGCACGATCCGTGCTGGTGCTAGGGAAAGGGCTAATGTCGATTTGACGTCAGAGCTGGTTGACCTGATCACCGCACAGCGGAATTTCCAGGCCAACGCAAAAGCGATCGAGACATCGTCGACCTTGACCTCAACGATTATCAACATCAGGAGCTAATAGCTAGAGCTAGCGGAGATTCATTATGGATCGTTTGGTTTTCACAGCGAATATGGCGATGTCGGAGTACCGACTTGACCGGCAGAATATGACGCATGAACTTGCGAACGTATCTACGCCGGGTTTCAAGAAGGCATTCCAGCTCGCGAACCGAGCGATCCGTACCGAGGGCGATGGCTTCGATACACGATATCTCCCCCGCGCCGTCACCTCGCCACTAATCGACCTAGCGCCTGGGCCCAGAATCGTGACAAATAAGCCGCTCGATATCGCGATGGACAACAAGACTGTATTACCCGTTTTGGCCGATAACGGCGAGATCGCTTGGACCCGACGCGGTGACATGGCACTCGACCCCGAAGGTTTTCTTAGAACGCAAGAGGGATACCTAGTTTTGGATGATTCGCTTCAGCCAATACAGCTTCCACAGGGCGGTATCTCCTATCAGATCACTACTGACGGGACGATTACTGGGTTTGATCCTGCTGCTCCGGCGAACGGATTCGAAGTGCTCGCTATTTTGGGTATTCAAGACGCGACCGATGTTGATCTGGCGCGGCGGGAGGATGGCCTCTTTAAGCCTATGAACAATACACAAGACCGTCAAACCTTCGAGCCGGGCACGGGAATCGCGTCAGTGACTGTCGGAGCTATTGAGGGTTCGAACGTAAGTACAGTCCACACGTTGGTTAAGTTCATCGATCACATGCGTTCCTTCGAGATGCAGACCAAGATTATCCGAGAAATGAAAGATAACGACGCCAGCGGCGAAAGCATGCTGGGATTGTAACAGGAGACACTAAATGGAAGCCTCACTTTGGGTAAGCAAGACCGGACTTGATGCGCAGCAGATGCGCATGAACGTCATATCCAACAACCTAGCCAACGTCAACACTGTCGGTTTCAAGAAGGACCGAGCGGTTTTCGAGGATCTGTTGTACCAGAACATACGGCAGGCCGGTGGCTCGACTGGTGGAGACAACATCTCTCCCACAGGTCTCATGATTGGCACCGGTGTGAGAATTGTGTCCACGGAAAAAAACTACAATCAGGGATCCATGATTCAGACCAAGAACGCCCTCGATTTTGCGATTCAAGGCGAGGGCATGTTCCAGGTGCTACAACCCGACGGAACGATGGCGTATACCCGTGACGGTTCGTTTAAATTGTCTGTCGATCGAGAGCTGGTGACCGCGAACGGCATGCCGATCCAGCCATCGATAATAATCCCAGCCAATGCCGAGTCCATCAGCGTCGGAGAGGATGGGACGGTAACGATACAGCCATACGGAAACGCTGCTGAGGAAGTTATTGGCCAGATGCAGCTGACCCGTTTCGTTAACTACGCGGGCCTCGAGCCGATGGGTAAGAACCTTTACAGAGAAACTTCCGCATCGGGAGCTCCGACCATCACTACCCCGGATACCGACGGCGCTGGCCGAATTTCCCAAGGCTCACTGGAGGCGGCTAACGTCAATGTTGTGGAAGAGATGGTGAACATGATCGAGACTCAGCGCGCGTACGAGATCAACTCGAAGGCTATCTCTTCGGTCGATTCAATGCTCCGGTTCCTTAACCAGAATCTCTAAGGGAATGATCGATGCGTTTCTTTAATCTTACATTTTTATTACTGTTTTTGACGGGTTGCGCGGCGCAGAAGGTGGCGGGTCCGTCGCCCGAATATGCGCCGGTGGTTCCTCAGCCGAGGGTAGCGTCATCGGTCCCGACGGGCTCAATTTTCAGTCGCGCGAACGCTGACAGTTGGTTTGGTGAGAAGAAAACCTACAAGGTCGGCGACGTCATTATGGTCATGCTAGACGAGTCAATGGACGCTGATGCGACAGCTAGCAACAAGGCATCGAAGAAAACCAAAAACGACGTCTTATCGCCCTTGCAATTAGCGAGATGGGGCAGCCCTGGTGGTTTTTTGTCTGAGGATCTGCAGGAAGAGAATGAGATTAGTTCGGAGGGTTCTGGTGTTCTGGACCAGAGCGCCACTTTCAAGGGAACCATGACCGCGCAGGTGGTTGAGGTATATCCCAACGGAAATCTGCTTATTCGTGGCGAAAAAATTGTCAACTTTTCTACGGGATCTGAAGTAATCCAGGTGAAGGGGATCATTCGGCCCGCTGATGTGCAGCCTGACAACTCAGTGCAATCCAAGCGCATAGCGAGCGCGCAGATTACCTACAAGGGTGTGGGATCAAGCGCAAACGCTCAGCGCACCCCATGGGGCACGAACCTTTTGTTTAGCCTGTGGCCGTTTTAGAGGAATAAAGTTATGCGCTGGTTACTAGTGAGCTTAGCAATAATTACCAATTTGGCTGTTGCGGACCGTATTAAGGACCTTACAAACGTCGCCGGTGTCCGATCCAACCAGCTAATCGGCTATGGCCTTGTTGTTGGCCTCAACGGAACCGGTGACGGTGGTGACGTCCCATTTACGGGACAGTCGCTTCGTTCGGTTCTGAGCCGGCTAGGTGTCAACGTGGATGGTGTCATCTCAGATTTTGATGTTGCTGGTGTTCAGGCCACAAGCATAGCGGCGGACAATGTCGCGGCCGTTATGGTTACCGCGGATCTGCCACCGTTCGCTAAGCCTGGCCAAAACATTGATGTCAACGTTTCGACTATCGGAGCTGCTGAATCCTTGAGGGGTGGAACACTCATCCTGACCAGATTGCGTGGCGTAGATGGTGAGGTCTACGCGTTGGCCCAAGGCCCACTGACTTCGACGGGTGTGGAGGTAAATGGAGCGGGCGATGAGATTGTGATCGGTGTCCCTACTGCTGGACGTATCCCCAACGGCGCGTCCGTCGAGCGTATGGTGGAGTCTCCCTTCAATCGCTCTGAGCATATTGTGTTGAATGTCAGGACAGGTGACTTCACGACCGCTAAAGAAATCGTCGACAAGGTGAACACTGTTTTCGGTGAAGAGACAGCGAAAGCAATTGACGGTGTCTCTATCGCCATACGTGCGCCAGAGGATCCCAACTCTCGGGTGTCGTTTTTATCCTTAATCGAGAACCTGGATGTCAACCCAGGAGAGCCCGCAGCAAAGGTTGTGATTAACAGCCGCACCGGTACGGTCGTGATTAGCAGGAACGTTCGCGTGACGGCCGCCGCTGTGACGCATGGCCCGATCACGGTAACCGTGGCGGCGACCAATGAGGTAAGCCAAGCGAACCCGTTCGCGGATCAGGGACAGACGATGGCGATTCAGAACGCTGATGTGGGTATCAGTGAGCCTAATAATAAAATGTTTCTGTTTAAGCCCGGTATTGATCTGAAAGAAATCGTCGACGCGGTCAATCAGACCGGGGCGACGCCCTCGTCGTTGATAGCCATTCTGGAGGCGCTGAAGTCTTCCGGGAGTCTCCGGGCCGAGTTAGTGGTGATCTGATGACTGATGCGATCGGACCACAAACATCCTACGACTTCGCGGGCCTCGGTGAGCTCAAGGCAAAGGCCGCGAATGACGCCTCGAATGATGCCGCGATTAAAAAATCCGCACAGCAGTTCGAGGCGATGTTCCTTCAGATGATGATGAAGTCGATGCGCGCGACCATTGAAAAGGGTGGTCTATTCGATTCCCAGGCATCTGAAACATTTGAGCAGATGTACGACCAACAGATCGTGATGGCTATGTCGGAGCGTGGATCTACCGGGCTGGCCCAGATGGTTGAGCGATTCATTCGACAGTCGCAGGGCAACGGTCAGGATCAAGAA
>PBZM01000011.1 GCA_002731015.1 Gammaproteobacteria bacterium
CAGCGTAGGTCAGGTATCCCTGTTCCTTACCTTTGGCGATCAGGTCTTTCAGCCGCGATTGACGCTGTTCGGTTTGTGTAAGCTCGTGATCTAACGATTTTTCTGCCATCAATTGACCTAGGGAGACTGTAATGAGAGCGGCCGTGGAGTATACACGTATTTGATTGTTCCTTTCACTATTTTTTATGTGCCGAGAGGGCCTGATGCAAGTCTTTGGCAGAAATTTTTCCTTGTTTGGCATCGTCGGCTAAAAGTCGCATGGATTCGGTGAGAAGCTGTTTCTTCAATTGGGTGACTCCGTCTTCAAACTCTGCGCCATACGAACTTTCGCTGAATAATGCTGATCGACTTAATAGTTTAGATAGTAATCTACCGACGTCTGTTCCACTGAAGTGCCCCATCAAACTGGCGGTGCTTGGATTATTTTTATTCTTTACCCAATTCATGACTTGTGCCAAGGCTTGGATATTTATCAATCGGCTTCGCTTGGAGATTTCTAGAGTTTCAGAGCATAAATCTGGCTTTTGCAGCAGTAACCACAGCAGCCGGTTACTGAGAGGTTCGGGTTTACTGGGATCGGGGAACTCTATAGCCGGACTATCTGTCTGTAGCTCTTCAAAATTGATCGGTGCATCTGCGTTTTCTCCAAATTCCTGATCTTTGGGTTCCGAATCGAAGCTTACAGACTCGAACCTCGCCGATTTTGATGCATATGATCCTCCTGAATCCACGATATTTTCCGATGTTGGCCTGTTTAAGGGCTGTTGCATGGATAGATCTTGCAATCGCGCATCAAGATCAGAGCGCCGTGTTCCTGATAGCTTGCCTAGGGTATCCAGCATGAGCGATCTATAAATGCTGGTTGGGATTTTTGCGATTTTGGGTAGCGCGAGTGCGGTAAGGCGGGCACGGCCATCAAGCTTGCTTAGATCCACATCATCAGACAGTAATCGAATCAAAGCCTCAGATGCGGGAAGAGCATCGTTCAATCTAGCAAGGAAGACGTCGGTTCCCTCTTTTCGAACTAGGGAATCAGGGTCATGGCCATCAGGTAAAAATAAAAAGCGGATACTGAAATCATCATTCAAAAAAGACAGCATCGTATCGATTGCTCTCTTGGCAGCTGTCCGTCCAGCTTGATCACCGTCAAAGCAAACAATGACCTGCCCAGTTTGCCTACTGAGTCGATCTAGATGTTGTCCGGTGAGCGCAGTACCAAGCGTTGCGACCGCGAATTCAATACCATATTGGGCCAGAGAGACAACATCCATATAACCTTCAACGACCAGAACGCGATCGAGAGAGCGACATGCCTGTCGAGCCTCATAGAGTCCGTATAACGTTTCGCTTTTATGAAATAGTTTGGTTTCAGGGCTATTTAAGTATTTGGGCTTACTGTCATCCAAAACACGCCCGCCAAAAGCTATCGTACGTCCCCTAATGTCCCGGATCGGAAACATGACACGCCCACGAAACCGATCATATTCTCGACCTTGTTGGTTAGAGGCTGTTAGGCCACATTCGAGGAGTTGCTTTTTCGCTGTTGTATTAACCCCCAATTGATTGATTAAAAAGCTCCAACCACTGGGCGCGAAGCCGAGCCCAAACCGGTGTGCAATGGTGCCGGTGAGTCCGCGTTCTTTGAGATAATTCACTGCTTGTTCGCGATCTGGATGAGATTTCAGGGCTTTTCGGAACGCAAGATCGGCGTCTTTGATCAGCGCATAGACGGCTTGGCGACGAGCAGCGTCTTGATCTGCCGCTTCTGTTGGTACCTCGAGACCTGCGAGAGACGCTAAGCTTTCTATTGCGCTAATAAAATCGATTTTATCAAATTCCATGACAAACGTAATTAGACCGCCGGAAGCGCCACAGCCAAAGCAGTGATAGACCTGTTTGTCAGGATTAACAGAAAATGAGGGCGATGAGTCGTCATGAAAAGGACATCTTCCGTGGTATTCGCGTCCTGATTTTTTCAGCGGCACTCTTGCGCTGATCACATCTAAGATATTGACCCGCTCATTGAGTGTCTCGATAAAAGAATCCGGAATTCGTCCCGCCACATTTCATCCAAAAACTGAGTTCAGCCAAGAGAGTGTATCTGAAAATTTTACCTTAGGATTTACCCCAGACGACTTTTGACAAGCTTGCTGACGACTTGCATGTCGGCTCGTCCTTGCAACTGCGGTTTCAGTTGCCCCATGACTATCCCTATCCCCTGTGGCCCTGAAGCGTCTGTTGTGGTAATCACTTGGTCGACGAGTGAAATAATTTCGGTTTCAGATAATTGTGCAGGAAGGAACTCTTTTAATAGCTTAAGTTCGGCAAGTTCTATATCCGCTAAATCTTGTCGCCCGCCGTCTGTAAATTGCTTGGCAGCGTCACGCCGTTGCTTGGACATCTTGTCGATAATCACCAAGCACCGCGCGTCATCAACATCAATTCGTTCATCCACTTCAACACGCTTGATCTCAGCAAGGGCCATACGAATAACGCCCAACCGAAATTTTTCTTTCGCCCTCATAGCGTCTTTCATAGCTGCGGTGAGGGTGTCTTTGAGCGTGTCCACGCGAACAAGTCAGCGCTCAGTAGAGGCGTTCAAACTTTTTAGTCTCGCGAGACACCTTTTTTAGATGCCGCTTCACGGCCGCTGCTGCTGCACGCTTGCGCAGAGTTGTTGGCTTTTCGTAGCATTCGCGACGACGGACTTCTGATAAAACGCCAGCTTTTTCGCAGGCGCGTTTGAACCTGCGAAGCGCGACGTCAAATGGCTCGTTGTCTTTGATTTTTACCGCAGGCATTAGTCGTCACCTATTTTTAAGTTTAGTTGGTTTTGTTTTTG
Organism: Gammaproteobacteria bacterium; assembly: GCA_002731015.1. Taxonomy (GTDB): domain Bacteria; phylum Pseudomonadota; class Gammaproteobacteria; order Pseudomonadales; family Litorivicinaceae; genus HIMB30. The sequence goes on from PBZM01000011.1 coordinate 2,843, forward strand.
GCATTTCTGCCAAGGGCGCGAGATAATATCAGCGTAGAGTGGAAAAGGGAACTGTATGCGTGTCTTAGGCATCGAAACTTCGTGCGATGAGACTGGGATCGCAATTTATTCCAGCGAGGATGGACTTCTTGCTCACCGAGTTCATAGCCAGATTGATGTGCATGCCATTTATGGTGGTGTCGTTCCAGAGCTTGCGTCGAGAGATCACGTTCGATATCTGCGTCCTCTCGTCGACGAGACGATTGAAGCCTCTGGTGTGTTGCTAGCAGATCTTGATGCTGTTGCTTATACAACGGGGCCTGGTCTTCTTGGTGCATTATTGGTCGGTTCGACATTTGCAAAAACACTCGCATTCTCGATTAACTGCCCTGCGCTGGGTGTCCACCATATGGAGGGTCACTTGCTTGCTCCATTGATGGAGACGCCGGATTTACCGTTACCTTTTGTTGCGCTACTGGTCAGTGGTGGGCATTCCCAATTGATTTTTGTTCGAGCGATTGGGGACTATGTGTTGTTAGGTACGACCTTGGATGATGCGGCGGGGGAGGCGTTCGATAAAACTGCTAAGGTATTAGAACTTGGATATCCTGGTGGCCCAAGAATTGCCGAACTTGCTAATTTTGGTGACCCGAAACGTTTTGCATTTACTCGCCCTATGACAGATCGTCCCGGCTGTGACTTGAGTTTTTCGGGATTGAAGACACAGGTTCTTATGGAGGCTCGCCGATTGTTTAAGAGTGGAAACTTGGACGAACAGTGCAAGGCAGATTTGGCTGCGAGCTTCCAGCAAGCGGTGGTAGATACTTTGGTGTTGAAATGCACGCGCGCTCTTCAAAGCACAGGTGCGAGAGCTCTTGTAATGTCAGGAGGTGTTAGTTCGAATCAATTATTAAGAGCCTCGCTGAAATCATTGGAATCTAATGGCGTGCAGGTTGCGTATCCTGCTCCTGAATTTTGTACCGATAACGGAGCGATGATCGCCTTTGCCGGATTGACGCGACTGAGTCATGGACAAAGAGACACGTCGCTTTCAATTACGATTCGCCCACGCTGGCGATTGAGTGAATTACCGAGGGTGTCGTAATGGATTCTATTTATGTTTCGCGACTTCCACTGCTGTCATTAGTGGGAGTGTATTTAAAAGAGAAGGAATCCCCCCAACCGTTGTATTTGGATTTGGAGATCAAGCTCTCGCTCGAAGAAGCTGCCGATTCAGATAATCTTGATGATACGCTTGACTACTCCACGCTTTGTCAAAATCTCCAGGCCGCCGCCGCGGGGGTTCATTGTAATTTGATCGAGAGACGATTAACCGATCTGCTTGAGATCGTGTTGAGAGACTCTCGGGTAGATGAAGTCAGAGGTCGTCTCTATAAGCCAGGTGCTGTGCCGGGAGCGGAGATTTCTGTTGAGAGAACTTTGATGCGCTCGGCATAAATAGCCTCTCCGAGTTTTTTTCCGGATATACCTTTGTTCGTGAATTGGGCTGCAGTGATCTCACGAACCTTATTGCGCATTTCGAATAAGCGGGTGATGGGTACCTTGGTTAATTGGGTTTGGTCGAATTCGATAAGCAAATTATCAAGCTTCGGGTCAGGGTCATTTCCTCTCAACCAACCGAGTTGATTCATCACTTCCAAACACGATGCCGCATCGTTGATATTTATGTTCTGTAATTTGAATAATGCAGTTAGAAAGTCTACACGCAAATTCGTCAACCGGAACTTTTTACTATACTGTTCGATGCAGTTTAGTGTTGGCTGATTCACGAAGATCCATTCTCCAAGACGCGCTTCAATGGATTGACATATAAACTTGTCGGGCACAATCGATAGATCTGGGATCAAGGTCTCTGTTATTCCAAGAAAATGGAGATTTACCAACCCAGCAGCTGGGTTTGTCGAGTCGAGTATTCTGTCGAGTTCAGCGATGATCCGTTCGACTGAAAGTTCACGCAGTGAGTGCGACATAGTTTTTATTACATCAACGGTTTCTGTCGAGATTTTGAATCCATACGTGCTGAGTTGTGCCAGAAATCGAATACAGCGCAGGACACGGAGAGGATCCTCGGAAAATGCGGGTGAGACATGGCGCAGTACACGATCTTCGAGATCATCTTGCCCTCCATGCGGGTCAATTAGACGGCCATCGCGCGATAGTGCTATTGCATTGACTGTGAAATCTCTCCGTTGCAGATCAGTCTCGAGAGTAACCGAGGGATCAGCGTGCACAATGAACCCGGCGTGTCCTTTTTTAATTTTTCGCTCCGTTCGCGCGAGCGCGAGCTCGGCGTGACTCTTAGGGTGTAAAAATACAGGGAAATCTTTACCCACTTGACGAAAGCCTAGGTTTAAGAGGATTTCCGGGGTTGTTCCAACTGCTACATAATCGACATCTTTTGGCGACAGTCCGAGCAATGTATCGCGGATAGCGCCGCCAACTGCGTAAATCTCGAGATTAGCGAACTCGATCCCATCTAATGGATCAAACAAATGGCTGAAATCAGACATTGGCTTTCACTTGAATTAGCCGGCGATCCTCGAGCCGAAGCGCCGTTAGGTGACCGCCCCACACGCAACCTGTATCCAGTGCGATAAACTGTTCATCATGTCTGTTGCCATTCAATGACGCCCAGTGTCCGAAAACGATGGTTCGGTCGATGTCAAAACGTTGGGCTATATCCATCCATGCGCGGAGGTGAGGCGGGGCCATATCAGGAGACTCTTTGCAGTCAAAATCCAAGGCAAGTGAGGAGGTGTTAACGAACCGCATTCGCGTACAGGCGTTGATCAAGAAACGTAATCGATCGTCATCGATTACCGCATCATCATAGTGTGTTGGTTTATTCCCATACATTGAAGCAAGTGAGTCAACCCATGTGCTAGACAGCAGTGCTTGATGCACCAAATCAATTTCCGTCATCAATGTTTCGCGATCAAAACCTGGCCAAACTCCGGCATGCACCACGAGTATTCCATGTGCTACAAGATCTATAGCGAGTGGACATTGTCGGTACCACTCGATAAGGGAACTACTAATCGATGATTCAAGAAGTGGTTGTATTCGATCCTCTGATTTTGGTTCTCTCAGACCACATGCCACAGCTAGGAAGTTGAGGTCATGATTGCCCAGTACTGCTGAGCAAGAATCCCTATGCTCGAGTACCCACTGAGTGACCGCGAGAGAATCAGCCCCGCGTGCGATTAAATCTCCAGCAAAGATAAGATGATCTTTTTGAGGATTGAATTGGAGTTTTGTGATGAGCTTTCGGAAGGTTTGATAACAACCCTGAACGTCGCCAACCACATATGTGGCCATCAGTGCAGTGCCCCGGGATTTAAGAGAGTGAACACTGGAATTCTGGCTTTGAAGATTTCACCATCTGCGGCAACCATTTCGAAGTAACCTTCCATAGTTCCTACGGCTGTCTCTAGAATAGCGCCAGATGTGTAGGTGAATTCGTCACCGGGAACGATCGTGGGTTGCTCTCCTACAACCCCATCGCCATGAACCTCCCGTATAGTTCCCTCGCCGTCGGTAATTTTCCAGTAACGATGTAGTAATTGTGCGGGTAACGTTCCGTTGTTGGCAATTTTGACGGTGTATGTAAAGACAAATCGGCTTTCAGCAGGATTTGACTGACCTTCGATAAAATTTGCTTCTGCATTAACCTCTACTTGGTATTTTAAATTCTGCACTACGCTATACCTCTTTGCTGCGTTATATAGTTACCAAGTTCAATATAAGTTTCCACCGACAGACGTTCAGGTCGATCCTGCGGGTTAATTCCCAGATCACCAAATTCCTCAAGACTGATAACGTCCTTTAAGTTATTGCGTAAAGTTTTGCGACGTTGACTAAAGGACTGTCTTACCAAGTGTGTCAGGGTATCCATACATCGGATTCTGGTACGTTTGCTACCATCTGGAATTATCCGAATCATCCCTGAGTCCACTTTTGGTACTGGTGCAAAGCTCTCCGGAGATACATCAAAAAGGGGTTCGACTGACGAAGTTGCCTGAATCATCACGCTCAAGCGTCCATAAGCTGAGTTGCCGGGAGCGGCCGCGATTCGATTTAGTACCTCTTTTTGCAACATGACGTGGATGTCCTTGATTTGCCCGCCATGTTCTAACAGCCTAAACAGTAGCGGAGTCGCAATATTGTACGGTAGATTTCCTACGACTCTGAGGCGAGTCCCGAGCGCACTGAAATCAACTTTTAGAACATCTTGATTAATTAATCGACAACGGTTGGGACTTTTGCTCACAAAATCAGCGAGCAGATTTGGAACGAGATCTCGATCCAATTCGATCAGTGTCAAATAACAGCCTGAAGAATACAGTCCACTTGTAATCGCACCGTGTCCGGGCCCGATCTCGACAATAGCATCATTCGGTGAGGAATTAATGGATGCTAGTACGGCGTCGATAACACGACCATCGATTAAAAAATTTTGACCGAAGCGTTTACGAGCTGATTGGGCGAGTTTTCTGGGCACGGTGTATTCCGGTTAAAATACCAGTGTACCTGACCACAAGAGGCTTTACGCAATTTGCTTAGTGAGTCGTTTGGCTTCCCGAATTGCCGCTATTAGTCCACCAGTACTTGCGACTCCTTTTCCTGCCAGATTCAGTGCTGTTCCATGATCGACACTTGTCCTGATAATTGGCAATCCAAGTGTAATATTTACTGAGTCTCCGAATCCGTGGTATTTCACCACTGGAAGTCCCTGATCATGGTACATCGCGATATTGCAATCTGCTTGGCCGCGTATTTCAGGTGTAAACGCTGTATCAGCGGGAAAGGGGCCTTCTAATTGAATATCAGGGTAGCGCTCTCGCAACACCTCGAGGGCTGGGCGAATCACTTCTACTTCCTCGCGACCAAGATGTCCGTCCTCGCCAGCATGAGGATTAAGACCAAGAACGTGAATTCGCGGACGCGGGATTTGAAAAACCTGCTGAAAGGCCTCGATTACAATTGTGGTTATAGCCTCGACGCGCTCTTTGGTTATTGCTTTTGCTATGTCCGACAAGGGGAGATGGGTGGTAACGAGAGCCACTCGACAATCGGCGGATGCTAGCATCATCACGACGTCAGGTAGACCAAAAAAGTCTCTTAAAAATTCGGTGTGTCCCGTGAATGATTCGAAGCCCCCTTTTCGAATTGTTGCTTTGCTAACGGGTCCGGTCACGAGCGCGCGGAATCGCCCAGCTCCGATTCCCTGCAGAGCATGTTCGATAGACTGTAAACAATACCCAGCATTGATCGGATCTGAAATTCCCGGTGGGTTGGCAGGGTTGCTGGACGCTATTGGATCGACATAGATTACACCCTGTGTGCGATTCGGTTTAAAGTCCTTGGCGTGCTTTATACTAACTGGGAGACCCAAGACATCTGCTCGACGTCTTATAATTTCGGGGTCAGCGATCACAATTCCATCTAGTTTTCCGTCAATGGCGGCTTGTAAGCACAGATCTGGTCCTATCCCTCCGGGATCACCCGGTGTGATTGCGAGTGCCGTCATGACTTCAGTTCTACAAATGCATCTGCCCGGACCTGCCGTAACCACGATTCAAGCTCTTGCGAAAATTTGCGTTCAACGAGAATACGCCGTGCACGATCTTTGATCTGTTCTTCAGAGATGTCCGATTCTCGTGTTTCGAGCACTTCAATTAAGTGAAAACCAAATTTACTAAAGCTAACATCACTTAGCTCATTCAATGGAAGGTTCGTCATCACATTAGCAAACCCTGGGACCAGTTTATCGGCTCTGACCCAACCTAAATCGCCACCTTTAGCCGCGCTTAATGGGTCGTCAGAGAAACGCCTGGCTAATGCAGCAAAGTCAGAACCAATTTCAATCTCTCGCCGGATATTACTGGCAATTTCTTTCGCTTTCGCCGGCGAGCGAATCGTGTCAGGCTTTATCAAAATGTGTCGTACTTTATATTCCGTTATTACCACGGACTGATCACCCCGACGATCACGAACAGCGATTAAGTGAAAGCCACCAGGAGAGCGAATCGGTCCAATCAATGTATTTTTTTCTATATCTGCCAGTGGCTTTGCAAATATGGGATTCAGTTCCAAGACACTTTTCCAACCGAGGTTACCACCTTGACTTGCCTCTGGGCCGTCAGAATAGCGAGCCGCCATTTGAGCGAAGGGTGCGCCCTTTAGTAGTGCGTCTCGAATTTGGACAGCTCTTTTTTCAGCTTTTTTAAGTGCGTCAGGGCTCGGACTATTAGGTAATCGAATAACAATTTGACTCAAAAGGAGTTCCGGTGCGGTGCTGATTTGACCGCCTGTAGTCTCTAAAAAACGTTCTAGCTCTGATTTACCTATTCGGATGCGCCTCCGAACTTCGCGATCCCGGATAGCGTCTATTAGTAATCTTCTTCGAATCTGCTCACGAAAGATCTTAAAGCTTTTTCCTTCCGCTTCAATGACATTTTTAAGTCCCAGTAAGTCGATCTCTCGATTATTTGCAATCTGAAGAAGTGACTCGTTTAACCGTGCGTCATCGATTTCAAGTCCCTGGCGTTTTGCTATTTCAATTTGTGCCTGTTCTAAAATGAGTCTTTCTAGAACTTGTTCACGTAAATCAGCGTTGATCTCAATTACATTGCCTCTTGATTTCTCACGAGCTTTGAGATCCTGTATGCGGTTCTCAACGTCACTCGCGAGAACTACTCCTGAGTCAACGACCGCAATTATCTTGTCGACTACTCGTGCGTCAACTGTCTGGATTAGGCCACACAAAATCAGAGCAGCTAAGGCGAATTTAAAACCGGGCTTCGGAGAAGTCATATCCTTCCAGTAAACTATCCATAATTGAAGTCACTCCGCGTCCGAGCACCCCAAGTCCTTTCAGTTCAAACTGCAATTTTACGTAGTGGCCCCCGTCTGCGGAGGTCACTCGATCACGCTCGTAAGCATGAATCATAGCCGCACGCCAGCAGCAACTCGTATACTCTGCACCAACAACTTGATTAATACGTTCTTCTGTGTTCGATGCCCACTGAACCCCGGTAAGTAGCCGCCATTTTCGACTGATCTGCCTAGAAAAATACAAATCTGACTGATTCAAGGCCTCGTCCTTCCAGACAGTTCGCTGTGTTAGGTAATCAGTATCAGACGCTCGATATTTTAGTTCGTTCGTCGCTCTATCCATTGTCTCCCCATCGGTAACAGATTTAAACCGAATATTCCAGTCGAGGGATCTAGCAGCGCGTATTGTTGATTCGAGGACTAATGGCCCATGATTCGTGGTTTCTGTTGCGCCGGATAACGTGACTACTCGGTCCTGAAGGAAAAAAGTTCTACCCGCAGTTATCCGATAGGCTTCAACTCCATCGAGATCGACACCGCGTGAGGTAAACGCAAGCGCAAGTGCACGTGTATCTCCGACGAAATCACCACCCGAAATGGGATTATCTAAAAACATTTGGCTCACCGTAACTGTATCGTTCGCGGCATCTGGTGTATCAAATTTGATCACTGTGGGCTTTTTATCCGGCTCGCGGATTATCATCTTCGCCATTGGAATGATTTCGTGGACAAATCCATTGCCGCTCGATTTTTCGAAAAACAAATTGCCCTCCAGAGATGCTCCGTAGGTAAAATAACCGCTGTCTTGAGAAGTTAGCCCTGTAGTGGCTTCTGACCATCTCGCAAAACCAAGGGCTGCCGGAGTGAGTGATCCGAATTCAGCCGATATTGGGTACTCCGCTCTTACATCAGATGACAGTCGACGACCCTCTGATGGATCAGTATCTAACAAACCTGTTGTATTTCGCGTGAATTCAGTCGCATCACCCTTAGCAAAAACGTTCCAGACGTCACCGTAATGTGCCCATGAGGCAATTAGCTGTGGTTGGCGAGCAAATTTTACAGAGGATCCAGAAATGGTTGGATCGATAACATCAACACGATCGAAAATCCATCCGGTGCTCCAGCTGTGGTTGCGAAGAGTCGCGCCAATCGAGGATGTCAATTGCTGTTTATCGGAAAGGTTGACGAAATTATCTAGATCGTCCTGATAGGTTCCGTCAGAAGCATCCTCATAAGCCACATTCCAAGCGAGAGCCTTCGATGTATCGCTTGAAAATGTCAGCTTGGAGATATGTCGGTCTGCTCCGGTTAACTTGTCTCCGGGAAGTTGTTCGGTCTTTAGTTCTAGAAGACTGAAATCTCTAAACAAGTACCGCCCGTGCAGGCCTAGCGCAGGGCCTCGCGCCGTTGTAACTCGTGGCCGTATTAAAAGATCATAATTATCCGCTGGATTCCAATAGAAAGGTGTAACGATTGATGTGCCGGAGGTCGAACCTATCGAGAAGTTAGGAACCAAGAAACCTGTAAGTCGCCTGTTATCGAGAGGAAATCCGAGTAATGGCGCGTACAATACTGGGGTTTCCTTAAAACGAATGACTACATCGTCCGCCCACCCACGACCCGAAGACTGATTTAAGTAGACATGCTCGGCTTGAAGATCCCAAGTATTGACATTGGGTGCGCAGAAAGAAATGATTCCATTGATTATGCGAAAGTCGCCATTTGGCGCTCCAATCAGTTGTTCTGACTCACCACGGAGCCCATTTTTGTGGGTAACGAAAGATGAATTTTTTAGGTCGAATGTATTGGTTCGCAGATTTACCGAAGCTGCATCACCAATGAATAGTGAGTTGGGTCGGCGGATTCTAACGTTACGGTTAGCATTTCCATCTCCTGTGGAGTTTAGAAAAGACAAGCGGTCGGCTTGAAGCTGAAAGTTGTTACCTGTTATCAGCGTATTGCCAGTCAATATGATACGGTCCGCGCCGTCATAGGCCGTGTTATCAGCTGTTGCATTGAAATTATTTTCCGATGAATTTTCTATCAATGGAGGTTTGTAATAACCGCGGCACAAATATCTGTCCGAAGCATCAACAACCCAGTCAATTGATGCTGCGGTTTGTTCGGAGGCATGCCCGCGACTTATGCTTAACATCATCAGGCCAAGAACGAAAGAACACAGAATTTTTAGCTGATTCATATATCCACTTTCAAAACTCAAAACAGATCATAGATGAGTCAGCTACGTGTTGCCTAGGCCTAAGGATGCTTGGAGGCACAAACAATGCTATGTTTTCGCACTTTTCAGGGTTTGGAACTAGGGGTATGCAGGCATTTCTTTTTGATTTTGACGGTACTCTGGTGGATAGCGCACCTGATTTAACCCGTGCGTTAGATTCTGCTTTGACACGTGCCGGCCTTCCGGGTGTAGGTCTTGAGCTTGGAACAAAAATGGTCGGTCAGGGCGCTGGGAAACTGGTTGAGTACGCTCTGTGCCATGTGACACAGGATAAAAATATAACGATGGCAGACCCATTTTGCCGCCTGCTTTTGTCAGTGTTTCTGGAAGAATATGAAGTTGTGTGCGCGGAAACGTCGAAGCTATATCCGGGCGCGATCGAGGTCATTGCAACCCTGAAAGACCGGGGTAAGCAGGTCGGATTGGTTACAAACAAACCCAGACGATTTGTTGATCTAATGTTGCCAGCACTTAATCTTCATAGCGTTTTTGACAGCATAGTTGCTGGTGACGATCTGCTAACAAAAAAACCAGACCCTGCCATGGTCTACAAAGCGTTGACAGATATGGGTGTTGCCCCAGCGTCAGCGTGTCTCGTTGGTGACAGTATAGCTGATTTAGGCGCAGCTAGGGCTGCAGGTGTTGCGTCGATCCTAGTGAGTTTTGGATACGCAGGGTCTCTTAAGGTACACGATTGCGGAGCAGATCGTGTGATCAATCATTTAATGGATCTAATCAATAATGACACCTGAACAATTCCAACGATATCAGGAACTGGATTTGACTCGTATTCCGATAGCCGTTAAGCGACTTGCGGACATGGAAACGCCGCTATCATGCTATCTGAAACTTGCCAATAGACCATGGTCGTATTTGTTGGAATCTGTCACCGGCGGTGAAACCTGGGGCCGCTATTCTTGTATTGGTTTGTCCTCTCGGGAGCGAATCGAAGTAATCGGCGCGAGGATTACCCGTTTTGAGCGTGATGAGGTTGTTGAAATTATTGAGTCCAACGACCCCCTGTCGTGGATCTCAGATTATCAGGTACGTTTGGGTGAAACCCCTCCATGGGTGATTGAAGAATTGGGCTTGCCGAAGTTTACCGGTGGTCTAGTTGGATACTTTGGGTACGATACGATTCAGTACGTGGAGCCACGTGTTGCAAAAACGCTTTCCCAAAATGATCCCATTGCATCTGCTGATATACTATTGATGCGTTCCGATGATGTGGTTGTATTTGACAATTTGTCAGGGATGCTGACTTTAATCACGCATGCGAATCCTCAAGAGGTTGGTGCATTCGATGCGGCATACGAGCGCCTCGACGACATGCTTGATGACTTAGCTTTAGCCATGGATCCGTCCGCATTTTGCCCATCGGGGCAAAACTTAATTACGGAAGCCGACTATAGCTACAGTCTTGAGAGAGAGACATTTAAACACGCAGTTAATGAGATCAAGGAATGTATCAAGTCTGGCGATGTGATGCAGGCGGTATTGAGTCAACGGATCACAGTGCCCTACGCCGCGAGTCCTCTTTCGTTGTATCGCGCACTTAGGGTCCTGAATCCGTCGCCATATATGTATTTCTTGAACCTAGATAATACGCACATCGTTGGGTCATCTCCTGAGATTCTTGCCCGGCTCGAAGATGGGAAGATTTCAGTTCGGCCGATAGCTGGCACACGTCCGCGCGGCACGACACATGAGGAAGATATTGATCTTGAAGCGGATCTATTGGCTGATCCCAAAGAAATTTCAGAACATTTGATGTTGATTGACTTGGGACGGAACGACGTCGGTCGAGTTGCTGAGATTGGTTCTGTTGAAGTGACCGAAAATATGCTTGTTGAGCGATATTCTCATGTGATGCATATAGTAAGTCACGTCGAGGGTAATGCTCGACGAGCAATAAGTGCGTTAGATGTGTTGAGAGCATGTTTGCCCGCTGGGACGCTATCTGGTGCACCAAAAGTTCGCGCAATGGAGTTAATTAATCAGTTTGAACCCGTTCGCCGGGGTATATACGGTGGCGCTGTCGGTTATCTAGGTTGGTCAGGTAACATGGATACTGCTATAGCAATCCGCACTGCCATTATCAAGGACGGTGTAATGCATATTCAGGCAGGTGCTGGGATTGTTGCTGATTCTGTTCCGCAATTGGAGTGGATCGAGACCTTGAATAAGGGAAGTGCTGTTATTCGAGCTGCAAATGCGGCTTTGGTTGGATTTAAAGATCTCACAGGTCCGTTGATGAGAGATTAGACCATGTTATTAATGATCGATAATTATGACAGCTTCACATATAACCTTGTGCAGTACTTTGGCGAGTTAGGCAAAGCTGTTACAACGATTCGCAATGATCAAGCGACACTAGAGGACTTAATTGAGCTGAAACCTGATCATGTGGTTGTGAGTCCAGGACCATGTGATCCCGACCGGGCCGGAATAAGTCTTAGAGCCATCGAATATTTCGCCGGAAAAGTACCGCTGTTGGGTGTGTGTCTCGGGCATCAAGCGATTGGTCAGGCTTTCGGTGGAAAAATCGTACGTGCGCCGAAAGTAATGCATGGTAAAACTAGTGAAATTCGCCACGATGGACAGAAATTATATTTGGGTCTTGATCAGCCCCTAGTGCAAATGCGATATCACTCGCTTGTAATCGATCCGGCCGCGGTGCCTGCGTGTTTAGAAGTCACAGCGTGGAGTCATGATGATCTTGGTCAACTTGAAGCGATCATGGGTATCAGGCACAAAACTTTTACGGTAGAGGGTGTTCAGTTCCATCCTGAATCGATCGCTAGTCAACGAGGCCATGAGTTGTTGCGAAATTTTTTGGCTCTTATGGGAGGTAATTGGTCATGACCATCCAAGAAGCGATTGCAGCTGTGTGTGCGGGGCAAGACCTAAACGCTGAAGAAATGACTTTTGCAATGCGAACGATAATGACTGGTTCCGCAACGGATGCGCAGATAGGTGCGTTTTTGATGGGGCTGCGTATGAAAGGAGAGGCCATCGACGAGATTTTTGGCGCGGCGAGTGTTATGCGGGAACTCTCTCAGAAAGTGGATGTTCCCGTAGATTTTTTGGTTGATACCTGCGGGACGGGGGGTGATGGTAGTAACATATTTAATGTTTCAACGGCGTCTGCCTTTGTAGTTGCCGCGGCTGGTGGTCGTGTTGCAAAGCATGGTAATCGGTCTGTCTCATCAAAGTCAGGCTCCGCGGATGTGCTGGAGGCTTCGGGCGTTTGCTTAGATTTGGATGTGAGTCAAGTGGTAAAATGTATAGAGACTCTGGGCGTTGGGTTTATGTTTGCACCAGCGCATCACTCTGCAATGCGCTACGCAATAGGACCAAGAAAAGAATTAGGGATGCGGACTATCTTCAATGTACTTGGACCACTCACTAATCCTGCAAGTGCTCCTAATCAGGTGTTGGGCGTTTTTGATGAAACACTTTTGACGCCGCTGGCTGAAGTTCTCCATCGCTTGGGTTCTAGACACGTTCTGGTTGTTTGCTCTGAAGATGGCTTAGATGAGTTGAGCGTCTCGGCTGCGAGTCGAGTGGCCGAACTAAAGGATGGTCGAATTCGTGAATACCGTATTAAACCGCAAGATGTTAATTTAGATCTTAGCGATCGTGATGATTTAATCGTCGATAATTCTGAAGAATCCCTCAAAATGGTCAAGATAGCCCTAACAGCGGGCGATCATCCTGCATCTGATATTGTAGCGTTGAACGCGGGGGCAGCCATTTACGCTGCAGGTTGCGCTCACTCTATTCAAGATGGGGTTGAAGCTGCTTGGGACGTTATGGAATCCGGTGAAGCGATACATAAGCTGGAAGCACTAGCTAATCTTACCCAAGTACTTAAGGGCAAATAGTTCATGGGTTGCTCAACGACAATCTTGGATCGGATTATTGAGAGAAAACGTGTGGAGGTCGCCGACCGAAAAGCACGCTATGCGGTTGAAGAGTTACAAGATTTAATCGCGAAGCAGGATCCGCCTCGAGGATTCTCTGATAGCTTAGTATCTCAGATGGAATCTAAGAAGTCCGCGGTCATTGCCGAAATTAAAAGGGCGTCACCTTCGAAGGGATTGCTTAGGTCTGATTTTCAACCAGCCTTGCACGCGAGTCAGTACGAGACGGCGGGTGCAACATGTTTATCGGTACTCACCGATCAGGATTTTTTTCAAGGATCTGATGCAGATCTTAAAGCCGCTCGAGGAGCATGTGCTTTGCCCGTGATCCGAAAGGATTTCATCATTGATCCCTATCAAATTTTTGAATCGCGAGCGTTGGGTGCCGATTGCATTTTATTGATTGTATCGGCTCTGAATGAGGCTACATTAGAGGGACTTTTCGAAACTGCACGCTCGGTTGCGCTTGATGTTTTGATCGAAGTCCATGATGAGAGAGAACTTCATCGCGCGCTTGAGCTTGAAAGCCGATTAATTGGGATAAATAACCGTAACTTGCATACTTTTGAGACTAAGCTTGAGGTAACCCTCGATTTGTTGGATAAAATTCCTGAGGATCGACTTTTGATAACGGAGTCCGGTATTTTGCAGACCAAGGACGTTGAACTGATGCACTCACACGGGGTTTATGGATTCTTGGTTGGTGAGGCTTTCATGCGTCAACCGGATCCCGGGGTAGCATTGTTGGGATTGTTTCAGGATCTCGAGTGATGTTCTGGCCCACAGTCCTCGCCCTTGTCGTTCTGGCGACGTTAGTTTGCTACGCCTCGTATCTAATTAGGAAGTTGAAGACAATAGAGGGTAAGCGCGAACAACAAAAACAAGATGCGCTCCTAGGGATTAAGATTCTGATCGATTCCTATTTGGATGAGCAGGTAGATCGGTCCGAGTGTCTGTTACGCATTCGTGTGTTACTTGATGCTCATTATACTGATTGGCTGTCCAGACTGAAGCTTGGTAGGTTCGATGAAATTAGCGACGTGATCTTATCGATGCCTTTTGGCGAGGCGCGTCAGCAGATGGATGTCTCGATTCGTCGCGAGCACGATGCGGTAAGGCGACAGTTGTTACAAATCCATGAAGCTGAACTCAAGTCGGAACTTGAACTGTTAAAGGAGTGGTTAGGTAAATGAAAGCAAGTATTTCTTGGCATCGGGATGTAAGTTTTCTAGCTGAGAGTGGTTCAGGGCACGCAATGATTGTAGATGGTGCGCCTGAGCATGGTGGGCGTAATATTGGGCCTAGGCCGATGGAGCTTATATTGATGGGACTCGGAAGTTGTGCAAGTTTCGACGTAATTACAATCTTAAAAAAACAACGACAAGATGTTGCTTCCTGTGAATGTACCCTTGAGGCCGAGCGTGCTGATGCCGTTCCATCTGTTTTCACAAAAATCACGATAAATTTTCAGATTTCGGGTAACAATTTAGATGAAAGTAAAGTTGAGCGGGCGGTTGCTCTGTCCGCCGAAACATATTGTTCGGTATCTAAGATGCTCGAAGAGGCCGGTGTTGGTTTGAGTCATCGGGTTACTTTTGTATAGTCGTACTGGTTAATCTGCAGGTTGCAGGGACCCTATTCGGTAAAGATTTTCTACATTTACAGAATTAAAAAGTTTGAATACTTCAATCAAAAGCGCTCTGCTGTTTTAGTAATGAGTCTAGCGTACTTCCGCATAAGCCTCCGGATTCGTCGGGGGTGTTTTTTTCGGCCCTTGTCGAGTGCCGATTGGCTATATCGGGTCTGATCATCTAGCATTTTCTCAAGGATCCGCCGTGAGGTGAGGTCTCTTGCAGGTAGTCTTTCCAGATGCTCTCGAAGGTGACGTTCAACGTTATCTTCTGTTGCGTGGACAAATCCTGGTGATACCTCATCTGAAATGAGCGCATCTCCTGCCCCGAGGCCGGGAGATGCTGCACACTATGAGGGATCTGAGATACTGAGTCTGGTCCCGAGATCTTTAAGACGGTCTCTACACCAAGCTAGGTTGTCCAGTTCTTTCTCCGCCGCGTTGATTAGTGCCTCGTAGATAACCTGATCTCAAGCAAATACTGTCTGGCCGTTAAATAACCCTTGAGCACAAATCTCGCCAGTGNGCCTAACCTGCATTAGTTTTCCCGACAGTTTTCNTTCACCAGCGGTCAGGGGTTCATCCGATGTTTCTTTTGCAGGAGACAGATTTTGCGCTTCTGGCTTAACCCGAGATATTTGGTCTGAAAAACCCATCGAATCCTCGAATTAAATGATCGACTGCATTCACCTATGGACACCTAAATGCATCCCAAAGGACTGCCCTAGATCCCTCACCTCTCGAATCATCCGTTCCGGATCGTCGAGCCTCAGCACGTGTGTATAGGCTAATTCCTCTTGATTGAGGTCTGCTTGGTTCGCACTACTCTCATCCGTGAGTATCCCAAATAGGAGTCCATGCGATTCGGCTAATCGTCTGAAACGCTCTCTATCATCTGAGTTTTCAAAGTCACCCGACACTACAACCGGGAAACCCGCCCGGAGTGTCAGCTCAGCAAGCTCAACAAGGTGTCGATATGTTTTCGGTATTGTATTTTCTTGATCCCCATAAAGCCTTTGCCGCTCAAGATCAGACTGAAGTCTGATCATACCGAAATCATCGATTAACTGATGGGTGAGCGACTGCCTTACGGAAACGTCGAGGCCGAGTGTGATCAATAAAACTCGAGGTCGAATCATCGTCGCGCGTTCGGCCATAACGACATAATTTCGATATCTCGCCAGAGGCGAGGGGTCAGTCTCTGTCGGGAGAATGGGTGCGT
Source organism: Gammaproteobacteria bacterium (assembly GCA_002731015.1). Classification (GTDB taxonomy): domain Bacteria; phylum Pseudomonadota; class Gammaproteobacteria; order Pseudomonadales; family Litorivicinaceae; genus HIMB30. The sequence continues at coordinate 18,700 of PBZM01000011.1, forward strand.
TGAGACCCAATAAGCACTCCTTTGCGCGAACCATCGCCCGGTATGCCTGGTAGCCTTGAAAAACCCAGAGTGCGTGATAATCACCACTCAATTCGAGGTAGCGATTCAAAAGGTGCCATGCGGATGCAAAGTCGTTCCTCGCCTCTAGATCAACTGTTAAGAAAGCGATCTCACTGATCACATCAATCCAGCGGAATTCGGATCGGTACTCAATACAATCAAAAAGACGAATATCACCTAATTCCGTCTCCAAGACGTTTCCCAAGTGCAGGTCCCCATGACACTCCCGAATCATGCCTAGGTCTTTTCGTTCGGCGAATCGGGGCCACAGACGCTTCAGATACTCATGCGCCCACGCCTCGAGTTGTAATAATTGCGATAGATCTTTGGCTTCTGTGAGATGGGGCCTGACCTGGTCGAAATTTAGTTGGGCGGGGACATAAAGGGAGTTCGGTTCGCCGAATGGGGTTTCGATTCCAGAAACGGGAGCTTTTGCGTGTAGGCCAAACACTTCCTTACAAAGTTGCTCAAGTCTAGAGTGGTTCAGTCCTTCTCGGTCGTGTATTTGATCTAACGTTTTAGTGGGATCAAACTGTCGCATCTTGACAGCATATTCAATTAGGTTCCCGGACCCATACTCGACCCGAATCTTTCGATTATCTTCGAAGATACCAACCACACCTAGATAAAGATTACGAAAATTTCGTTGGTTTAAAGTGAATTCGCTCTGACAGAGTTTTTCCCGTAACTCTAGTGTGCTCGCATCAAGGAAATATAGGTCGAGTGGCTTTTTGATTTTATAAGCATACTGCCCGGTGAGAATGACCCACGCGAGATCTGACTCAATCACTTCGATCGTTTTTACGTCGTGCTGAAAGCATGATTCGTGACGCAATGCGTCAATCAGCGTCTCGCTCAATTGGTCCTCCCTGTATACTGTCACCATGAATCGGTGGTTGCGTTCGTCGCTTAAATTATTTTTGACCCTGTTTGTAGCAGTGGGGATGGGTTTAGTCTATCTCAATGCAAGTCTAATACGACAGTTTGAGTCACTGTCTTGGGCAGTCGGCGCAAAAATTTTTGCACGACCTCTGGAACTTTATTCAGGCGTGATGTTTTCACAGGAACAGGTACGATTCGAGCTTGACCTTCTGAACTATGAATCAGTTCAAGATTCGCCAGCTCAGGGGCAATATCGCATCGATGACAATTCCCTTTGGGTTGGTATGCGAGGCCACAATTACCCAGATGGTAAAGAACCGGACCGCTTGGTCCAAATTATTTTTTCAAAAAATCTGGTCGAGATGGTCAGGAATGGTGACTCCGAGCCGCTTGAGATAATTCGTTTCGAGCCTTTGGTGCTGGCCAAGTTATCGGGCAAACATGCAGACCGAGAAATTGTTCCCTTGAGTGACCTTCCAAAGGGCTTTATTGAGATGCTAATAGCCGTTGAAGATCGGAGTTTTTTCGATCATGCAGGGATATCGATCACAGGCATTTCGCGGGCCATTATTAATAATATTGTAGCTGGTCGTTTCTCGCAGGGCGGCAGTACATTGACGCAGCAGTTGGTGAAGAATCTTTATTTGACAAGGGAGCGCAGCCTGACGCGAAAAGCAATTGAGGCGATCTACGCAATTTTGCTCGACGCGGAGTTTTCCAAAGACCGTATTCTCGACGCGTACATAAATGAAGTATTTCTCGGACAGTGGGGTAGTCGTGCTGTTCACGGATTTGGAACAGCAGCACAATTTTACTTTGGCAAACCGATAAGGGAGTTATCTGTCAGCCAGCAAGCACTATTGATTGGGTTGATCAAGGGACCAAGTGTGTTCGATCCAAGACGCTTCCCCGAACGAGCTCTCGAGCGTCGAAATCTTGTTTTACAGTTAGCTGCTTCGTTGGGGGTTATCTCCACGCAGCAAAAAATCAGAGCCTCGGGTGAGGCGTTGTCGGTTCCCGAGCTGCCAGCCGATCGTATTGGTCGTTTCCCGGGTTACGTATCGATCGTGCGGAGAGAATTAGCACAAGATTATACCAGCGAACAACTGACGGCCGATGGATTAAGAGTCTATACCGCGCTTGATCCTCAAATACATCGAGGTTTGGATGAGGGTCGAAGAAACATACTCGCCCGATTAAAGGCCAGCAACCTTGATTCACATGGGGAGGTCCAGTTAGGAGCGATCATGGTTGATATACCGACAGGTGAGATACTAGCTGTTCTCGCAGGTCGCGATAACCGGTTGGGTTTTCATCGAGTACTTGATGCAAGGCGACAGATTGGATCCTTGGTTAAGCCCTTTGTGGTTGCTGCCGCTATTGAGCAGGATCTGAGATTACATGCCGGTACTCTGGTCCGCGATCAGACCATTTCCATCGAAGACGAGCGGGGTAGTGTTTGGACACCTAAAAATTATGATGAGAAAGAGCTTGGTATTGTTCGTTTGGAAAGTGTGGTAGCGAGTAGTATCAATCAGGCAACCGTGCATCTAGCTTTTGGACTGGGTCTCGATCAAATTTTGGATCGGTTGGATGAACTTGGTATTCCCGTAGGGCCAACTAAGCCGCCTGCTACATTACTTGGAGTCTCTGAAATGTCGCCATATCAGGTAGCTCAGCGTTATCAGGCCTTGCTTAACCAAGGCTACCAAGCACCGCTCAAAGCAGTAAGAAGCGTTGTGGATGACGCAGGTTCAGTATTAACGCGAGAACCTTTTCGGGCCACGCGGTTGATTACAGCGCGCGCTGCAGTTCAAGTTGATCATATGATGCGAGTCGGAGCAAAAGTGGGAACCGGACGTGCGTTTGGTCAACGCTACGCGGAGATCATGGCGTCGAAAACGGGGACCACTGACGATGGTCGCGATGCGTGGTTCGTTGGTGCGGATGGTCGCCGCTTAGGCACTGCATGGGTTGGATTTGACGATAATCGCAAGGCGGGATTAATTGGTTCAGTTGCAGCACTCCCCGTTATTTCTGATGCGTTTCAATATGTCGGGAGACGCCACCGGCCAAATAATTTGCCTCAGGGCTTGGGTTACGCATGGTTAAATAGATCGGGGCAGGTGGTTGATAAACGTTGTCAAGGTGCTGAAAGACGACCATTACCGACAGAATATGTTAATGAGAAGGCGGATGACTGTGGATCAAACCCCGCAAATTCATTGGAGGGTCATTGGCTAAAATACTGGTTTGGAGGATAACAATGCGACTTGGATTGAGTTTAATGTGTGTTGCGCTTTTGGTGGGTTGTGCTCAGGCGCCGGTGTCTCGTCCCCCTGTAGTTGACGCATCATGGCGCGCTAACGAGGACGATCGAGTGATCTCTTCGATGCGCATGGTTCCGGAAGTCACTCCAGATGGCAAAACCCAAAATATTGAGCGTAACAAAGTAACTCCGATTGAACCCATTGCAAAAATTGAACCGGTTGATCAACCAAAAGAAGTGCGCGAGATTGCCCCAGCAGTTCTTTCCCTATTGGAAGAGGCAGATCAGCTGCGAACTGCAGGAGATTTGGTCGGAGCATCTGCGCGACTAGAGCGTGCACAGAGAATCGCCCCAACGGAACCGGAAGTATATTTCCAGCTATCCAGCCTAAGACTCGAACAAGGTAGTCTCGAAGCTGCGGCAAGTATAGCGACTCAGGGCGTTGACCTGTCGGGTACCGATAAGGCTATGAAGCGTGATCTGTATACGGTGATCGCCCGAGCAAAGGATGCTCTTGGTGACACATCAGGGGCGAGCGAGGCGCGACGTTTGGCGCGCGCATCTGGCTCTTAAAGCGCCTTTAGGGACTCTCTTGCTGCTGCAACTGTATCGTTGATCACGTTGTCGCTGTGTGTTGATGAGACAAATCCTGCCTCATACATGGATGGGGCTAGGTATACACCACGGTCTAGCATCAAATGGAAGAAGCGCTTAAACAAATTTTCATCACAGGCGGTAACTTCGTCGAAAGAGGTCACCGGTTTTTTAGCAAAAAACAAGCCGAACATTCCTCCGCGACTGACGCCCTGCATTCTAACCCCAGCCTCCTGCGCGGCACTTAATACGCCTGAGACAAAATGTTCAGTCGTTGCGTTTAGTTGTTCATAGAAACCCGTCCTTGATAATTCTGACAGTGTTGCAATCCCTGCCGCCATGGCGACAGGGTTTCCGGATAAGGTACCTGCTTGATAGACAGGCCCATCGGGAGCCAGCATATCCATAATGTCTTGACGGCCGCCAAACGCACCTACTGGCATACCGCCCCCAATAATCTTTCCGAGACACGTCAGATCTGGAGCAATTTTGAATAGGCCTTGAGCACCACCTTTGGCGACACGAAATCCCGTCATCACCTCATCGAAGATTAGAATCACACCATATTGATCACACAACTCGCGTAAACCGCGGAGATAGCCGGGTTTCGGAATAACCATGTTCATATTACCGGTGATTGGTTCAATAATAATACATGCGATCGAGTCACCTCGTTGATTCAGTAACTTGGTAGCTGCCTCCAAATCATTAAACGGAAGATTTAGCGTTTGTTTAGCTAGTTCTGGGGGGACGCCGGGCGAACTTGGAATGCCGAATGTGAGAGCGCCTGATCCAGCCTTAACCAGCAAGCTGTCCGAGTGTCCGTGATAGCATCCTTCGAATTTAACGATGGTGTCGCGACCAGTGAAACCTCTCGCGAGTCGAATTGCGCTCATGGTTGCCTCGGTTCCGCTTGAGCAGAACCTGAGCTTTACCATTGATGGGAAAAAAGATTTCACGATTTCGGCCATCTCTGTCTCGATAGCTGTCGGTGCTCCGAAAGATAGTCCGTTTTCAATTGCTTCTCGTACGGCTCGTAATATCGTGGGATTGGCATGTCCTGCAATCATTGGACCCCAACTGCCAATATAGTCGATATAACGCTTGCCATCGGCGTCATAGAGGTAGGGTCCCTCAGCTTTGCTGAAGAAAAGAGGGGTCCCACCAACGGCGCGAAAGGCCCGAACAGGTGAGTTAACTCCACCGGCGATGGATTGTCTGGCTCTTCGGTAGAGTTGTTCTGATTTAGACATGCTTTTTCCTTAAAGTAGTTCAGAAAGACGGCGCGCCGCCTCCCCGATGTCTTTAGATTTGAAAACGGCTCCGGAGACTGCAAGCATTGAGACTCCTGTGTCTAAAACTTGGTTAGCATTATCTGCGTTGATGCCACCAATTGCGACCACCGGGATCGGGCATGCTTCTACGAGTTCACTCAGTTTAGAGAGGGATAGCCCGTTAGCAGTTGGCTTGGTCTCCGATCTAAATAATCGACCGAATGCGCAGTAGGTGGCGCCCTCGCGGACAGCCCGTTCCATAAGTTGGGTGGAGTCATGACAGGTACCACCGATAATAGCGCTTGGCCCGAGAGCCTTACGAGCATTGATCAGCGATTCGTCGTTTTGACCTAGATGCACTCCTTCTGCTCCAAGGCTCCGGGCAATGAGGACATGATCGTTAATGATGCATGGTTTACCTTTAGTGCGACAGATATCTATAGCGGCATCAGCGAGTGCTTCGAGTAGCCCCAGATCATTACCCTTGTGTCGCATCTGAATGTAGGCGGCGCCACCCTCAATTGTTTCTTGTATCTGCCTATAGAGTTGCTCAGGCTGGGTTACCGAAGCATCGGTTATGACATACAAACCTTGCATCAAAATGGTTTAACGATTACCAAGACAGAAATTGCAACGAGACCAATCACCGGTACTTCGTTAAACCAGCGATACCATACATGACTTCTTGTGTTGGCATCGTTTTTGAATGTTTTGACGATTTTAATACACCAGTGGTGGTACCCAATTAACAATATCACAAATGTGAGTTTGGCATGCATCCACCCTTGGGTCATATAGTCGGGTACTAGTATGATCATCCAGCCTCCGAGCGCGACGGCAACGATCATTGAAGGGGTCATTATCCCGTTCAAGAGTTTTCTTTCCATGACTTTAAAGCGTTCTATTCCAGTGATATCGGCTACATCAGTCATTGCGTGATATACGAATAACCTGGGAAGATAAAACAAGGCGGCAAACCAGGTCACCACAGCGATTAAATGAAACGCTTTAACCCAAAGAAACATGATTTCTCCTCTCCTAGACACAGGAGTACACCAAGTATCCAATTGAAAGACAAGGCTATCCTCGTTCCTGATTTCGGACTTTATTTTGCACCTCAATTACTGCTGTAAATAAGTCCCCCTCTGTAATCGCGCCTAGAAAGACTCGATCGTTTCCTTCAACGATCGGTATCGATTCACCAACAAAATCACTGACAACATACATTGCATGTTGCAATGAATCGTCTTTTTTGAGCATGAGTGGATTTTCGTCGCAAAATTGCTTTACGGAATTGGCACCGGCTGCAACGGCCTGATGCACCGATAGTTTCCCCAATAATATCCCCGAGTCTGATATTATGTAGGCCTCGGTTTGTTCCTTCGTACGCATCTTGTGTAGAGCCTCTTGTCCCGTATTATCTTCTAAAAGATTGACGCAATCATCTCCTACATGGGCCTCTAACGTATGTTGATTGAGGGCTATTCCCTCCCTCCCGAGTGACAGATCGATACCACGATCGATCAATTGACGATCGAAAAACGAATGACCAAATAATCGATGTGTCAATAGCATTGAGGTCATCACGGCCATAAGGGCGGCTACGGCATATGCGTAGGATTGTGTGAGTTCAAGAACAATAAGAACCGCTGTAATTGGCGCTCCTATAACAGTTGCGGCAACTGAAGCCATCGCGGCAATACTCATAGCCTCCGTAAAACTAGGACCGCCCACAGCGATTGATATCTGTGCTACCAGTCCCCCGACCGCGACCCCGATAAAAAGTGCCGGTGAGAAGACCCCCCCGAATAAACCAAACCCGATGCATAAGGCCGTCATAGATATTTTCAGCACGAGTAAGACGAGAAGCATTGGGATCTGGTACTGTCCACCTAGCATCGCATTCACAGTACCAAGGCCTACTCCCAGAATTTCAGGCACCCAGATACCCACTGTTCCGCAAATCGTCGCAGCTATGATAATCAATCGCTCGGCTGACCAACCTGACTCCCGAGCGAACTTCGCGGAGTACCTGAGTCCCTGCATGAATGTGATTGCCGTCGCAGCAACAACAGGGCCTGCAATAATTAAAATTGGAATCAGTGTTGCCAAGTCTGGAGAGTGCGCTGAAATTGCGTAGGGAGTTGTGTTTTTAAAGAAAGCTTGACTGAATGCCGCCGCGGCTACGGAGGCGATAGATATCGGGGCCATTGCCCGGACTGAAAGATGTCTCAGAACCGCCTCGTGAGCAAAGACAATGCCTGCTATAGGGGCACCGAAACCTGCTGAAATGGCGGCGGCGACCCCACATCCGAGATAGATTTCGTTTGAAAGTCGTGACTTAAAATATCGTTTGAAAATGATACCGATCGTGGCACCAAAATGCACTAACGGTCCATATTGTCCCACTGATCCACCACCTGCAGCACTCGTAAAGGCGGCCAGAGTCGAGACCAGCCCGTGTTTTTCATCAAGCGGCTGTTTTGACTGGTGTGCGTGGTAGATTGAGTCGGCGGGACCGTGCCAACGTGTTATCTTGAACACTCGGCGTATCAAAATGAGCAGTCCGGCCGCCGACCACAGAAATACCAAACTTGTAAGTTCGATTTGTGTCCCAAAAAAGACGAGCTCTATCAGCGTCTGATTTTCTCGGAGAGCCGTAAAGAAGCCTACCCCCGAAACAAATGCCTTTGAGGCAGTTGCTACTATGACCCCGATGAGCCCGCCTATGACAAAATCTGCAATCAGTTCTGCGCCAGTGTCCTTGACTTGACTCTGCATACACTTCCCGTTTTTGTACGTTTTAGCGTTGGATTAACGTATTATGCGCTTAATTAGCGAATGGATGGAAATCACGCTTGAAACAGATCGGAATTGTCGGCGGAACGGGTTATACGGGTGTAGAGCTTATTCGGATGCTATCTTCGCATCGAGGGATCGAGGTCAGTTGTCTAACATCTAGGTCGGAAGCGGGTAAAAAAGTTACTTCTTTATATCCTTGGCTACCATATTCAGCTGATTTGACTTTTCAGGAGCATTCACTTGACGCATTGTCGTCGTGTGATCTTGTGTTCTATGCGACTCCCAATAAGATTGCGATGACAGAGGCGGCGGTTCTTCTTGAGCGCGGTGTCCGCGTGATCGATCTTTCTGCAGATTTCCGTTTCAGCGATGTGGCGCTCTGGGAGGCTACATACGGGGGCAAACATGGCGCGCCGGACTTACTTCAAGAGGCGGTCTACGGTCTTCCCGAAAAGTATCGTCATAAGATTGCTGGAGCCCGAATCATAGGGAATCCAGGGTGTTATCCGACAGCAACTGCGTTGGCATTGATGCCGCTTGTCGAGGCATCGGCGTTAATGGAATCCCACATTATAGTGGATGGTAAGAGTGGAGCATCGGGTGCTGGACGCACGGCGCGAGAGGATCTTATTGTTGCTGAGACATCTGATAATTTCCGTGCCTACGCCGCCGACGGTCACCGTCATGAGCCGGAAATGGCTCATCAAATTTCACAAATGGGACAGGAGGTCAGCGTAACGTTCGTTCCTCATCTGTTACCGATGATTAGAGGGATTGAAGTGACGGTGTATGTCTCAGCGTCGCTCGGTATTGATGATGCGAGGCGGGTTTTCGAGGCGCGCTATGATAGTGAGCCGTTCGTGTCATTGGCCGGTATCGGGAAGCATCCCGAGACGCGGTGGGTTCGAGGATCTAATCGTTGCGTTATTGGATTGTACCAGCAGCGGGCCGGACAGTTGATCATTTCGAGTGTCATCGATAATTTAGTGAGAGGTGCGGCGGGTCAAGCAATCCAAAATATGAACTTGATGCTTGGATTTAATGAGTTTGACGCAATTCCAGTAGATGCATTGAGTCCGTGAGAGACTATGGCTGAAGTATTTATTCCGACTCCGATCAAACTAACGGATCGAGCTATTTTGAAAGTGAAAGAACTCATAGATGGTGAAGGTGATCCTAGACTCCATCTTCGCGTTTTTGTGACCGGTGGAGGTTGCTCTGGATTCCAGTACGGTTTCAGCTTCGATGATGAGCATCAAGAAGACGACACAGAAATTGTGAAGGACGGTATCAAGGTAGTAGTGGATGGTATGTCATACCAGTACCTCGTTGGTGCGACGGTGGATTATTCCGAGTCACTGACTGGATCGCAGTTTGTTGTAGAAAATCCGAATGCATCAAGTACGTGTGGTTGCGGCTCGAGTTTCAGTCTCTGACGTTGGGAACACCAAAGAGCCTAGGACGCCCGCGAGTTTCGATCCCGTGACAGGGCTTGTTTCCATGATTTGTTGATCCAAGCATTGAAGCCCCAGCCAACCAAAGCAAGCAGCCTCAACAAAGTCTGGATCGATAGAAAATGTCTCAGAACCAACGACAAGTGGTACCACCGTGTTGTCGATCTGATCCATTAGGTGAGCATTGTGGATACCGCCCCCGCAGACCACTAAGATGTCGATGTCATCGGGCAGTGCTCTGTCTACGAGAATCGCTGTGAGTTGATTCAGTGTTGCTTGTACGTCAGCAGGTTCGATAGATGGAAACTGATTCACGATTGCTAAGAGCCAAGCCGACGAAAAATATTCCCGTCCAGTGCTTTTCGGTGGTGATCTCCCGAAGTATGGATCGCTGAGAAGTACCATTAAAAGATCGTCATTTACGCGACCAGACGCGGCATAGTTCCCCGCAAAGTCAAAAGGCTTATTCTGATGCATCTCGTGCCATATGTCCGAAAGGGTATTAGCTGGTCCCAAATCCCATCCCTGAATCGGCTTTCCTGAGACTATTAGTGAGAGATTTGCGATTCCGCCAAGGTTGAGGACTGCCACATTTTCGGTAGCACGACCGAAATGGGCCGCATGGAATAATGGCGCAAGTGGCGCTCCTTGGCCGTCTCGCGCCATATCACCACGTCGAAATTGGTGCGCGACTGGAGTGAGTGTTGCCTCAGCGAGACGTTCAGAAAAACCAATTTGTAAAGTTGATCCCAGATGTGGAGCATGCCACAGTGTTTGACCATGAAAGCCTATGACTGAAATTTTGTGATCACTGGATTCTATAAGCTTTTGGCACTGCTCAATCACAGCTTCCGTGTATTGGTGCTCGAGATGCAACAAAGTTTCCAGGTTCACCTCACCGGATTGGATAATTTTTTGTAGGCCACCACGAATCCGGAATGGTAGTTCAGACCTTAAGGTATCAATGACTTCTATGCGGTGATCCTCTGAATTCTCTCTTACGATACAAGCGTCTAGCCCATCAAGGCTTGTGCCGCTCATCAGCCCAATCGCCGATCGGGACGCTTTAGGGCTTGGTAATACTTTGGAAAGCCAGTTCATCATGGCTTCTTTGAGCATCGAGTGACCCTATTAACACCCCTGCGATGCGCCTGTAGCGTGCGATTTCGGATTTTGGTAGCGACTTAGCTTTTGGAAGTTTATTTAGGATCGTCCGTGGATTTCGATGAACACCATTGAATATAAATTCGTAATGGAGGTGGGGCCCGGTCGATAACCCAGTTGAACCAACGTACCCTATTACTTGCCGCTGTTTAACCTTTTGGCCAGTCCTAAATTTTCCGTAGCGAGATAGGTGGGCATAAAGGGTAGTAACGCTACTGCCATGCTTCATTACGATAGTCTTTCCATAACCTCCTTTATTTCCTCGGTGCACGATCTTACCGTCTCCAGCTGCATAGACCGGAGTTCCTGTAGGAGCTGCGTAATCTGTTCCTCTATGGGGGCGTCGAATACCTGTAACTGGGTGCTTTCGGCTGTGGCTAAAATTTGAACTGATTCGGCGAAAATTAAGGGGTGCTCGCAAAAAGGCTTTCCTCAAGCTGATCCCATTTTGATCGTAATAGCCGACATCGCCCTTCGTGTCTTCAAAGCGAACTGCTATGAAGGACTCACCAGAGTTAATAAACTCGGCAGCCAAGATGTTCCCGTATTCAATGAATTCGCCGTCAAGGTATCGCTTCTCAAACGTGACCACGAATTGGTCACCTTTCCGGATTTCGTGGACGAAATCTATTACGTGCCCGTATATATCGGCCAACTCCATAATCAAGTTGTCGGAGAGCCCGGCACGTTCACCCGCCAAAAAGAGTGAGCTATCAATCGTTGCACGAGCATGCTCAATGTAAATCTCAGCCTCTCGGTATTGTTGGTTTATTGTCCAACTGCCGTCACTACGCGTCGCAATGGTTTGATGAAAAGGTGAATGGACTACAGCAATTTCCGAGAGAATGTTGTCGCTGTCATATCTGAATTCCACAGATTGTCCTATCTTGAGTTGCGAGATTCGGACTTGTCCCCTTTCTGCCTGTGTGAGCGAGTGGAGCACCTGCGCTTCCAAATCCTGACGAGAAAAAAGCCGGGATAACGAGTCACCTTCTTCTACGCGTTCAGTTCGAGTTGTGAGTGGTAGCACTGGTTCTGACAAGTCTTCTGTCCGCTCAAGTACCATCGATAACGCGGGAATTGGCATTGACTCGCCGGTTTGATTGACCGTCTCCCCGACTGCAGGCCATGCAACCAAAGCGCCGACAAATAAAAGGGACCCGACTAGGCCAAGAACGTGAACTCCTGGAAAAGGATGACATATCGCGTCTAACCGATTGATAAGTTTGCGCATTCGTATCCCAAACAGCGGTTTAGCGGAGTGTACACAATTCAGTCGAGCGTTGCACATAAAAAATGAAGGTTATGTAAACTATAGGACTTTGATTATTGACCTGAGAGTGGGTATGGCAACAGTAGATGGGCGGAGTCTAACAGACGCGATAGATCTGATTTCGCGAGGATCGGAAGAGATTCTTCTTTTGGATGAATTAAAGCAAAGGTTGAATAGTGGCAAACCGCTAAGGATAAAAGCTGGTTTTGATCCAACCGCGCCGGATTTGCACTTGGGCCATACAGTTTTAATAAATAAGTTGCGGCAGTTTCAGCAGCTTGGTCATGAAGTCATCTTTTTGATCGGTGATTTTACAGGACTAATCGGAGATCCAACGGGTAAGAACCAAACACGGCAACCGCTTACTGAGGAGAAATTAAGGCTAAACGCTGAGACTTACGCATCTCAGGTATTTAAGATTTTGGATAAAGAAAAAACGCGTATCGAATACAATAGTCGGTGGATGATGAAATTGCAGCCGCAGGAACTCCTTCGTTTAGCAGCAAAACTTACTGTTGCTCGGATGCTTGAGCGTGACGATTTCAATAAACGATTCAAATCTGAGCAACCAATTTCCATCCATGAGTTTCTGTATCCCCTTTTACAGGGCTACGATTCTATAGTACTTGAGGCGGATGTTGAACTTGGTGGAACCGATCAACGTTTCAATCTGTTGATGGGGAGAGAGTTACAAAGAGACGCTGGCCAGCAACCTCAGAGCATAGTCATGATGCCCATCCTCGAGGGTTTGGACGGCGAGAAAAAAATGTCAAAGTCATTGGGTAATTATGTTGGTTTGAATGATGAGCCTGGAGAAATGTTCGGAAAGCTTATGGGGATTTCTGACGAATTGATGTGGCGTTATTACGATTTGTTGAGTTTTAAAAGTAATGCTGAGCTCGAAACCCTACGCTCATCTGTCCTCGATGGATTAGTATCCCCAAATGTGGCGAAAGCCGATCTAGCCAAGGAATTAATAGCGCGCTTTCATAATCCCGAGGCAGCCGAGCAAGCTTCAAAGAGCGCGGGGAACAAATTTAAAGCTGGTGACATTCCGGATCGAATGCCGGAGATGTTTATACAAGGAGATACAGCTGGGGGGATACCCTTAGCGGTCCTATTGCGGGAGACGGGGTTGGCTAAGAGTTCTTCTGAGGCAAGAACCTTCATTTTACAAGGAGCGGTTCGCATCAATGGTGATTTGGAAACCGATCTTCAGTACAGGATCAATTCCGGAGAAACTCATGTTTTCCAGTGTGGTAAGAAGCGTTTTGCCAGAGTGACTGTCACTACGTAATTGAAACTCGCAAGGGTAGCGAAAGTAGTCTGGATACTGGGTGTTTTTGTTGCATATTGCGAATGCCCTCTTAGTGAAAAAATAAATACTAAAACTCCTTGCAAGGCGAAAAAAACGCTGTATCCTTCGCG